>CAIXBT010000199.1 GCA_903917755.1 uncultured Bacteroidota bacterium
CACTTTAATTTTTTTTGAAAAAAGAGCCCAATAGTGGTAAATTAGGATTATTCATATGTATAAGTGAAAATATAGTGCTTGTATATTCAAGTCATAAGTGCAAAAAGAAAAAGCCAAAATCTAAGTCCCTCTGTTTTGACTCGATCTGCAATAATTAAATTATTCCTACTTTGGTCACTAAATTCTATTTCTCATGGCTGAACTAAAAGTGATCTCATATAATGTGAACGGCGTACGTGCCGCTATCAAAAAAGGGCTAATGGACTGGATCAAAGGCATGGACCCCGATGTGATATGTCTGCAGGAGATCAAGGCTGACGACGACGCATTTGACACCACGGTGTTCGAAAAAATGGGATACCTCAGTTATACCTTTCCGGCAGAGAAAAAAGGATACAGCGGTGTGGCTATCTTTAGCAAAATAAAAGCCGACAAAGTGGTCAAAGGCTGCGGTATCAAAGAATACGATTTTGAAGGCCGCAATATCCGCATAGACATAGGCGACCTGAGCATCATGAGCGCTTACTTTCCGAGTGGTACCTCGGGAGATGAGCGGCAGGCCGTCAAAATGAAATATCTGGATGCCTTCTATGACTTCATTCACAAGCTGCAAAAAGAAAGGCCCAAACTGCTGGTCTGCGGCGACTATAATATCTGTCACAAACCCATCGACATTCACAATCCGGTGTCAAACAAAGACAGCTCAGGCTTCAAACCCGAAGAGCGTAAGTGGATGAGCAAGTTTTTTGATTCAGGATTCATAGATACGTTTCGGGTGTTTCATCCCGAGCCACACCAGTACTCGTGGTGGAGCCTGCGCGCCAATGCCCGTGCCAATAACAAAGGCTGGCGTATAGATTATATCTCTGCTACCAAAAACCTTGAAAAAAACCTGCTTGATGCCAATATGTATCAGGATGCCAGACACTCAGATCACTGTCCGGTATATCTGAAACTGAAGAGGTAGGCGTGTTGAATTAATATTATCTTTGATATATGAGATACCTGTTGCTTACATTTCTTCTGCTATCAGTTTCTAAAAGCTATTCCCAGCTTGATACGATCCAATGCAGCAGCCAGTTTCCATCTTATGTCAACGATGCCAAATACCTGGCCCTGCGGGAGATCATCTCCATCAATGATCCATACCGGGACTCTGCCATTATTCCCGCATCACATTATATACCGATATTGAGAGACCTCTATGCCATTTCGCAATACGGGAACCTTCGCATCAATTCGCTGTATCCATATTCAAACATCATAGATTCCATTTTTGGGCTCCTGAGTATACATGCCCGGGCTGATGCAGATGCGTCTATGGTCACAGTGACCGTGACCGGAAGCACCGGCTGGGTACAAAACATATTCAATGACAGCATCTATTCCGGCAATGATACACTGGACAATCTTTTCAATCAATATGGTCTGTATTACGCTTCGCCGTATCACCTATCTAACCTGTATATTTTTAATGTGCTGGCCTCTTATCCGGTCAATATGACACCGATCATGAATACCATATCCACTATGGCTCAGACATCCGCTAGCTTCGGGCAGCTGATAGGTGATGCAAGCAATATCTATATGGTAGACTCGGGCTATGTGCGGCATTATACTTTCAGATATGGCGGTGGTGACTGCCCGGCGGGATGTACTATCAATTACTATTGGAAATTTTCTGTTTATCCGAATTGCATAGTGCAGTTTGATACCAGCTATGGATTCAATAACTGGTATTATGGCATTGAAGATATGAATGAGGGGAAACTGAATGTATATCCTAATCCCGCTTCAGGCCGGGTGACCATTCAATTTTCGGATAATGAGTATAAAGGAGACCTGAAACTGTCAAGTATGAATGGATCGGTAGTGCAACAGATCACAGTAAGTGGCCCTAAGGCAGAACTGGATATTTCGGGGCTATCGCCGGGCATTTATGATCTGGTATATACCCGTCAGGATAGGGTCACACACCGGAAACTCACCGTGTATTAATACTCTATCATTACCATTTTAGAGTAGCTGCCTGTTGTGGTTTGGAGTCTGAGCATATAGCTTCCTTTAGATAATGCATCTATCTGAAAGCTAAGCCTGTCGGAATCGGTTCCCGGCACCTCATATATCATTCTTCCTGTCAGGTCATATAGCTGAGCACTGAGAATGGCTGATGAGGTCCTGACAGTGAGCTGTGTGCTGGCAGGATTGGGATAGACCTCTATCTGCGATGCGATGCTTATATCATTGATACCTGTATTCATGGCCGTATCTGTGAAAGCCAGCTGATCTACATAGAGAATGCTGCCTGATACGGGTGCCAGATTGCTGGCAGACAGGACGATGATAGCGGAATCAGGATAGGCAGCGCTGATATATTGCAGCGGGATGCTGAATGGCTGCCAGAGCATGACCATACCGGGTAGTTTCTCCGAAAGGGAAGCCACGGTATCTCTTTTGTGGTTCACGCTGTCCCACTTAGAGAGAAGCACCTCCACATATCCCTGATCCCTGCCGGCAGCCATATACTGCCACATACCGCTAAAGTAATTCGGCCTTTGTGCATACGGGAAACCGGATTGAGGCAATGGATGATTGACATCATATTTATTCAGCACACCCGGCGATGCAATGCCAGGAACGACCCCCATGCTCGCTATACTATGCGTGGTGAGTTTGAGGAAAGTGGCCCCTATAGTGCCCGGTGTACCGGCAGTGCAGGTATAGATAGACAGATTAGCCGTAGATGGATTCATATTGTCCCAGCCCTGAGGTACAGTGTAGTTTCCTATTGTGTCCCATATCTCAAAACTGGCATTGGGTATCTGTGCATAGAGACATGATACGATCGAGAGCGAGATCAGAAGGAGAAATTGCTTTTTCATCAAAACAAAAGTATCCATTAAAACCTAGATCACAAATGCGCCGTCCTTATAGATCAGCTCGCCGTCAGCTATGATCTCGCCACCGTTTTTCATATCGGTGATCATGTCCCAGTGCACGGCAGATTCGTTTTTGCCTCCGCATTGTTTATATGACTGGCCCACAGCCATGTGTATGCTGCCGCCTATCTTTTCATCAAAGAGGATATTGCGTGACGTGCGCTGTATATTCATGTTAGTGCCCACTGCCACTTCGCCCCATCTGCGGGCGCCATCTACTGAGAAAACCTTGTCCAGTATGTCCTGACCTTTTTCGGCAGACCATTTTGTGATCAGGCCGTCTTTCACTTCCAGCCTTACACCTTCCACATCTTTGCCCATGTATATGGTCGGATAGCTGAAGTATGCCCATCCATTCACACTGTCTTCTATCGGTGCACTAAACACCTCACCGCTTGGCATATTTGCACGACCATCCGAGTTGATCCATTTACGCCCCTTGACGGAGAATGTCATGTCTATGTTCGGACCTTTATATTGCACTACGTCTGCCCGGTCCAGACGGTCAGCATACACCTGCTGTGTAGCCCTGACCTCCAGCCATTTGGCCTTTGGGTCCTCGTCATAGAGATAGCAGGACTGATATACGAAGTGCTCATACTCTGACAGGGTCATGCGGGCATCATCGGCGCCTGCCTGCGTGGGATACTGGCATAGGCAGCGACGCATAGAGCCACTGCCGATCCGGTCAAAATAGATTTTATTGAGCACCGATTGCGACTGCTGGAATAGTTTGTATTTCTCATCATCTACCGGCTCTTTATCTCCATCGCCTTTGGTAAATGGGGCACGGATATTCAGATAGCAGTCGAACTGCTCGAAGGCTAGTTTCTTCAGCGGATTGACTGCTGTGAGCTGATCTTCCTGTCCGTATTCGAGCAGCATATCACCGAGGCCATTGAGTTCGATATTGAAGTGTGGTGTACCACCTGCCAGATAGGTGGCTTTAGCTACTTCGAGCAGCAGCGGCTCGGCCAGATACGATGCATTGATGTACACCTGATCGCCTTTTTCCACAGCGAGGCAATAATTCACGAGCAGATTTGCATATTTTTCTATCAGATTTGACATCAGACTTATTTTGGCCCGAATATATCAATAAGTACTAAAGCTCTTTATCAAAATGGCTTTTGTATTTCATTTTCAAATCATCAATCAGCAGATAGTTATGTTATTTCAAACAGATAAAAAAGAATCAAGCTACTCTGCCTGGTACAGGCGCGCTATAAACCTGTGGCCATGTATCTGGTGCAGCGGAGGCCGGATCACCTTTGTATCAGGCGACTTCAAAGAGCTGCACGTAGGGCTCAAACTCGGCATCCGCACGCGAAACCGTGTAGGGACGGTCTATGGCGGCAGTATTTATTCTTCTGTCGATCCCTATTTTATGCTCATGTTCATGCAGATATTAGGCAAGGATTTCGTGGTCTGGGACAAGGGTGCTACTGTCAAATTCATTCGCCCGATCACGGAGCCTGTCAGGTGCAGGTTTCTGATCACAGATGAGCTGGTCGAGACAGTCAGGGCACAGATATCTGCCAATGGACAATATGTATTCGAACTGCCACTGCAATATGAAGATGACAATGGCCGCATCTATGTGACCTTTACTAAAACGGTCTATGCAGCCAGCAAGGAATATTATAAAAAGAAGAAAGAGATACAATAGTCATGCAATTGGCTTCTATTATAACAAACCCTTATGTTTTTGTAACTTGACCCACATTAAGTATGGCGGTTTTTAGAAAAAACCGTTAATTCACACTGATTTCTTTGAGAATTTTATTCTGTTATTTTTGTTCGCATCAAAAAACTCTAAACATGAAAAGGATACTGCACTTATCATTGATGGCGCTGCTCATAGGCGGCATGCTGGCAGCTTGCAAAGGGAAAAAAGCAGGTGGAGAATTAAAGCCCCGTCTGTTCAGCAATCCAGACATGCTCAATCCCATCAATACCAGAGATGCTCAGGCGCGTTACATCACGAATCTGATGTTCATGCAGCTCGAGGGAACAGATCCTCAAAACTACAGTATCACTGCTGCGCTTGCTAAGGCCCGCCCTACAGTAACAGAGATCACTGATGGAGAATATAAAGGTGGTATCAAGCTGGAATATGAGATCCGCCCCGAAGCTACCTGGGATAACGGCACTCCGGTCACTGCCGAAGATTATGTTTTTTCGATCAAGACCGTCCTCAATCCTAAGACCAATTGCCAGCCGCTAAAACCATATTATGAGTGGTTGGGAGATATTGTGATCGACCCTACGAACCCAAAAAAATTCACCGTCTATGGCAAGGAAAAATACTTTCAGATCGAGCAGTATGCAGGCTTCTATGTGCTGCCTGAATATGTCTACGACCCGCAGAAACTCATGAGAAAATTCAAGATCACAGATCTGAATACGGATGAGAAGCGTACAACTTTAAAAGAAGACAGCAACATTCAGAAGTTTGCCATCGAGTTCAACTCAGAAAAACATCAGCGTGATAAAGACGGAGTGATAGGCTGCGGTCCTTACAAACTGGAATCATGGGTGACCGGACAGACCATTACCCTGACCAGAAAAAAGAACTGGTGGGGTGATAAGATCAAAGACATTCCTGACTTCGTAGCACTGCCTGACAAGATCGTATTTAAAGTCATAAACGACCCTAACGCAACTATGGCCGCACTCAAGGACGGACAGATAGATCACTTCTCATCCATACAAGGCAAAGCATACAACGACCTGCTGAAAAATGACTCGATCAAAACCAAAGTTAAGCTGGATGCACCATCTACATTTGTTTATCTATTCCTGGCGCTGAACAACAGAAGCGCAAAACTTTCAGACAAAAAAGTGCGCGAAGCTATAGCTCATTGCATCAACAAAAAACAGATCAATGACGTACTGGCATTCGGCATGAGCACCCCGGTAGAGACATTCGTACACCCGCTGCAGAAACATTATAACGGTGATATCAAACCGTGGGGATATGACCTGGACAAAGCCCGTCAGCTGCTAGATGAAGCCGGATGGAAAGATACAGACGGAGACGGATATCGCGACAAGATGATCAATGGTGAAAAGGTGAAACTGAATCTTGATTTCAAAATACCGGCAGGCAATAAAGGCCGCGAAGAAATGGGACTGCTCATGCAGGAAGACCTCAAAAAAGTAGGCATCTCTATGACCATCACCGCCCGCGAGGGAAGCGTATTTCAGCAGGATATGGACAAGAGGGATTATGAAATGAGCTACATGGCCTATACCATGGATCCGATCATGAGCGACCCTAAACAACTCTGGTCTACTACGGAGGCCTCTATCGGAGGCTCTAATATGTGCGGATTCGGCAATGAAGCAACGGATAAAATGATAAATGACCTTCGCGCTGAAATGAACGAAGACAAGCGCATCAAAATGTATAAAGAACTGCAGCAGGTCATTCACGATGAGGTGCCATGTGTATTCATGTTCGTACCAGTCAACAGGCAAGCTATCAGCAAACGATTTGATGTAAAGGAAACATTGATCACGCCGGGTGTCATGTACAATGAATTCAGAGCGGTAAACGTAAACGGGGCAAATTAAGCGATAGCGACATGTTTGTTTACATTCTCAAGCGTATTCTTTTTTTCATACCTACTATACTGATCATATCGGTACTCACTTTTGCATTGAGCAAAATGACTCCCGGTGATCCGGTCAGGCTGGCACTGGGCAATCAGGACCAGGGCGAAGGTAGCGGGGGAGCCTCTGATAAACTGGCCGGCGAAAAAGCCTATCTGTCCATGGCTGAAGATCTGGGACTCAATCTGCCCGCTTTTTACGTTCAGATATCCAACGCAGCTACGCCTGACACCCTCTATAAATACATAAAAAAGCCCGAGCGCGACAATCTCGAACGTTTGATAAGCATGTATGGCAACTGGCCTCAGATAGAACAGTACTACAGCTCCATAAAAAATGTCGAATATGCGATGCTCGATGTCAAACAGGATTCTACTACCTTCGAGAAAGGGCGAAAGATCAAAGAAAACTGCGCCAAACTATATCAGGAGTATAAGGACAGAAATGTGACAGGATATATTGACCAGATAGTGGCCTCATCGGACTCACTGACACCATTGGCTAATGTTCATGCACAGGCCACACTGTTGCAAAATTCCTATCTCGGTATCAAAGCATCTGCCACTCCTGCTAAGACCTATATACCATCTCTCAAATGGTATGGCTTCAATAATCAGTATCACCGTTGGCTATCTAACTTCCTGAAACTTGATTTTGGTTTCTCCTATGCAGATAAGCGCCCCGTATGGTCTAAAATGAAAGATGCACTGCCTTGGACCCTACTATTGAATCTTATTGCCATCATTATTTCTTATATCATAGCCATACCTCTCGGCGTGACCAGTGCTACCCGGAAAAACTCTATAGGAGATAGAGTGTCTACTGTTTCTCTATTTGTTTTATACTCTCTTCCTTCGTTTTGGATAGGTACTATGTTCATTATTTTCTTTACTACGCCCGAATACGGTATGAACTTCTTTCCTAACTTCGGCGTAGGTGATGTGACCAGCGATATGGGATGGTGGGATATATTTACCGAGCGTGCTTACCACATGATACTGCCAGTCATTTGTCTCACTTACGGCTCATGGGCCTTTCTGTCCAGAATGATGCGCGGAGGAATGTTGAGTGTATTGAGACAGGATTATATCCGTACTGCTCGCGCTAAGGGCGTGCCTGATCGTAAGGTGGTCTGGAAGCATGCTTTCCGCAATTCTTTGATTCCGATGATCACTATTTTTTCCGGCTTATTTCCGGCCGCTATCAGTGGCTCTTT
This sequence comes from uncultured Bacteroidota bacterium, assembly GCA_903917755.1. Classification (GTDB taxonomy): domain Bacteria; phylum Bacteroidota; class Bacteroidia; order Chitinophagales; family LD1; genus UBA1941. The sequence goes on from CAIXBT010000199.1 coordinate 7,774, forward strand.
TATCATAGAGAATATCTACAGCATACCGGGAATGGGTCAACTGGCCTTCACTGCATTGATGGGTAGGGATTATCCTATTGTTTTTACGGTGATGATGTTTTCAGCTTTTCTGACACTGGTGGGAACCCTGATATCCGATATTTTATATGCTGTCGCAGATCCGAGAATCTCATTTGATAAATAAATGACCAAAGCCACAAATATCGCCCCTGATGACCAGAGCTACTGGGCTATCGTACGCAGACAATTTCGCAAGAACAGGTCTGCCGTATGGTCTTTGCGGCTATTGGCGCTGCTGTTTCTGATAGGTATGTCAGCAGACTTCATAGCTAATGAAAAACCATATTACTGTGTGATCAATGGCAAGAGCTATTTCCCCGTTCTGAAAGGGGCCGGAGTAGATCTGGGCATAGCCCGCTGGCCTACAGAACTGTCTAACGTGACCTGGCGTGAATTGAAATATGAAAAAGTGATATGGGCTCCTATACCATACTACCCTACTAATCTTGACAAAAAAAATACCGACTTCGTCAGCCCGATGGCTCATCAGGATGTTCCCTCGGCACATTGGAAGCATTATCTGGGCACGGACAACCTAGGCAGAGATGTTCTGTCAGGAATGATACATGGCACACGGATAGCCATGCTGGTAGGTGTGATCTCTATGTCTGTAGCATTGATCATAGGACTGTTTTTCGGCTCACTGGCGGGATATTTCGGCGACACCAAACTCAAAACCACCTGGGCCGGCATCATATTGAATCTCTTCTTTCTCTTCTTTGCTTTTTACTATGCATTCGCTGCGCGTAGCTATACCCTTAGTGATGCTATAGCGGTATCTTTCTTCGGATTTCTCATGCAGTTTTTTATTAGTCTGATCATTTTTATACTGGTCATGACCATACCTTATTTTATTTCCGGTTTTCTAAGGACCCGTTCTTACGGAGGTGCAGAGGTAGAGGTCCCTGTAGATATCCTCATCTCTCGAATGATCGAGATCATTGAGTCCGTGCCTTCATTCTTATTGATCTTATCGATCGTGGCTATCGTGGAGAAACCATCGATCTACATCGTCATGGTGATCATCGGATTGACACGATGGACCGGCATAGCCCGCTATGTACGAGGAGAACTGCTCAAAGTGAGAAGTCTGGAATATGTAGAAGCCGCTCAGGCGCTGGGCTTCCCGGAGCGGAGGATCATCCTGCGCCACACTTTGCCTAACTCTCTGACGTCGGTGCTGATCTCTGTATCTTTTGGTGTCGCTTCTGCTATCCTTACCGAATCCGGTCTGTCTTTTCTCGGTATCGGAGTGCCGCCGGAGCAGGTCACCTGGGGCAGTATGCTATCGCTGGCGCGTGGAGTGCCGCAGGCATGGTGGGTTGCGATATTCCCTGGCTTTGCCATCTTTATCACGGTCACTATCTTTAATCTGATCGGAGATGGACTGACAGATGCCCTCGACCCGAGGCTGAAACAGTAAACAAATTATTCTTCTGTAATTGCCTGCGATCTACGGGTCAGCATAACTATCACCACCGCATCTGCCAGCAGCATCATAAGCAGATAGCCCACAGGTCTGTGGTTTGACATACCCTGAAACACCCTGGCTATGCCTATCAGAAATAAAAACCCCGTCCAAATGTGTTTAGCTCCCGGATATCTGCGGCCCACCAGCACGATAAGTGCCATGACCGTGATACTCAACATACCAAAGAAACCAAGAAAGTCAGGCCCTCTCAGTGAGAATGGAACAGCCTTGTCATATAGCATCTCCGACATCACGAAAGGCCATATAAGTATACTGGAGAAAAGAACAAAAAAGACTGTTTTTTGCTGATCCATATTCCGGTTTTATTAATCTCCACCACCACATCCGCCACAACTACTGCAACTACTGCAGCTACTACAACTGGAGCAACTCGAACAGCCTCCGATGCCGGCACCCCAACCCGCTCCTCCTTTCTTCTTTCCTTTCTGTGATGAGCCCTTGACCCCTATGATCAAAATGAACACCACAACGAATCCGGCAATACCAGCAGAACCAGATCCTATCAATATAATGATACCAGCCACTATAGCTGCCAATACTGTAAAGAAGGTCTTGGAATGTCCCTGTTCTAACCGCGGTATGTCATGATGGTTCACCGGCTTCATCCAAATATCTTTAGGTGGTCGTGTACCAAAGGTTCTTCGGTATAGTTTCAGAGTTTCAAAATACCATTTTTGATGTTTCTCATTCTCCTCCGGGCCACCGTCAGACGGGTAGTGATGCAAGTCCCTTTGCAGCACATTCTTGCAGAAATCCTGCCAATAGCTGACCGTATATGTCAGGTGCATATGCCAAACCTCGTCGACCGTTGGCGATGGTGCGGCTCCTTCGGGCGATATACAGCAGAGATAGACGAATCTTTTATATTCCGTAATGGCACGGGCTGTGTAGGCTGCAGACCACTTATTTTCCTGAGATAGTTTTTTTGAGAATGGAAGCGCAATGTCAGCGGCATCGAGATTATAGTCAGATATCCTTTGCCAGAGAGGGTCCTTGGTGTAGTCCATATTGGTTTCTTTCATCACTAAATATATAATTTTTCAGAATAGCCGCTATTTTCTCCGTTTTGCTATTATTCACAAACTCATTTCTCTATACTCGATACTATTATTTAGATTTGGCCATGCGTTTTGCTTTTCTTGTTGCATGGTCCTTATATATCTCTGCGGGTTTCGCCCAGACGGCAGATGTATCTGCACCTACCCGCATGAGCGGCAAACTCAACAAGGTGCGCATCGTGGGAAAAAATCAGGATGGCTATGTGGTACGGTTTTCGGGAGGTGAAGAACTCATACATATCTATGGCAACGATCTGAAACTGGCTTCTGCCCGCACGCTCGACTTTAAGGGTGGCGACGGCGACCTGCAGCATATCCTGCTGAACAAGACCGGAGCATCACTATTCTATCTGCATGGCGAGAAAAGACAGACCATGCTGATGATGCAGCCCGTCAATTCAAAGTTTATAGAAATGAGCAAGCCTATCGTCATTGATACATTCATTGATCGCAGAGATCTGGTAGATGCCAACCTTCACTTCAAGGCCTCGATAGATCAGAATTATACACTCTTTTATTATCCTGTATTCGCCAATGATCTGATCAAGTCCATGCAGATGACCTGTATAGATCGCGCCGCTAATGTGATATACAAGACCTATATGCCCATAGGCCGCCCCGAAAAGGATATGGAGTATGCTAAAAGCCTCGTGGACAATGCCGGCAACGGATACCTGATCTTCACCGCAGAAAAAGACGCCAAAGACAATACCTACGGTGATGTATATTATGTCATGCGCATAGACAAAAACAACGGACAGCTTACATCATACACTATCAAATGCGAAAAGGAGATCTTCGGAGAGCCGCAGTTTGAGATAGACAATGTAAACGGCAACCTGATATTCTGCGGGTTCTATGATCAGAAAGGTGACCCTGCCGATGCTGCTGCCAATGGTTTCTTCTACCTGCAATATGAAGCAGCCACTGGCATGCTGAAGCATGCTGCGTACAATGTCTTCACGTCAGCATTTATGACCTCTCTGACGGGCCGTGATGCAGGAAATAAATACAACAGGCTTTTCACTTTCAGCATCCGAAAGATGCTCCTGCGGCTCGATGGTGGTGCTATGTTCGCAGCTGAGTCGGTCATCAAAGATAAACGCGAAGTGATGGTCTCTTCGCCTTCGATGTCGATGATGAATAACCCATACAATTCATACAGGACCATCAATACTTTCTCCTATAATGATCTCATCGCCTTTTCGATCAAGTCAGACGGCTCGCTGGATTGGAATACCATCATGCGTAAGAAACAAGTGAGTGAAGAGGACAATGGTTTTAATTCATCATTTGCTTTCATGAATGAAAAAGACAAGGTACATTTTTTATATCTCGATGAGATCAGCACTACCGGCTCGGCCAATGAATATAAACTGAGCAGCAAAGGGTCTGCAGATCGCACCATTCTATTCAGCCAGGAGGACAAGGATATTCTTTTAATACCTAAACTGAGCAAACAGGTAGCACCCAATGAACTGGTCATACCCAGTGTCAAATCGGGTGTCTTCAGACTGGTCAGAGTGCAGTATTAATACCCTTCGGTGGCGAAAAACAGATCATGCTGAATTTTTTTAAATCCAATAATCTCTCCATTGCTTTCGCGAGCCTGATACTGATCGTGCTGTATCGCGTCCTGTTTTTTTTTCATCCTGTCGATGTCTCCATTTTATATCATCATTCGGAGCCTGCATCAAAATTTTTCATCCGCTTTCTGCACATAGATTCTAATACTCATCTGGCATGGTTGCTGACCGGTGGCGGGCTGCTCTGCTTCATCGAGGCTATGATGATAAACAGGATCATAAACAGCTATCGTGTCACTTCAAAGAAAAACTATCTCGGAGCTGTGTTTTTTGCAGTGTTCACATCGCTCATACCTGAGTGCATGGTCCTGAGTCCTGCTCTGGTGGCTTCCTTTATCCTGCTGCTATGCATCGATAAGATATTCGAACTGGCCAAACCCGAAAAACTCTATGGTCATATATTTGATCTCGGGTTTCTGAGCGCCCTGGCTATGCTGTTTTACTTCCCTTCGGTTTACTTTCTGATCTTTGTGTCGATCGGTTTCTTTATGATGCGCTCTGTCACTTTTCGTGAGCGGGTCATGATCCTGACAGGTTTTTTCTGTATACTTTTAGTGGTTTTTACTGTTTATTTCTGGTTTGATTCGCTGCCAGAGATGGGTCTCGACATGGTCAATCTGCATAATAAGGTCGCGATTTCTTTCGGTAGCCTCACCCACTGGCAGATCGCCATCATGGCATGGATAGGGGTTCTGAGCTTTTGGGTGCTGGCCAATGTGCCCGCTATTTTGTTTTCGTCCGTCATTCAGACTCGCAAGTATATCAGCCTATTAATAATAGGCGCAGGGCTCTCACTATTGGTTCTGCCCCTGGTTTTCAATTTTAACCTCAGCCATCTGATCTTTCTGCTCACATCGCTCAGTATCCTCTATGCGGTGTATTTTGTGGAAACAAAAAGCAATCTGTTCAACGAAATCTTATTTATAGTCTTAATTTTGTCAGTCTTAATTTTTGAGTATCTGCCGCTCTTTGTGGTGATATGATCATGATTTTTAAAAATATACAGGAATGAAATTTGGTGTTATTGTATTTCCGGGTTCTAATTGCGACAGAGACATGATGCATGTACTGGGCGAAGTGATGGGTTGTGAAGTGAAATCTATTTTTCATAAGGAAACCTCTCTGGAGGGATTTTCTACCCGCGACTGTATCATCCTGCCGGGTGGTTTCAGCTATGGAGATTATCTCCGCACAGGCGCCATTGCCAGATTTTCACCTATCATGGATGCCGTTATAGAATTCGCCGGCAGAGGCGGTAAAGTGCTCGGCATCTGCAACGGATTTCAGATACTGTGCGAAGCGGGATTACTACCCGGCGCGCTGCTGCGCAATACCAACATGAAATATGTCTGCAAGAATATTTACCTCAGGACTACCACTAAAAATGCTCTACTCACACAGGGCATAGCACCCGGTACCGTGCTCAAAATACCCATAGCACATGGCGATGGCAGATATTATGCAGATGCAGCCACACTGAAAAAACTCAAAGACAAGGACCAGATCTTATTCACCTATTGCGACTCAAAAGGACTCGCTACAGAGGATTCAAATCCAAACGGCTCTCTTGAAAACATAGCCGGTATCTGCAATGAAGGCCGCAATGTGTTTGGCATGATGCCGCACCCTGAGCGTGCTTCTGAAGAAGATCTGGGCAATACCGACGGCAGAAGGCTGTTTGAATCGCTGATCACATCAGTGCTTCAGGGAGCGTAGTTCATTTGTTTTTTCTATTCGTGTGCTGAAGGGATAAAATATTTTATCCGCTTCTTCGGCTTATCAGTTGAATTCTGTCTTTATTCAACATACATTCTAAACCCACATAGCATGAAAGCAGCCGTATTGGTCAGAAAAGGTGACCCCGCAAAAGCATTTGAGATCCGTGAAGTGCCGACACCTAAGATCAAAGAGAGCGAAGTGCTCATCAAGGTCGAAGGCTTCGGATTGAATTTTGCTGATGTGATGGCACGTCAGGGACTCTATGCAGATGCACCGCCTATGCCGAGCATTCTCGGATATGATGTGACCGGCCTCGTGACCGAGGTAGCACCTGATGTCACCCACCTGAAGGTGGGCGACAGGGTCACGGCTATGACACGATTCGGCGGCTATGCGGAATATGTGGCTGCAATGGCCATGGGTACTGCAAAGATAGCTGACAGTGTACCCGTGGGCGAAGCTACAGCGCTGACCACACAATACTGCACTGCCTACTATGCCGCTGCCGAAGTGATCAATCTGCATGAAGGAGACCGTGTTCTCATTCACTCTGCTGCCGGTGGTGTGGGCACAGCCCTGCTTCAATACGCTAAATACAAGAACTGCGAGATATTTGCTACTGCCGGTTCTGAAGCCAAGGTCAAATTTCTCACTGAGTCAGGAGTACATCATGCCATAAACTACAGTACTACCGACTTTGAGAAAGAAGTTTTCCGCCTCACCAATGGGCAGGGCGTAGATGTGATATTCGATGCTGTGGGCGGCAGCTCTGTCAAAAAAGGTTTTCGTTCACTCGCTCCCGGTGGCAGGATAGTCTGCTATGGCGCTTCAGGGATTTCTGATAAGAACATATTTGGCAAGATCAGTACCCTGCTCGGCTTTGGTTTCTATCATCCGCTGCAGTTTATGACCAGCTCCAAGGCCATCATAGGTGTCAATATGCTGCGCATAGCTGACAATAAACCCACTACTCTCAAACGCTGTCTGGACAATGTGGTCAAACTATACGAACAGGGAGTTTTCAAACCGGTAGTGGGTAAGGTGTATCCCATCAGTCAGTTAGGCGAGGCACATTCCTTTCTCGAAAGCCGCCGATCTTCCGGCAAGATCACTGTGACCTGGTAGTGATAGCCTAAGAGTCAGTTTTTGATCTCATATACCGATACCTTGCTTTTTATATCCTTCACCTGTACATCATAGGGATATTTTTTCAGACCATATCCCGCCCCTTTCAGATTTTCTAAAAAAGGTTCAGCTATATATCTGTTTGGTTCGCTGAGCAGGATCAGACCGCCGGGTTTGACGAGATGAATGAATGCCTGCTGCAAATGCTCGAACTGTGAACGCTCATAGGCCACATCTGATGCCAGCAATACATCAAATTTTTCATAAGTCTCTGCCGCACGCCAGTCAAATGTTCTGAAATCTATACCTGAGATGCCGTTTATCTCCGCATTCTTTTCGGCGAAATCTACAGCATCTTGCAGATAGTCGGTAGCAGTGACCTCAGCACCCAGAGATGCAGCCACCACAGCCGGCAATCCCAGACCCGCTCCTATCTCTAAGACGGTTTTGCCATCGATCAGATGTGTATTTGATACCAGATGTGTAGCAAGCCCCACCGCAGATGGCCACAACTCTGCCCAATAGGGTATGCGCTCATCGGCTACATCTTCATGCTGCATACCTTTGGAGAGAAGCTGCTCATATAGTTCATCAAAATTGGTCACCGATAGTACATTGTATTTTCTATCTCCTATTTCTATCCGGTGTGTGAGCGTTTTAAAATTCATAACAACAGGTATTCGCCTTTATAACTTATAATATGCATAATTAGCAAATAATTTGAAATTTACAAATTTCGGCCCCTGCTTAATGAAGCTTTTCTCTGTCCATTCCCCCAAAAAAGACAAAAACAGCCGTAATTTTTTGGTTGCGCCTTAGCTTAACTATATTTGCAGCCATTCAGCAGAATTATTTTTTAGAAAGTAAAATATAAAAAGGCGATGATCGCCTCTTAGTAAATATGATAAGGTACATATCTCTCGTTCTGATAGCTTGCTTCACATTGTTTCTCAGTGGTCAACCGACTGTGCCATCACCGGTACAGACGGGCAATCTGCGTGTGATAGTGAAAAACTTCAAAAGTGATGAAGGCAAAGCCAACGTGATCATGTACAAGGATGCCTATACTTTCCCTGACAAACCGGACAGGTCATTCAGGACCATCTGGACCACCATCAAAAACGGCTATGTAGATGTGACATTTGAGAATATCCCATACGGAGAATATGCTTTCGCTGCCTATCATGACATCAATGACAACCATAGGCTCGATCTTAGCATCATCGGCATACCTAAAGAGGGTATCGCTATATCAAATGATGCTAAAGGCTTCTTTATGCCACGCTTCAAAGAAGCCAAAGTGGTGCTGAACAATCCTACCAAGACCATCGTTATGACGATCTCTTATTGATCTTCCCCTCGTAGATTTGAAAATGCTTTTGTTCATGTGATCTGAAATTTGAAATTTCGGGTGTTGTGATTAATGTCTATCTTTCATTTTCATCAGATCAATGTTTGACATGAAAAAGATCCTTCTGCTTTCTGCTATAATCTTCATTTGTATTTTTTCCGCATTGCATGCACAGGGCACTGATTCCGTCACTGCCACAAGCTTTGACCCCGCAGCGGCCACTCAGAAATATCTTGACATTCTGTCTCCCGCACAGAAGGCCAAATCTGATGCCTACTTTGAGGGCGGCTACTGGCTCATCCTTTGGAACCTGCTATACACGCTAGCTCTGGGCTTTGTGTTTCTGAGGCTTGGCTTGTCGAAGTGGATGAAAAAAATAGCACAGAAAGTAAACAACATAAACCTCCAAAACCTGATCTATGGTCTGCTGTATCTCCTGCTGGCATGGATCCTTTCTTTTCCTATCAGCGTATACGAGGGTTTCTGCCGAGAGCATCAATACGGTCTCTCGAATATGACTTTCACGGGCTGGCTGGTCGAGAGTCTGGAGCAGTTGGGTCTGACTGCTATCCTCGGCGGTGTGCTGCTGGTAGTTCTATACTTTGCGATACGCCGCACCGGAAAACGCTGGTGGATATGGGGCACAGCCATTGTGATCGCTTTTACGGCTTTCACTGCTTTCATCGCACCGGTATTTCTTATGCCGATCTTTAATCAGTATAAGCCGCTCGAAGAGGGGCCTATCAAGGCACAGATACTCTCTATGGCCCGCGCTAACAATATCCCGGCAGATAATGTGTATGAGTTTGATGCATCGAAACAGAGCAACAGGATCAGTGCCAATGTGAGTGGCTTTGCCAACACTACCCGCATCTCTCTCAACGATAACCTGCTGAAAAGATGCACCCCAGCTGAGATCAAATCGGTGATGGGGCATGAGATGGGCCACTATGTGATGAACCACGTGTACAAGGGTATCCTGGAGATGGGCGTACTCATGTTTCTCTCTTTCGCTTTGGTCAACTGGGCATTCAATACCATAGTGGCCAGATGGGGTGATAAACTATCAATCACCGGTATAGCAGATATAGCCGGGCTGCCGCTGCTGGCAGTGATTTTCTCTGTGCTGTCCTTCTTCACCACGCCTATCAGCAATAGCCTGACACGCACACAGGAGATCGAGGCAGACATGTTTGGTCTGAATGCCGCACGAGAACCTGATGGTTTCGCGGCTGTGTCTATGAAGCTATCGGAATACCGCAAGATCAATCCCGGACATTGGGAAGAGATAATTTTCTTCGATCATCCGAGCGGCAGGGTCAGAGTATCTACTGCCATGAAATGGAAAGCAGAAAACCTGAAATGATATCAATTAGCAGAAAGCCACTCAGCCGGGTTGAGCTTGTCTTTGCCCCTCCAGATCTCGATGTGGACTTTCGTCTGTGATTCTGTTTTGTCTGTGTAAAGTATGCCTAGGTTTTGTTTGGTAATGATATTATCATTTGCCTTGACTGTAGCTACAGATATGTTTGAATAGACTGTGAAATACTCTCCGTGCTTCACGATGATGCATGTCTGCGTAGTAGGCAGCGAGAACACGCTGACCACCGAGCCCTTGAATATAGACCTGCCATTAGCACCATCAGCCGCCTTTATATCCAGACCGTTATTCTCTATGAATACCCCCTTGAGTGTCGGGTGCTCATGCTTCCCAAATGCTCCGACTATCGTGCCTTTAGCCACTGGCCATGGCAGTTTGCCTTTATTGCTCGCGAAATCACTCGTCAGCTCCTGATCCATAGGCGACATCAGCACGGTCTCTGTTTTGGAGAATTTTTTTATGATCGTAGTGGTAGTTCCGCTCTTAGCCTTAGCTTCTGCCAGTGCTTTTTTTCTCGCCGCATCTTCAGCTTTCTTTCTCGCAGATTTTATCTCATCTTCTATGATCTTTTGGATCTTCGAATTCAGTGCTTGTGCGGCTTTATTTTTGATCTCGACATATTTTCGCATTTTCTTCTCCTTGTCGCTGAGCTGCGCGATCATCTTGTCGGTCTCGTCTTTTTCTGACAGCAGTTTTGCTTTTTGTTCGTTCTGAGCTTCCAGCAGTCCTTCTTTTTTCTTCTTGCTGGTTTCGAGAGTGAGCTTTTTATTCTGAAGGCTGTGGATGAACTGATCCAGCTCTTCGGCTTTGCGGCGGCGGTATTCTGAGATACGTTTGAGATAGCCGTAGCGGGCTATGGCCTCATTGAATGATGAGCTGGAGATGAGAAAGGTGTATTGATTCTGTATGGCCAGATTGCTATAGGTCTTGCGTAGCATCTGGGCATATTCATTTTTGAGTTTTTCGATCTGTACGGTCTCAGAGTCGATGTTCTTTTTTGTGTCGGTGATATTATCTTCGAGATCGTCTATCTGGCTGCTGTAGTTTGTGATCAGCGCTTCGCGTTTTTTGATCTTCTCTTTCAGTATCTCTACCTGCTCTATATTTTCTTTCTTCTTGCTGCTGGTCTGCTCCAGTTGTTTCTCCATGTCAGCTATCTCTTTGCGCAGCGACTTCATCTGCTGCTCCAGCTGTTCTTTTTTTTGTTTGTTTGACTGCGGGGCGGTGGTCTGCGCCAGTATCATCTCCAGCGGTGAAAACAAACCGATGAGCAGCAGAGCGATGACAAAATAATGTCCGGCCCTCCGAATGAGTGCGAGAAAATTATTGCCAAACTTTTTTCCGAATCCTATCACGTTTTAAAATCTGATACTGTCTACTTCTTTCATACCGGCACCGATCTCAAAGGGGAAATTTAAAACTTCATTGACCTTGATCTTGGTGAAAACCAAATGAAGATTGAGATTCTTGCCTCCCTGTTTGATATCAATGCTTCGCTCATTAGAGAAAGGCTTGCCCTGCTCCTGCGAATACCCCTCAAAGGTAACGTTCATCTGCTGGCTTAGCATTTTGTCTGTCAACACGCTTTTGGCCAATGTATAGTTTTGGGGATAAAGCGTGGACCGATAGCGAAACTGCGGCGACTCGGCCTGTATCAGATGAAGGCTGTCTTCCATGCCTCTGTAGTCTGGCGCAGCACCCCTGAAGAGCAGATAGTAGCCCAGAATAAAATCCTGTAGCTGAGGCAGATCTGTCTGCATAGGCATGACCTTAGACAAATATGATAGCGGCTGACGCAGATATTCATTGCTGAGTTTATTGATCACAAAGATGCTGTCATGCGTGATCAGGATGCGTCCGCCCTCGATACCAAAAGGCCCCTGCAGCGAGATCCACAAAAAACTATCGCGACGCATACGCACCGCTGCTGTGAAATCCTGACTCAGGTTATTATCGTTGTATTCTACCTTGATACGACTTGAAAACCAATCATAATCTAATCTATTCTCGTGCGACTTTTGAATGACCTTCTCGGCCTGACTATTGAGTGCCATAGAGTCGATCCTGCGCGATGCCGCAGAACCTGCTACTATCTTTTTGGTCTTGCAGGAAGAAAAAAAGAACAGTGCACAGAAAATAAAGAACAGCGGATAAAAACTTAATTTGCTCATGGCAGAAACAGAGGTATGGTGTATATTAAAACACAAATATCCGCTTTTTAGTGTGAAGCCCCGCGTAAATCCATTCAAGAAGTAGACGACCCTATTTTGGTCTTTCTGCTATCAAAATTCTATAGCATTTGTTTGGAAATAGCTATATTTGTATTGGGTAAATAAATAAAGCAAAACAAAATTCAATTATGCATAAATTTATTTCAAATACTAAATTTGCATATGTTCAATATATTAATTTCAAACATTTTAATTTTTTTTGAAAAAAGTGCCCAATAGTGGAAAATTAGGATTATTCATATGTATAAGTGAAAATATAGTGCAGGCTGTGTTCAACTAATAAGTGCAAAAAAACAGACTGAGAGATCGGAGCTTCATTTTGCAAGGCAGCCCTCATCTGTGCCGTGTATTGCTCTATCAAGCCAGATTACTCTCTTTCAGCTTCTCTGTCTGCTCGGCCACTGCCAGCGCCTCCATCATTTCAGCTATATCGCCATTCATAAAGGCTTCCAGATTGTACATAGACATATTGATGCGGTGGTCGGTCACCCGGCCCTGAGGGTAGTTATAAGTGCGGATCTTGGCAGAGCGGTCGCCGGTGCTCACGAGGGTCTTGCGGCGTGCCGCGATGGCATCTTCATGCTTGCGTACGGCGGCTTCGTAGATACGGGTCTTGAGCATGGTCATCGCCATATCACGGTTCTTATGCTGCGAGCGTTCGGCCTGACATTCCACTACGGTATTGGTAGGTATGTGCACCAGACGCACGGCACTCTCGGTCCTGTTTACGTGCTGGCCACCTGCACCCGATGCGCGAAACACATCCATACGTATATCGGCGGGATTGATATAGACATCGACCTCTTCGGCCTCTGGCAGCACAGCCACAGATGCAGCTGATGTATGCACGCGGCCCTTATTCTCCGTCTCGGGTATGCGCTGTACGCGGTGCACCCCTGATTCAAATTTCAGTTTGCCGTATACATTCTCTCCTTTGATCTCCAGTACCACTTCTTTGAATCCGCCTGCTGCGCTGTCGTTGGCATTGGCTATGCTCACCGACCAGCCTACGGACTCGCAGTAGCGGGTATACATACGCATCAGGTCTCCGGCGAATATCGCTGCTTCATCACCACCGGTACCGCCACGTATTTCCAGCAGCACATTGCGGTCGTCTTCGGGGTCTTTGGGCACGAGCAGAGATTTCAGTTCTGTCTCATATTTTTCTACCTCACCTTCCAGTAGCTGCAATTCTCCCTTCGCCATATCACGAAACTCTTCGTCCTTTTCGGTCTCAAGTATGTGTTTGTTATTGTCGATATTGGATAGCACGAGTTTGTAGCGGTCGTAGACAGCCACGATGTTTTCCAGCTCTTTATATTCCTTATTGAGCTGTGTGAAACGCTTCATATCAGACATGGTAGAGGGGTCTGAGAGCGCTTTTCCTATTTCTATATATTTACCTCTAAGGTTTTCTATTTGATCGAACATGGTTAAAGTTTAAAGGCGAGGGCGATTAAAACGGCAGACCAAATACCCTCGTATTTTTTAGGCTGCGAAAATAATGAAAAGAATGTCTTAGCTGCAATCGCTAATACCGATAGAAATCAATTCGGTCGTTTTTGAGAATGGCGATCCGGTTTTTTTCGATCACAGCCTGCATCACGCCTGTAGTATCGGGCAGGGAGATCATTTTGGCATCGAAGGTGACAGGATTATAGGATCTCAGTTTTTCATCCTGATAATAGATAATCTGTTCCTGCAGGATGTGAAATTTCTGTAGCCCCTTGATCGGAATGGTCTTGTAATAAGCTCCGAAATTGTCAAAGACCAGGATGCCCTCGGTAGGATCGTTGACAAAGACCTGACCGTTTTTTTCTATGATAAAATTGGGATTTATGATCTTATTGATCAGCTGATTGACAGGCTGGCTCTGAAGCTGTACATTGCCTGTGGCATCAATCTTTTTGAGTTTGTAATCAGTGGCATCATAGAACCACAGAAAGCCATCTGCCGAAGAGCCCACTGCAGTGATATTCTGATATCCCAGATCAAAAAAATTATACGTGACCAGAAAGGTGAGAAATTTGTCCAGGACCACGGCATTCATAAAGTCAGGATAGTACACCAGCAGCTTAAACGGATTGGTCACATCTATGCTGCCGATCTTTCCGTTTTTGACCTCTTCATAGCTTTGAAGAAATTTTCCATCGCGGTCGAATTTGAGTATCTGATTATCTCCTGTGGCATAAAAATTACTGAAATTGTCTACGCTCACCGCATTGGCCTTGACGAAATAACTGTCCAGAAGGGCATATTTATTATTGATGAGACCCTGCCCACTAACGAATAGTGAATAGTGAATAATGAATAATAAGATACAGACCCCTCCCCGTCCCTCCCCAAAGGAGAGGGAGAAAATACCTGAGCAAACAGATGCAAACAAACCTCTTTTTCTATTTTGCATAATGATCCGCTTAAGATAGCTTGTTATAATATTTTAGTTCCAGTTTCTCGCCATCCCACACGGCATAGCTGTTATAGTCCAGCCAATCACCGAGATTGATATAGCGGATCGGGCCCCCGTCTCCCGTCTCTCGTTTCTTGATCTCTATATCCAGCGGCAAATGTCTGTGCCCAAAGATAAAATAATCATAGGGCTTTCGTTCCAGCAGTCTTTTGCAGTATTGCAGCAACCATTCTCTATCCTCACCCAGAAACTTCTCAAGGTCATGGCTGCCATTGCTATAGCGGCTGCGGTAGGACAGATACGATGCCAGCCTGATGCCGAGATCAGGATGTATCCACCTGAAGATCCATTGGCAGAGGGGATTGGTAAATATCTTTTTGATGAATTTGTAGCCATGATCTTTAGGCCCCAGCCCGTCGCCATGACCGATGAAAAACAATTTTTCGTCAAAGCTCCTCTCGATGGGAGAGGTGTAAACTTTAGCGCCCAGCTCCTTTTCGAAATAGCCATCGAACCACAGATCATGATTGCCGGTGAAGATATGAAGCTGGATGCCCCGGTCGCTCAGTTCTGCCAGTTTGCCCAGAAGCCGCACGAATCCTTTGGGCACCACGGTCTTATAATCATGCCAGAAGTCAAAGGTATCGCCCACCAGAAATATCTCTGCGGCATCTGCACTCACCATGTCGAGCCACTGCACGAACAGACGCTCCCGCTTGAGGCTGGTCTCATAGTCAGGCGTGCCGAGGTGGAGGTCAGATGCGAAGTAGATTTTCTTTCTGTCAGTCATCTGCCGCTAATGTAAAGAGTTTTGTGATAGAAATAATGTGAACCGCTGTCGGTTTGGGCAGGGCATGTATTTTTTTAACTTCGTATATCATAATTCCATTCTCAATGACTAGACTATTCTGCATATTAGTTGTATTGGCCTCTTTATTCACTGTACAAAGCTCACAGCTATCGGCTCAGGAAACCACCTTCAAGGCAAATGGTCCTGACGACTATCGGGAGGGCCTGCATGCCTTCACCAATGTGACCCTGTACAAAGACTATAAAACCAAGATCGAAAATGCCACACTGATCATAAAGAACGGCAAAGTGGTCGAAGCTGGTGCGGGAGTGGCCGTGCCCGCCGGTGCTATCATGCATGACCTGAAGGGAAAATTCATCTACCCGTCTTTCATTGATACGTATAGCGATTATGGTTTGCCGCAATATGGCAAGATCCGTTCGGAGAATGTACAATACGAATCTAACATCAAAGGAGCATATAACTGGAATCAGGCCATCAAGTCGGATTTTGAAGCATACAAGAGCTTTCTCGTGAGTGATATAAGGGCTGACGAGCTAAGAAAACTGGGTTTCGGTGCAGTGCTCAGCCACCGCAAGGATGGGATAGCCCGAGGCACCGGCACGGTTGTGACACTCAATTCTGATAAGGAGAACAAAGTGATATTGCGGGGTAATGCCTCTGCTCACTATTCTTTTAATAAAGGCACTTCTACGCAGTTGTACCCGGAGTCACTCATGGGTGCCATCGCGCTGCTGCGTCAGACCTATCTCGATGCCATATGGTATAAGGGCCTGACAGAAAAAAAAGAATACAACATCACACTTGAAAACTGGAATAGCAGTCAGGCGCTCCCTCAGATATTCGATGCCGGTAGCTGGCAGAATGCCCTGCGTGCAGACAAGATAGGCGATGAGTTTGGCCTGCAGTATCTGATCAAAGGCGATGGCACAGAGTATCGCCGTATCAAAGAGATCAAAGACACAAAGGCACGTTTCATCCTGCCGCTTGCTTTCCCTAAGGCCTATGATGTAGAAGATCCATATAAGGCACTATGGGTAGATCTGGATGATATGAAGCACTGGGAGTTAGCACCGACTAATGCATCACAGACTATGATGATGATTTTGCTAAGATCATGCGCAAGCATCAGGGCAATGTATTTCTCGTGGTCAATAAGGTAGACAATAATGAGCGGGCGTATATGGCCAGTGAGTTTTACAGTATGGGCATGGACCATATGTATCAGCTGTCGTCTATGACCGGCAGCGGTACGGGCGAACTGCTCGACGCGATCGTGGAGCGGATACCAAAGGATGTGGAGAATGAAGAGCACGACCCTAACGTGCCCCGTGTATGTATAATAGGCCAGCCCAATGTAGGCAAGTCTTCGATAGTCAATGCCCTGCTGGGCGAGGACAGGAATATCGTGACCGATATAGCCGGCACGACCCGCGACAGCATCCACAGCCACTATCATAAGTTCGGCAAGGAGATGATACTGATTGACACGGCCGGTATCAGACGCAAGGCCAAGGTGCATGAGAATCTGGAGTTCTACTCGGTGATACGCGCCATCAATGCGCTGGATGAGGCCGATATAGCCGTCATCGTGCTGGATGCCCAGAGCAGCGTGGAGCAGCAGGATCTGGCTATCTACCGTCTGGCGGTCAAAAAGAGGCGGGGGATCATCGTGGTGATCAATAAATGGGATCTGGTGGCAAAATCTACCAATACGGTCAAAGAATACGAGGAACATATCAAGTCCAAGCTGGCTCCGTTCAATGATGTGCCGATAGTATTCACTTCGGCGCTGGAGAAACAAAGGATATTCAAACTGGTGGAAACGATAGAGGAGGTGTTTCACAATATGCGGAACAAGATCAGTACATCAGTGCTTAATGAGGTGATGCTGAAAGAGATAGAGAAGTACACGCCACCGGCTGTATCAGGCAAACTGGTAAAAATTAAATATGTGACCCAGCTGCCGACCCATACACCATCGTTTGCTTTTTTTGCGAACCATCCGAAGTATATAAAAGAACCATATAGAAACTATCTGGAGAAACAAATGAGGAAGAATTTCAACTTCAAAGGGGTACCGATCAACATATTTTTCAGGGAAAAATAAAAAATATGAAATAAAATTTGGTTTAATGCCAATAAAATAGGTAATTTCGCACGTCAATTAATTAACCAATAAACTATTAAACAAGAAAAAAATGAAAAAAGTATTTTTCGTGTTCGCAGTTGCAGCTGGTATCGCAATGACCGCATGCAACAACAAACCAGCTGAGAGCACAGATGCTCCAAAAACTGATTCTTCAGCCGTAACTTCAGTTGTTTCTTCAACTACTGACACTACAGCTGCTAAACCAGCTACAGATTCAACTGCTGCAACTCCAGCAACTGAAACTAAAACTGAAACTAAGACTGAAACTAAAACAGAAAAGAAAGAAACTAAGAAATAATTTCTTTGTTTCTGTCAAAATAAAAAGTCCCGCTATTATAGCGGGATTTTTTATTTTTAGCCATGGCCGAGCATCAGAATAGAGTCGAGATAGCTACACAAAATAATGTAGATCATTTAGTTAGGTCGTTTTATGATAAGGTGCTGAAAGATGAACTGCTGGCACCGCATTTCGCAGGAATAGACCTGGAGCATCATTTGCCCAGGATAGCGGCATTCTGGGCCTTGATCCTGATCGATCAGGAAGGCTACAAAGGCAACGTTTTTGATAAACATGCCCATTTAGCTATAGATAATCGGCATTTCGACAGATGGGTAGAACTTTTCACCCGGACAGTCGATGAATTTTTCATTGGAGAAAAGGCGGAACTGGCCAAGCAAAGGGCGAAACTGCTGCAATATACTTTCGTCAGCAAGCTCAACCAGAAATAGCTTAAAGCTTAAGCATTTTTCTGATGAAGGTTTGGTCGCTATAGGAGACTTTGATCAGATACAGCCCGGCAGGTTTATCTGCAAAGTCAAGATTCAGATTCCCTTTTTGATCATTAATCGTATAAACTTCTTCTCCCAAAGAGTTAGTGATGCTGACATTATATTGGCTGAGAGTTGTTTCGATGGTTATAAGATTATCAAAAGGGTTAGGGTACAATTTCAGGTGATGGCTATTATCAAGCTGAGTAATGCTCAATGGAGCGAGCCCTGAGTCTACATTATCGATGATAGTGTAGGTATATTGGGTGATGAGGTATTGGACCGTTGATGGGCTGACATTGCTGAGTTGAAGATTCACCTGTGTATTGCCCGAATGCAAATGATCCTGCAGCATGATCACTGGTAGTGAAATAGTATCAAGAGTAAATGCCGGGAAGGTGACAGTGGTATCATTGAAGATGAAGTCAGTATCTCTGATAGCGTTGCCATTGAGATAGGATACAGCTACCGATACGGGATATTTAGCCATAGAACTGGTAAGGACTTTCACATAGCCCACACTGTCGCTCTTGAGATGGGCAAGGCCAGCGCCCAAAAAGGAAACGCTCAGACTACCTGTATCAATAATTGTGATCCTAAGAAGTGTATCAGGAGATGAATTAACAGAGTCATTTCGTAGAGCGAAAACGGTTGAAATCGTGTCTCCTATCAGGTATCGGTTGAGGATATTGACCCAAAAAGTGTCATGAGAGATACCATGTCCATAGCCATATTCTTGGTTATTGAATGTAAAGTTAATACCCGGAAAGGTAGAACTGGTCGCGGTTGTATCAATATGAAAATATAAAGGCTTCCTATTGGGATTGTTGATAGTGATCGGGATCCCTACATTTTGTAAGGAATCATTTACAACGATTATCTGATTGGTATCAAAGGATAAAGAAGCGGTATCAAAATAGTTGACATGCTTGATAGTGAAGAATGTAAAGGTATCTGTGATGATGTTCGCATCAATATTTATAAGCGTACACAAAAAATATTTATCATAGGTACTATTTCGATCCACCATATTGCCTAATTTATAATAAGTGCTTATACCGGGTGGTGCATAACAAGTTTCTCCATTGTAATAAAAATCTGTTAATGCACATGCATTAACAAAAGGGTAACTTGAGTTGTGCCAACAATCAATATTATTGGCATAATAACGTACATAAAAGGGATTGGGATTATTGACAGTTATACCCACATAGAATGGCCAATTTGCCGGAAGGTAAATGCCATTGACAAAAGAATCTTCATCTTCATATGCATAAGTAGAACCAATGATATAACCTATTGTAGCTGGGTGGGTCGTATCTCTGAGTACAAAAAGAATTGTACTATCTGCTGCGATAGATGATCCATTGACAGGGTTCGATAGTACATACAAAACCTGCTCTGGATATTCAGGAAAGGTATCTTTCATGATATGAATAGTGAAGGGTGCAGAGTCTTGCCCTGCACTGAAATTGATCACATATCTACTGGTTGTATCCATATGCGTAGGTCTTGGTGCACCTGACTTAAGAATAATAATCACGGAATCAGCAATGATCGGTGCTGTGTCCGTCTTGACATATCCGGCAATAACAAATGCATTGCTTTCGATTGCCGTGTCTGTTACAACATTGAAGTAGTATGATGGAGACTGCGCATGACTTTGGTGTAGTGCAAAAAGTAACAGGAAAATTGTGATAAATATATTGTTCATTGTGCTTATGATGCTAATTTACATATTCTGCTAATTAAAGACAGTTAAAAAATCGGATAAGTTGTTTGATTGACTCAAAAGAACCATTACGGATTTATTTTTTTCGATTAGGTTTGAGCTATGGCAGAAAATGTTCCCGTTTGGAATTTTGATTTTGAGAAGAATAAACCTCTCCAGGCAGGCAGTATCCTGCTCTCTGAACCATTTATGTGGGATGATAACTTTCGACGTACCGTCATCATGGTCTGTAAACATCATTCGATAGAGGGTACTACAGGTGTGATCCTGAACCGGCCCGTTCAACTCGAATTGGAAGACCTGCTCGAAAGTTTCCCTAAGGGTTTTGCCGGAAAATTATATCTGGGCGGACCTGTGGGAACCGATATGATCCAGATCCTGCATACCATGGGAGATAAATTGAATGGCAGTCAGAAAATGTGCGATGGTGTATACTGGGGAGGCGATTTCAATCAGTTAAAAAAACTGATACGGCAGGGAGAGATCACCAATAAACATGTACGTTTTTATATCGGTTATTCGGGCTGGGATGCGAAACAACTCCAGGATGAATTGAAAGATAATTCATGGATCATTTCATCTGCCCGTCATGATTATATCTTTGATAATGCCCCCGACCTTCTATGGAAAAAGATCATGAATGAAATGGGTGGTATCTATCACACTATGGCTTCATATCCAGAAAATCCCAATCTAAACTAAATCAGCTATGGCATCTATTCATATTAAAGGTTTGAAAAGGTCTATCGCAGTACTCTTTGCTATTTTCTTTTTTAATCATCAGGCTTCTGCTATAGTGATCTCTGATTCTTCTCGGATCAGCCTCATCACATGTTCGCCGGGTCAGGAGTTATACTCTTGTTTTGGTCATAGTGCTATTCGGGTCACAGACTTCAGACAAGGATTTGACTATGTATTCAACTACGGTACTTTCGATTTTCTTCAGCCAGGGTTCTATACTGATTTCGTGAAGGGGCATATGATATATATGCTCGGTGTCGATAGGTTCGATGACTTTTACATGCAGTATAACAGAGAGCAAAGGAGTATCTATGAGCAGGAGATCGATCTAAGCGTCGAAGAGAGATCCAAAGTATTTGACTTTCTGGTGAATAATGCCAAGGAAGAAAACTGCAGATACAGATATGACTTTCTGTTTGACAACTGCTCGACTCGAATACGTGATGTTTTTCAGAAAAATGTGAATGGTATCAGTTTCGATTATTCTTCATTTACCGAAAAGAAATCATTTCGTGATCTTATCAATGATTACTCTGAAAGTGCACCCTGGTCACAGTTTGGTATGGGCCTGCTCATTGGTCTGCCGGTAGATCGTCAGGCTAGCCCGGCTCAAATGTGTTTCCTGCCCGATTATCTCAGTCGAGCCTTTGGACATGCCACCATCAATGGCAAACCCCTCTGCGGAAAAACAGTCACACTATTGGATATGCCGAAACCAACCGCTGATCTGGCTTTTTATGAGCGACTCACTCCTACTATAGTTTTTGGCTTGATATTGATCCTATTTCTATTGATCGGCTATGTGGAAATGAGGCAACAAAAACATTACTACTGGATCGATTATCCTTTGTTTTTTATAGTTGGAGTGATGGGCACCTTGTTTTTTACCATAGGCAATTTCACAGAGCACACTACCACTCAATGGGACCTGAACCTGCTGTGGGCATTGCCTACACACCTTATCATGGTTTTCATTCTGCCTTTTGCGAAGCATAAAAAATGGGTATTGAATTACTTTTTGTTTTCTGCCATTATCGCAGCTATCATGGTGGTGGGATGGAAGTTGATGCCGCAAAAATTTCTCTTTGCGAATATTCTGATCGCAGCCATTATGGCCTTCAGATCATACAGCATATACTGGGCTCCGAAATTGAGTAAGGCGAAATAGTTACTTTCTCCAGGCTTCGGGATCTTTATACCACTTGATCAGTTCTTCTTTCTCCTCCGGTTTTACATAGTTATCTTCAATGGCTTTATCGAGAAGGATCTCATAGTTGGATAAAGTAAAAAACTTACAATTGGCCTGCTCAAAGGCTTTGACCGACTTTTCAAATCCATAAGTGAATATCGCTCCCAATCCTAATATTTCAGCACCGGCTTCACGCAAGGCATCTACCGCTTTTATGGAGCTTCCGCCTGTAGATATCAGGTCTTCTATCACAAATACCTTTTGGCCTTTTTCCAGTTTTCCTTCTATTTGATTCTCCAGTCCATGTCCTTTGGGTTTGTCTCTCACATACACAAACGGGAGATTAAGAATGTCTGCTACCAATGCCCCGTGAGGTATACCGGCAGTGGCCACACCTGCTATCACATCAGCATGTTTGAACTCATCGGTGAGGATATCTGCAAATGAGGTTTTAATAAAGGTGCGAACCTTCGGAAAGGACAATGTCTTGCGATTGTCACAGTATATCGGGCTTTTGATACCGGATGTCCAGGTGAATGGCTGCGAAGGATTCAGTATGACGGCTTTGATTTCAAGTAAGTATTCGGCAACTTCGCGTGCCACTATGTTATTATATATCATCAGCGGGATTTGCAATCAAAATTATCAAATCAATGAATAATATCAAGATCTTCTTTAATAATAGTCATCTGCTCATCACTGATTCCATGCCAGTCGATGCAAATTCGTTCACACGCAGGATCGAAAAAGAAGAGGATGTCTTTACCTTCAGAATGGAACCAGCAGAGCTGTTTGATCAGCATTACATGGGCAACATTCTTGTATTGACGCCACTTGTAGAAGAAACACTGGAGTCGATCTTTGACTATGCTAAAGGGATAGTGGCCGCCGGGGGCATAGTGAAAAATGAAAATGGCAAAACGCTCATCATTTTTCGTCGCGAATTTTGGGACCTGCCCAAAGGTAAGGTCGAAAAAGGCGAAAAGATCATCAATGCGGCTCAACGTGAAGTAGAGGAGGAGACAGGTGTGACGATAGACTCACTTCAGGAAGAGGCGGTCATAACCTATCACTGCTACAGGCTCAAAGGCAATGACTGTATCAAGGAAACCCACTGGTACCACATGCAGGCCCGGCCCGGTCAGGCAGATCTGACACCACAGGCGGAAGAGGACATCGAACAGGCATTGTGGGCTAGCAATGAAGAGATCAAAGCGCTTGGACCGAAATTTTATCCTCTCATTTGGGGACTTTTGGTACAGGAGCTAGGCTTGTGATTTTGGCCTATTGGATCTCTTTCAATG
>CAIXBT010000200.1 GCA_903917755.1 uncultured Bacteroidota bacterium
CTGGAGGAGAATACCTATACTGATATTGCACAGGTATTGGAAGATGCAGATATTATGCTGATACCTAAGGTGGATTTTCTTCATCTGGTAAATTCCAATCCGGATATTTCCCAAAAATTCATCAAACTCCTTGCAAATAATGTTTCAGACAAGGAAGCACAACTTGTGAAATTAGCATATAATTCACTTCGCAAACGTGTTGCAGATGGACTGCTGATGGTCAATAACAGATATAAGGAAAATGAAACTGATATTCCACACATTCAGATTTCACGTGATGATCTTGCTAATATGATAGGTACTGCCACAGAGTCCCTTATTCGTACTCTCGGTGATTTCAAGAGTGAAAACCTTATCGAAATATCAGATGGCAGGATAGTAGTCAAAGATGAAGAAAAGCTGTCACAGATATTCAATTAATGTAAGCCCTAAGTTTCATTAGTCAGGTTTTTGATTTAGGAATGTTCAAGAATAATCAGAACTTGGTCATATGAAAAACCTCACCCTTGGTATCGGTCTATTATTAAGTTTAAATATCTTTTCTCAAGGTAAAATGAATACCAATGATCAGTTGATTGAACCAGAAATGATATTGGTCGAATGCGGGAGTTTTAAACTGGGTAAAGATGATGGATTGAATAATGAGCGCCCTGTTCATACCGTTACGCTTCATGATTTTTATATAGGAAAATATGAGGCAACACAAAGTCTCTGGCAATCAGTGATGGATACAAATCCCTCTGGTTTCAAATCCTGCAATCTGTGTCCGGTAGAAGAGATCGATTGGAACAGTATTCAGATATTTTTAGGGAAACTTAATCAGCGAACAGGTAAAAATTACCGTCTCCCGACTGAGGCGGAGTGGGAATATGCCGCGATGGGAGGAAATAAAAGCAAAGGTTTCATTTATAGCGGAAGTAATGACCTGTCAGAAGTCGGATGGTATAAACTTAATGCAGATCATAAAACTCACCCTGTAGGATTAAAAAAGCCCAATGAGCTAGGTATCTATGATATGACTGGTAATGTATGGGAGCTGTGCAGTGATTGGTATGATAAGAACTATTATAAAAGAAGTCCATCTACTGATCCCCAAAACAAAATTGTGGCTACTTATAGAGTATCACGAGGCGGGTCATGGCGAAGTGGTGAAGAGCGATGCTATAATAAAGCTCGCAATCGAAACATAAAAGATCACCATATAGCCAACGGGGGAATTCGTTTAGTATTGGATAAATAGAAGCGGCTATTTTATTGCACCGGCCTTGATATCCTCTACTACGGAGGGGTCCACCAATGTAGAAGTGTCTCCGATGTTTGAAGTGTCACCTTCAGCTATTTTACGAAGTATTCGGCGCATGATCTTTCCGCTTCTGGTTCGAGGCAAACCTCTTACTATTTGTATTTTGTCGGGTCTAGCGAATGCCCCGATCACTTTGCCTACATGCTCCCTGATATCTTTATATAGGGCCTCTTTATCTTCTATATGTCGATCACAAATGATATAAGCATATATTCCTTGCCCTTTCACATCATGCGGGTAAGCTACTACGGCGCTTTCAA
>CAIXBT010000201.1 GCA_903917755.1 uncultured Bacteroidota bacterium
CGGCCAGTTGGAGCCCCCGAATCCTTGTCACAAGGACTTCAACCTATTCTTCGAATAAAGGCGGCACTATAGAAATGGACTTTGAAAAGCGATTAGTCCTAAAATATCAAGACTTACTAACAAAATCTCGGGTTAAGCGAGCTTTGAAGTTAATTGAAATTCGTCGTGCCTATTTTTCCAAACACTACATTCAGTTAATTTTGCGGAGTTGCACGAGCCCGACTCTGCTTTTTGGTTCAGGCGGGAAACTTCTTCCATTCCTAAAGAGAACTATCCATGACAGAAGGCAACAAAATTGACTGCAAAAAAAGTTTTGATCTTTTCGCGCGCATATCAGAATATGGCGGGCGGAGTTGAAAAAATGAGTCTGGATCTCGCCAGGGGCTTAAGCGAGAAAGGCTATGAAGTTGTAATTCTCTCTCTTGATAAAGAGCCTAATACCCCTTTTTTTGAATGGCCTGCTTCGGTAATATGGATAAAAATTGGGATTGGTGATCCAAACGTCCGTGCCAGTTTCATCTCAAGAATTCAAAGACTTAAAGCAATTCGAAAAGTAGCCAGCGAAGTAAGGCCCAGCATCGGTATTGGTTTTCAAGTCGGATCATTTGCACTGTTACGAATGGCTACGTTAGGCCTCGGAATTAGAACAATTGCAGCAGAACGCAATTCTCCAGATCTTTTCAATTATATTCGAGGAGGTAAGACGAAGAGAATATTTTCAAATTTAATTTTATTTTCTGCTTCCCGAGTCGCTGTGCAATTTGAAAGTTATAGTTTAAAGTATCCATCTTGGCTTAGATCAAAAATGGTAGTTACACCAAATTGGGTCGAGCGAGTTGCTTTAGATACGTTTCTAAGAAATACTGACACTTTCCAGATTTTATTTATCGGAAGATTAACTTTTCAAAAAAATGTTATGGTTTTGATTAACGCGATGTCAAATTTGCCAGAGAATTTCCAGTTAACAATAATTGGCGATGGGCCAGATCTTAAAAATCTAGAATCAAGGGCGGCGCGACTTCATCAGAAAGTGATATTTCTCAGACCACAAACTGACTTGAAATCTTTTTATAGCTCAGCAAACGTTTTATGCATGCCATCTCGTTGGGAAGGGTTTCCGAACGTTGTTGCTGAGGCATTGGCACGCGGACTTCCGGTCGTTGGGTTTGAATTATGCTCCGGAATTCCAGAATTGATTACTCATGACATTTCTGGAATTGTCGCAAAAGGTATGGATAACTCTGAATCGTTGGCGTTAGCGTTAATACGAGCATCGATGACCAATTTCTCGCCATTGGATATTCAAACGAGTGTAAAGGGATATAGCTTTGAGCAGTTTATAAGAAATTGGGAAGATGCCTTTAAATAGTCAATAAAAAATATTATGATCTATCCTTATAGATTTAGTGATCCCCAATTGCTTTAACCATTCTTGTGAAGTTTTTGAATTTTCTGATCGATAAGTTACAAATTCAATGTGTGAAGGATAATTCTTCTTGTTTAAGAAACCTCTTTTTTTTGCACTATTCCAGGCCCAAAAAATTGTTAGAAACCTAAATAACACTACTTTTATACCAAGTACTTTACTCAGATTTAAGGTCTCAAGGAGGTACGAGAAAGGAAATTTTCTTGTTCGAAGA
>CAIXBT010000202.1 GCA_903917755.1 uncultured Bacteroidota bacterium
CGTCGCCCATTTTGAATGTCATACTGTCTTTCAGCCATACTGTAGGCATTGCTTCTTTGCCACATTCCTTCAGCCAAAAGTGCTTTTCATAATTACCGCCTACGATGATAGTATTGTCTTCATAAAATTTATTTCCCTCGGTATGATCGCCGTGTATGTGCGTATTGACCACTATGATAGGCTTTTTGCCGGCCAATGCTTTCACCGTCTTGTAGAGTGAGTCTGAAGCTTCATTCATTTTAGTATCTATCACCAGCACCGCACTGTCAGATACCAATATCCCCGAGTTGCCGCCGCCACCCAGTACCAAAGTTAGCTGTGGGTCATATTTGATGGTGGTGACTTTTTTCATGGCAGTCATGAAGGGGTATACATATATCAGAAACAAGCTGAATGGAATGATCCCTACGAATGAAACGAAGAGGAATAACCTGAGTACGAATTTTCTCATAATGAACGGTTTAGTTCCCGAATTTAATTATAAAAGTCTAAAAGAGAAGCTAATCTGTAGCATCGCCTTCTTCTACCACGCTATCCTTTGGTAGCACAACATGTAGAGCATATCCTTTCAGGGTAACCTGAGGTTTGAGGCCGATGGTGTCATTGGCTTCCAGCACACCACGCCACACCATTCTTTCGGCCAGTATTTTAAAATAATTTCCATTAGAGGCCCGCAGCTGACCGGCTTCATCAAACTGATATTTAAAAGATTTAGGCCGAGGGATGATGCTGGAGAGAAAAAGGCTTTCCTGTAGTGTCAGCTCAGAAGGTTTTTTATTGAAATAAAATCTTGCCGCTTCACCGATCCCATATACATTCGGCCCCCATTCTATCACATTCAGATAGACCTCCAGCATTCGCTCTTTGGGCACCAGTCCGAGATTCTCTATCAGATAGACTATCAGTGCTTCCTCCGCTTTGCGAGATACGGTCTTATCGCGGCTCAGGTAGACATTTTTCACCAGCTGCATACTTATCGTACTGCCACCCCGTGCGAAACGTTTCTCTTTATAGTTCTTAGCTATCGATTCGCGAAAAGCATCTAAATAAAAACCGCGATGCTGCATGAATGATGGGTCTTCGGCCTGCAGCACAGCCTGCGGCAAGTAGCGCGACATCTGGGAGAGAGGGGTGAAGTATGGATTTTCGGGGCCGATGTTGAGACGGCGAACCAGTCTGTCTTTGTCATAAGCATCATAGGTAAAGGGCATATTAATTCGAGCGTAATTGTCTGCTCCGAAGTGCTGGATGTGCAGATTTTTCTGCTTCATGGCAGAGTAGAAAAGGAGCGAATCGGGATTGTTTGTATGAATGGCAAATGTCAGGTCATAGGCCATTGTACCTATGCAGGATATACCTTTGAGCGTATTGAACATACCGATGGGCAGAGCCTGAAAGAAAGAATCTGCTGCGATCTCAGGCATGTGGAGCCCCAATGTAAATGTAGTATCGGGCAGCAGGTCATAACGTGCGAACACATGGCACTGAGCTGAACCCAGAGTGACCACAGAAGAAGAGTCCAGCTCCATCGCTGCATCTGTGAATGTGAGAAAACCTTTGAACCCTGCCTGTGGTAGTATCATGTCTTCTTTGGCCAGTCGCCAATGATTGAGATGAAAATCCTGAAGATATGCTTCGGCATTGATCTTGCATGCATCATCATTGTTGTCAAATCTCAGGTCTGCTACGATGCTATGAAAGCGGCACTGCAGACTCTGGTCTCGGTCCAGAAATGGCAGATAGGCTGAATCACGACCTAGATGACGGATGGTACACTGATAGGCTTCCTTTCTTTTTATCACCTGTCCGCTTACCGAGATAGTGTCGGCGTTTTTCTGATTAATCACCAGACCGGAGAGCAGGTGTAGGTCATATGAGAAAGATGGAATGAAAACAGATTCGGTGATGGAGCTATCCTGATAATTGAGTTGAATGTTCTTCGCTTCAAAAGCCGTATTCAGCACCCGAAATAGTTTTGCCTCCCAGCCTGCTGTTTGCTCCCGGTAGCCTGAGGGGGGGGAGGCGACTGTGGTATTAGCTTTGCGGACAGATCTTAAGAAAGAAAAATTATTTCTTCCGTCTTCATTGTAGATGGTTATTGTGGCGCCATTGATACGTATCTGATCGGGAACGATCCTGGCACGAATGAGATCGGAGAGAGAGAGAGTCACCTCAGCCTCACTGACACGCAGGAAAGTATCTGCCCCATCGGGCTGGAGTGTCAGTCCTTTTATTATCACTTCGTCCAATCCTGACAGTGAAACAGATGTAGCACTGAGGCGGGCCTTATAGCTGTCGTGAATGCGGGTCTGAGCTTTACTAAATGCCCACTGCAGGATATGGTCTCTGAAAAGATAACAGCCCAGAAACAAACTGACCACAACAATGAATATAAAAACAAGTAGCCTTCTCAAATACCTCATAGCCCAAAAGTAGTATGATTACGCTGTTATTCTAACATTCGGCGGGGTATCAACTCATGATTCAATCCAGCAAATCCAGAAATTTCTCATCAGCCTGAGCAGACATACTCAAAGTCAAAAGGATATCGAGATCATCCTTGACCTGACGGGCCATCATTTCGTCAAACATGCGCAATATCAGCCGCAGATCCGGTCTCAGCGAACGGGCATTGAGCCCCACCTCCAGATTGATATAATCATTGTCGATCACGGATATCAGTGCCTGAGCATGCACCACATTTACATCTGCCAGCACGGCGAAGGAGCGGGCATTGCCGATATACACATCCACACCACGCATTCGCAGTTGATCTGCTTTATCAGAATCTTCATCTACCTCTATCACCACCACTTTTTCGCCTTTCTTTAGCAGTTCCTCGACCACACAGTATCCCAATCTGCCCAAACCGCAGACCACTATATGGTTTCTGTATGTATATTTTCGCTGGCCCAGAGACAGCTGCATACGCTTTTTGATAATGCGATCGATCACCAGGGAGAATATCATCCAGATAAACACCATCGCACTGATGATGAGGATGATATTGATCACCTTGCTCATATCTGATGAATGCAGCAGTGAAATATCTCCATAACCCACGCTGGCCACTGTCACTACTACAAAATAAATGGCATCCAGCCACGAAATATGTTCACTGTTATGAAAGTATATCGTAGTAAAAATAATTAGCGCCCCGAACGCCCCGATCAGCTTCCAGACCAATCGATCGGGACCCTTGCCCTTGATGGGTTCAGGCAGTTTGACCTCATATCGCAGGGTTCTTGTTACAGGTTCATAAAGGGCCTCCACAAATGCAGGGGCCGCCATCCTCGCGGGATTCAATATTTTCAGATTAGGATATGCCGCCTGCAAATGCGGTGCTACATTCTCGTTGAATAATGAGGCGGTGACAGGCATTTTCACCCCCAGCCGCATCAGAGCAATGATAAACTCAAGATTCTGTTCATCCTTATCGTCCAGCAGATATGCCATGCTAAAGGATTCAAGATCAAGGCCTTTGAGTATGCCCGATATCCGCTCGAATACCGTTTTACCGTCCTGATCGGGCTGAAATTTGGGATTTTGAATGTGTTCGCAAGCGAAACCCCTGCTTTCTGCTAGTAGTTGTAGCCTGTTGGCGAGATGCCCGGATCCGATGATCAGTATTTTTCTATTTTCCATTGCTTTAGGCCCCCAATAGGGCTGCGGTAAAGATATTATTATTGA
>CAIXBT010000203.1 GCA_903917755.1 uncultured Bacteroidota bacterium
CCTGCGCTTGTGAGGGTATCTCGGTATGTGCCTGATGCGGTAAGATGCCTGCTGCCAAAGGTAAATGAGTCTCCCTGACAGATAGCCCAGGAAATAGTATCATAACTCAGAGGCCTCAGAGTGAGGGATAGATAAATAATACTGTCGCAACCTCCTGCGCGTCTGAGGGTATCCACATAGGTGCCGGATGCAGTAAGCAGCCTCGATC
Organism: uncultured Bacteroidota bacterium; assembly: GCA_903917755.1. Lineage (GTDB taxonomy): Bacteria > Bacteroidota > Bacteroidia > Chitinophagales > LD1 > UBA1941. The sequence continues at coordinate 209 of CAIXBT010000203.1, forward strand.
CAAATACAAATGTGTCACCATAGCAAATACTTTGCCGCAGCCCGACAGCTGTGTCGCTGCATGTGACCCGTACCATTGTATCGACTATATTCACTGTCGTATTTGTGATCACGGCCGGATTATTGTCAAAGTAAATGGCTGCCTTATTAAGCACCTGTGTGCCTAAGGGTAGATTAGATTTTGACCTTACTTTATACTCTATCCACCCGGTGCTTAGCTGTGGGTTTCTCAAGCTATCTACTAGATTTATATGAGGGAAAGTAAATACCATCGCGTTGCCGAAAAGTTGAATAACTACATTTTTTGCACTAGATGCCAGATATTGAAATGAAGATGCATCTATATCCTGACTGAGTAAATCTCGCACTACTACGAGGTATGCTGTGTCTGTACCTGTATTCTGAAATGTGACAGAATACGTCAGCCATTGACCAGATCTGAATGTATCCAACGGATATACTTCTTTGTCATTCGGGTCCCATGAGTTTACCACTGAAAAACATTGTGTGAGAGTGTTATTGACAGGATTGATATCCGGCACAGAGGGATTTACATTCACTGTGATGCATACTGCAGAACCGACCACAGCATTGGTATCTGTAGACACTATTATACTGAGGCTTCCGCTGCCCAGATTATCCAGGTTACTTACATTATAGGTGAGTATATTACCGATGACAGACGATGGCGTGAGTGCCCCTACTGCCGGACCAGCATAACGTACGGAGCCATAGAGAGTGGTAGTGACCGTGCCTGATACACCTGCGCCGCAGTTAGCGTTGTAATTTAACAAGGCATAATTTCCGGCTGTGATGTCTATCTGTGAGCTATGCTCAGGGCGAAAATGCGAACCATAGATATTCTGAACCCCAAAATCAACTGATGAACATTGCATCCCGAAGCTTTCAAATTTCTCTACGGAGTCAGTAGGTATAAGTGTAACAGTCCGCGAGCTCGATGCAGGGCATACGACTGATATAGGCAGCATGACAGTATCTATATCTACAGTATATGTGCTCAGTGACGGTGTTTGAAAAGAATATCCCCCTGATGTGAATGAATAGAACTGCTGTATCACTGTACCGCCCTGCAGTAGCTGTACCTTCATACGGTTGATGGGCGAACTTGGATACAGGCTATCGCTGGTACATATAGTGGCAGTATCATAGTGTAGGTTGCCAGCTATATTGTAGTAAAAATCACAGCCTGTAGTAGGATCGCACAGCGGAAACGTGGCCTGATTGTAATCCCCATACTGTGCCAAAAAACGATTAGGCAGGCAGGTGATGGATGTGCCGCTGATATAGAAGTTTTGCAAAGAATCCTTATAGACACGAGGCAGGCAGCTGATAGCGCTATTGTTGTAGCAAGAAAATGAATTGATGGCCGGAGGCAGATATGGGATACTGCTTATTAGATTATTTCCACAATACAAACCAGCAAGCCCCGCCGGCAAAACAGGCAGGGTTGTGATAAAATTATAGCTGCAGTCTAAGCCGGTCAATGAAGCAGGAAGCGGTGGCAGGCTGACCAGTGAATCGCTACTACAGTACAGATTTGATAGACTTGCTGGCAGCGATGGTAAACTTGTTATCGGATTTCCGGAACAATTTAGCTGCTGAAGATGAGCAGGCAGAGCGGGTAGACTGGCAATTAGGTTACTGCTGCAGGAGAGGTAGGTCAAGGAATCATGAAGAGTCGGCAGAGCAGTGATCAGGTTCTGGTCACAAGACATTGACCTGAGTGAATCTGGCAATGTCGGAATGACCAATAGTTCATTGCCCATACAGTTGAGTGTACGGAGCGAAGCCGGCAGTGCCGGCAGCACCGACAATGAATCAAAACTGCAATCAAGATAGCTTAAGGAAGCAGGTAGTGCAGGAAGGCTGGGCAGTGAATCATATGAGCAATAGAGTGTGGTAAGGGAAGCAGGTAATACAGGCAAACTAGACAAATGGTTATAGCTGCAGTCCATCAGCTGCAGGTGGGCAGGGAGCACAGGCAGGATACTTAAGAAATTCTGCCCGCAATAAAAAGTGCGAAGCGAATCCGGAAGAGTACCTATCGTTTGGATCTGACAGAACTCACAGTGCAGTACCTGTATAGATGCAGGCAATCCGCCCAGACTAGTCAATGGGTTAGAGGATATGCTGAGATTAGTAAGCATCTGAGGCAAATTGGGCTGAACTGTCAATAGGTTTGCGCTACAATCGAGCCAGATCAGGCTAGGGAAGTATTCTACTCCCGTCAGATCTGAGATATTAGCATATATACAAAGCATCTGGGTAGCAGATAGCACATCCGTGCTCTGCACATCTAATTGCCACCCTGTGGTACTGCCCCCTGCCATATCGGGTGCATAGCCATTATTGTACAGCCAGTTCCCGAAGTTAGAGTCTGGTATGCTTACATAATTTTGCGCACGCGCAGTACTCATCGTGATACAAAGACTGCAAATAAGGAGAATGCGAGTGAGGGTATAGTTTTTTTTCATGGGTTATGATTTGATAGCTTAAAGATATAAGATAGAAGCGTTATCTCAAGCTATCATGAAATAAAAGCAGAGCCGGAGCGCGGCGTTTAAATCGCTATATTTGTATTTAGTAAATAAATAAAGCAAAATGAATTTCAATTATGCATATAACTAATTCGCATAAGAATTTCGTGAATGCACAATCACCTGTATCTCCGTTCTTTGATTTTTTAAGAAAAATGAACCCTGGCTGTAAATATGGATTCTTAATAATGTATAGATAAAAAAATCGCATGCTGTTTTTGACTGTTTTTTCCACCCCATACCCCCGCCAGCGGGAGACAAACAGCCAAAGCATTACATACCGAAGGAGTTGTTTTGCATTTTCAATTATTGACCGGTTTCGCAGTGGCAGAGATACTATGCATTTGCGAGTGGTTGAGCTGATCGAATATCACGATCTCGTTGCTGCCCTGTTTGAGCCATACACCCGGCACATAGAGCGAATACTGCGGGCCGATCTCCCAGTAGCGGCCGAGGTTGTGGCCGTTTACGAAGACCACTCCCTTGCCGAATCCATGCATGTCGAGATAGGTGTC
>CAIXBT010000204.1 GCA_903917755.1 uncultured Bacteroidota bacterium
GGGCGATGAGGAGGTCATCAACTATCTCAAACACAACTCTCCGGCCCTGATCTTCAGCGCATCTCCTACCCCGGCTTCGGTGGCGGCGGCAGATGCTGCTCTGGACATACTGATCGAACAGCCCGAGCTGGCCACTAAGGTAGCCGACAATGCGCAGTTCATTCGTGAGGGCCTGCGCTCGCTCGGATTCAATGTGCCTGAGGGACAGACCGCGATCGTGCCGGTGCTCATAGGCGACGATCATCAGACCTTCATCTTCTGGCGCAAACTATATGACGAAGGTGTATTCGTCAATGCTTTCATATCTCCTGCTACCCCTCCGGGAATGCAGATGCTGCGCACCAGCTATATGGCTACCCACGAAAAGAGCCAGCTCGAATTTATCCTTGATAAGTTTGAGAAAGTAGGCAAGAGCATAGACCACCTTGCTAATTGACAATGGATAATTGATAATGCTACAAGGGGAAATTGTTGCCTTCTTCCGCCCATCCAAGTGTCCTCGCTTGAACAATAACGATGTAGGTTCAAGTCCCTATGTCACTCCTTCGGGGTTTTATTAAACGCACCCTGTCATTCTATAATAATACCATCCCTTCGGGATTTTTTTGCAGAAGTCCCTCTTCTAATAAAGTTAGGAGGGTATTTGCATTAAACCCCCAAAGGGGTGAAATGATTATAGAATATAAGATCAAATAAAAAGAAACCCGAAGGGTTGACATAATGAAAATGCAAACGGCAATCTCTGCCCGTCCAAACGTCCTCGCTTGGACCAAAAACAATGTAGGTTCAAGCGAAGATGTTTGAATTTGCTTAGGAACGCGCCTGTCAGTATGACTGTCCCGTTAATATAGCATCTTTGTTTGTATCCTCATTTTTTTATAAATTTTTGTTGTGTAATCTGCAAAGGAGACTTTATCAATGACTCACAACAAACTCTCCCGAAAAAGTAAAACCTTTCTCAGAGGTTACCTTATAGATATACAATCCGGAGTGCCACTGTCTAACATCAATATTTGTTGTTGTGGTTTGTAGCAGAATGGAAGTCTCTGATATTTTTTGTCCAATCACGTTTGTGATGTATAGGGTATAGTCAGAAGGCTGATCAAAAAGCACTTCAAATTTTATTTGATCTGAGGCAGGGTTAGGATATGCTTGTATGGTGCCTGCCGTTTGTGGTACATCAGTTATTCCACTTATAGCTCCGCAATGCAGACTATCGGGAATGCAGCCTGCGGTGTCAAGATGAAGAAGCCAACCTTGCTGACTATTTATAGTATCGTCATAATTTGCAGCCTGTCCAGCACAAAGGATACTACTATCCGACATAAAAGCTATTGAATACAAACGATTTTCGTCCCCATTATATCCGTCACTTGTTACACCCCTGTAAAGTTTATTCCATATAATCTGCCCATCACTTGAATATTTTACTACCCATCCATTTTTATGCTTAACCAAAGTATTTGTATCATCATACGATCCCCCTATAGCTACATAATTTCCATCAGGGCTCTGTTTCAGAGCATTAAAACTTGTGTATTGTGAACAAGTACCTGTATTAATTGTCCATACCACCTGAAAATTGGAATCTAGTTTTAATAATGTTCCTCTATTCTTAATCGTGGTCATATCTTGATAACAAATATAACCACCACCGCACATATAGCCGCCATCGTTTAAAACTTGAATAAACCCAGCTTCATGACCATCTGAGTCAGTCCCTATTATATGATTTATTTGATTTAACCCAGTATCCAACTCATAAATTTCCAAATATCCCTTCTCAGTACTAAGGTTATTGGGATTAATATTTCCTCGCCCACCACCCATGGTCACATCAGATAGCTGATATTGCAATTTACTAAATCATTGGCAGGATTAGGGTATAATTTAATGTTACTTGTTTTGTTTGTTTGCTGGGATTTAGCTGGTTTCGTAGTGGTAAGCTTTCTTGTAGATTCTTCGTTAGGGAAGGTAGGTAGGTCTTCATAAGCCTCATGATAGAAGAACCGCAGGAAATTTCGTGCACGAAGTGCTTGTGAGATCTTTTGAATGAAAATCACTTTGTTTGATAATGCCATCGATATGCTTAGTTTTAGCTTGCAAAATATTAAAATCTAATTTGAAAATTCGACTCCCGATATTTCGGTATCGAAAATTAAATACAATAATGCATATACGTCTGCACTTTATTAATTCTGTAAATCCGTAATTTTGTAAATTGTAAAATGAACATTGTCTATTGTCCGCAGGCAGCTATCGGCAGTATCACAGAGCTGGATGAAAATGAATTTCACCACTTGCAGGTGCTGCGTACACATGATGGTGAGAGCCTGCATATATTTGATGGCCGGGGAAATCTGTATCAGGGCACACTGACCAATATGAGCAAAAGATCTGCCTCGGTGCTGGTCTCTGAACTGATCAAAAACGAGCCTGCCTCATCTGCGCAACTCCACATGGCCATAGCGCCCACTAAAAATATAGATCGTACGGAGTGGTTCATAGAGAAAGCTACCGAGATCGGTATCAACACCATCACACCGGTGATATGCCGCAGGTCAGAAAGGCGGGAACTGCGTATAGACAGGCTGGAAAAAGTCCTGCTGAGTGCTGCTAAACAGTCGCTGCACCTTCATCTCCCCAAGCTCAACAATATCATGAGCCTGGCTGAATTTCTCAAAGCCAATAAGGATAGCACTTCAAAAAAATTCATTGCCTACTGCGAAGAGCATACATCGCATTTGAAAAATAGTTTCGATGCCGCTGAAAGTATCACGGTGCTCATAGGCCCGGAAGGTGATTTTACCTCTGAGGAGGTCAGCATGGCAAAGGAATGTGGCTTCCTGCCGGTCTCTCTGGGTGACAGCAGACTGCGCACAGAGACTGCGGGAGTGATGGCGACAGCGATCTTTGCGATCAACAATGACTAAAGAAGTGTGGCTACAGGTTTGAGCTCGTGGAATAGTTTAGCAGAAGCATCAGACAGGCTGCTCATCTCCAGACCTACGATACCGAGGATTTCAATAAGGCTATTGATCTTGGCATCGAGCGGGTGAAATTTATTGATGACTACCACGCGTTTTTTTTCCAATACACAAAAGCCGGAGTTGAAATTGCCCTTTTCATAACGGACAATATACCCTCCTTCGTGAAGTATATCTTCTATCTTCTTTTGAAATGCTGTATTGTACTTTACCATATTTGCGTCAAAACAATATTGAACTATGTACGAAATTACTTTCTTTACATTTACAAAATGAAGAAGAAACTCACATTGTGGATAATGTTGCTTCCCGCTATTATGCTGGCTCAGGAGAAGCTGGACTCGGTACCCAAGGTGCATCATAAAAAGGCCCAAAAGGTGTTTGTACCTCACAATCCGAATGAAGCTCTTCCCCCTGTGCCTGATGAAGTTAAGCCGGATTTCAGCAAAGAATCGATATTCAAAGCGTTATTCGTGGGAGGTATGAATTTCAGCCAGGTGGAGGGGTCCGGCGAGGCCAGATATAGAAAATATGGCGCGCTGGTAGGCGGCGGTACCGTGATCAAATTCAGCAAGCGCTTTTCGGCCAGCGTGGAGCTGCTATACTCGCAGAAAGGGGCCGGACCGGAGTTTAGCAGCGATCAGATCAGCGGGCGCAAGAATAAATTTGACATCTCGACAGATTATATCGACATGCCTTTCACATTCAGTGTGCATGACAAGAAGACTCTGATGTTTGGGGTGGGGCTTCAGGTCAGTGTGCTGACACGCTATCAGCAGACCGATACCGCAGGGGTGAATGTGACCTCACATCCGCCGCCGAATGGTGAAGCGCCGCATCGTGTGGACCTGCTGGGGCAGCTATGCGGGACATTTTTTATCAAACAAAGGATCGGTATAGGCCTCCGTTTTGCTTATTCATTTTTGAAAATACGGGATGCTGTCTCGACCTCTAATTATAAAGGCCAATACAACAATACGATCTCACTGCGGGTAAGCTACCTCCTTGATCCGAAAAATGTAAAATGGAAAAAATAAGAGTTTACTGAAATGTTGCACCCGATCAACTATTCTTTACTCCTTATTCGTTAATATAGGTATTATTAAACTCTGAGCAGATAAAAACCATGTCGCGACAACGCATTCTATTTATAATAAATCCCATCTCCGGTGTATTCAAAAAAGAAGGCATTCCGGAGAAGATAGCTAAGTACCTGGACTATGTGAAGTATGACTTTACGATCAGATACACGCAGTATGCAGGCCATGCCACCGAGATGGCACGCGATGCCGTCAAAGACGGATATGGTGTGGTGGTGGCAGTAGGTGGCGATGGCTCTATCAACGAGGTAGCGCGCGGCCTGATAGGCACAGAGGTGGCTCTGGGAGTGATACCCTACGGCTCCGGCAACGGTATGGCCGGACACCTCAAATTGCCTGTCAGAAATGCAAAAAAAGCAATAGAGGTCTTGAATACGGGCAAGGTCACCAAGATCGATGCGGTCAATACTACATGCGGATATTTTTTCAGTGTGGGAGGTTTTGGTTTTGATGCACATGCAGCACGCAGGTTCCGGTCTCAGGTCATGCGGGGATTTTTCTCATACATGATAGCCAGCGCCCGCGAGGTGTTCTATCATTATCAGCCATCATATGCCAAGATACAAATAGACGATATAGAGGTAGAACGTGAGACCTATCTTTTCACGGCTTTCAACTCCAGCCAGTTCGGCTACAAACTCGGTGTTTTTCCCGCCACATCTATGCACGATGGTATGATGGATGTGATCCTGGTTCGCAGTTTCCCGCTCAAGAGATTGTTTACCATATTCATCGCCATGCTGCTGAAGCGGCCTGATCTGGTGCCCGAGGCGGAGTCATTCAGAGCCAAGAAGATCAAGATATATGGCAGCCCGAAGAGAGTATATCAGTTCGACGGCGATCATTTTATTTTTCACGAAGACCTGTATATGGAGATCGAACCCAATGCACTGAATATAATAGTGGCTAATGATCTCGATGCGTATTAATAATTTGAAATTCTCATTCTATCTCAATGGCTAAAAAAGATAACAACAAACTAATAGTGTACAGCACCGATCCTGATTATAAACCTCAGGAAGAAAATGAGCAGCAGGATACTCTGCCGGCCGCTCAGCAGACTCTGTATCTCGCTCTGGAGAGACATGGCGGCGGCAAGGTGGCGACGGTGGTGTATAATTTCATAGGTACCGAAGAAGACCTCTCTGCACTCGGCAAACAACTCAAAACTAAATGTGGCGTGGGCGGCTCGGTGAAAGATGGCGTTATCATCATACAGGGAGATAACAGAGACAAGGCCATCACTTATCTTCAAACA
>CAIXBT010000205.1 GCA_903917755.1 uncultured Bacteroidota bacterium
AAAAAAAGAGCCCAATAGTGGTAAATATGAATTTTATGGTGTGTATGCCTTCAAGACAGTTAGAAATAATTGTACATTTAGAGCGGTATTTTCATTCCACTTAAATCAATAAATCATGGACAAAAAATGGGTCGTAATAATCATTATTGGATTAGTAGCAGTTATTGCAGCTACGAATTATCAGAAAATATACAAGACGGTTGTACCGCCCAAACCATTGGTTGTTAGTTCCACTGCCGATGAATCCTCAAGTCGTCTATTTGAGTATAGTATGAAGGTAAAAGCAAGTATCTCAAATCAGGGAGGGGATGGAGATGTAGTCGTAGAAGCTACGGCATACCAAAATAGTAACCAGTGGACAAAAACAAAAAACCTACACATGGGTTCATATCAAACTAGTGACGTGGAATTTATCTTTGATGAAGTAAAGTTTTTAGGCAAAACACCTCAATACAATGTTAGCGTACATGCGCTAGGTCTTTAACAAATCTTTATTTTCTATAACTGTCTTGAAGGCATACACACCAATTTTATTTTATGTATAAATGAAAAAGATGTTCGATTGTTTGATGCAATATTTAGGACCTGAAAAGATGCCATTGAGCATTTGGCTCAGGATCATAGTCAGGCATGTCGGCATCTAATGTCTTTTTAGTAAATTCACGGCTTATGCGCAAAGAAGAAGTACCACAGGATGATGAGAACATGCTGCAAGGCAAGTTTAAAAAACTCATGTATGCTACTGACGGCACCGAACATTATACTGAGATAGGCAGTGTGGGATGGGAAGCGGAGAATGTGGTGCTGCAGCAGGCCTGGGAAGAGATAAATGAGAAAGTGGAAGAAGCAAGGCAGAAAGTGCTGAACGGACAGGCTAGTGTATTGCTTTACCACATGGAGAAGAGCCTCATGGACCCTACTATCTTGTCGGGTTATGTTGGTACGCTTCCTTTCATGGTCAAGCTACACCTGAGACCATTCTTTTTCAAAAAACTAAGTAAAAAGACTTTGGATAAATACGCTTATGCCTTTCGCATGTCTGTAGAAGAAATGATAGATATAGAGAAAATAAAAAAGCCAAACTCATAATGGCTATAGGAAAAATGATCTCAGCCGCCATCAGCATTGAGCATGTAGTGAAGCAATATAAGGGAGCAGAAAGACCTGCTGTCAATGGACTGTCGCTGACGATCGAAACAGGTGAGATATATGGTCTGCTCGGACCAAACGGTGCCGGCAAATCTACCACTGTGATGATGATCTGCGGCCTGCTGCTGCCCGATAGTGGTTCCATCAAGGTATTCGGTATAGACCCAGCCACCAATGGCTCGATAGTGAGAAGCAAGATAGGCGTGGCTACTCAGGACATAGCCCTTTTTCCATCGCTCACTGCTATGGAGAACCTGATCTATCTGGCGCGTATCTATGGCCTGAAACCTGATATAGCCAAAATAGCAGCGCTGGTGGAGAGATTCGGGCTCAAGGCCAAAGCACATGAACTGGTTTCATCTTATTCCGGTGGCATGAAGCGCAGGCTGAATCTGATAGCCTCCGTGCTGCATGATCCCGAGCTGCTGATACTGGACGAACCTACAGCTGGTGTGGATGTGCAGTCGCGTACGATGATCATCGAATATCTGCAGGAAATGAATGCCAGGGGGATGACCATCATATACTCTTCGCATATTCTCGAAGAGGCAGAGCGGCTGTGCCACAGGGTCGGGATCATCAATGAGGGGAAATTGCTGGAAGAAGGAACTACTAAAGACCTGATGACAAAATTCAATACGGATTCGCTGGAGGAGGTTTTTCTGTCAGTATCCGGCAAATCAATAAAGTCATGAAGATACTCGCTACCATATATAAAGAGTTTCTGACCCTGGTGCGTGACCCCGGTGGCATGGCTATGATATTTCTGATGCCTGTAGTGCTGGTTACCTTTATGTCCTTCGTGCAGGATGCGCCATTCAGAGACTATACACAATTTCGTTTTGATATACTATGTGTGAATGATGACCATGATTCGCTTGGCACATGGGTGGAGCATTCTCTTACATCGTCAGGCAGCTTCAATCTGGTCAGAGAATATCAGGGAAAACCAGTAACACAGGAGGCCGCGATCAAGCTGGTCAATGATGGTAAATATAAAGCGCTGGTATATATTCCAAAGGATGCCACTAAGAAAATCAGTAACAGAACAGCTCTGGTCGTTCAGACATTGATGGCCGGTTTCGGGATCATGGATAAACCTAAAGATCAGCACAACGAAACTGTAGAAATACAACTTGTGTTCGACCCCGTGATACAAGCCAATCTAAGACAGGCATTGCTTTTCGCAGTAGAAAAAATAGTGGCGGGTGCTGAAAATAAACTGCTGATGAATAAATTTTCGGAGCAGATAAAAAGTGTGAGCGGCCAAGCCGACTCCGGTTTAGCCAGCGCAGATATGTCGAAGATGGTATTGGTCACCGAGCAAAAAAAGTCTCTCGGTTTTGATAGTTTGTCTATGAATTCTGTGCAGCATAATGTCCCGGCCTGGACCATGTTTGCTATGTTCTTTATTGTATTTCCCCTCGCGGGAAACTTCATCAAAGAGCGTGAGGATGGCAGCTTGCTGAGATTGCGATTGATAGCAGGCTCGCAGTTTCACTTCATCGCCGGCAAATATTTTTTCTATCTCATCATCTGCCTGCTGCAATTCGTACTCATGATGGCGGTGGGTCTGTATCTATTGCCACTACTTGGTTTATCAAAACTGGTAGTAGGAGATAAGATGCTATTTATTTCTATTGCCGCACTGGCCATCGGCCTCGCCGCTACAGCATTCGGATTGCTCGTGGCTACGGCTTTTCGCACACATCATCAGGCATTGTCTTTCGGTTCGGTAGCAGTGGTCATTCTGGCTGCGATGGGTGGGGTCTGGGTGCCTGTGTATATATTGCCTCCGGCTATGCAGGTACTAAGCAGTGCATCTCCTTTATCATGGGGACTCGGCTTGTGCAATGATATTTTTCTGCGTACCACGGCATTCAGCGACCTACTGCCAAACATTTCAAAGCTTCTGATCTTTGCCACGGGCTGTCTGGGTTTGTCGTATTTCTTTCATAATATAAGGATGCTGAAATAGTA
>CAIXBT010000206.1 GCA_903917755.1 uncultured Bacteroidota bacterium
CTTCGAGAAACCATGCGTGTAGCCAACGGCCTGACCAACGGCCACGAACTGACACTGGCGGCTATGGACTTCAGATATATAGGTGGCTCACTGGGCTCGGTGATGGGAGAGAAGATAGCCAGAGGCATAGATCATGCTATCGCACATCGTACACCATTTATGATCATATCGAGATCGGGTGGTGCACGTATGCAGGAGTCATCCTTCTCTCTGATGCAGATGGCCAAAACTTCTGCAAAACTGTATCAACTCGCTGAGGCAAAACTTCCATACATATCACTAATGACCAATCCCACTACGGGAGGTGTCACCGCTTCTTTTGCCATGCTGGGCGATTTTAATATCGCTGAACCGGGAGCCCTTATTGGGTTTGCGGGGCCAAGGGTGATAGAAGAAACCACCAGAAAGAAACTGCCGGAGGGATTTCAGACCTCAGAGTTTCAACTGGAGAATGGATTTCTGGATTTCATTGTGGATCGAAAAAATCTCAAAGAAAAGATCGGAACTTTGATCGATCTGATGAAGAAATAGTTGTTATTAAGGTTAATAATTCATACTTTTATTAAATAATAGAAGTATATGAAAAATTTAATTCTTAGCCTATTCATTCTCTTCAGAATGTGCTCATATAGCCAACAGGCAGATAGCACTCATCATCCTAAACCCAATGCACCTGTATATCGTGTGGTAGAGGTTATGCCACAGTTTCCGGGTGGGCAGGACTCTCTAAACAGTTTTATCACCACCAATCTCAAGTATCCCAGATCGGCCAGAGAAAATAGCATATCAGGCAAAGTGGTGATAGAATGTATAGTGGATACCGATGGATCGCTTACTGATATTAAGGTCAAGACATCTGTACATCCCAAACTGGATGACGAAGCACTACGCATCATAAAACTCATGCCAAAATTCAAACCTGGCTCCCAAAAGGGCAATGCGGTGAAGGTAATAATCAGCCTGCCGGTCAATTTTAAATTATCCTGATAATAGTCGTATCTTCATTCCGGTCATAAATTATTACTATGAAATATCTCATAGTACTCCTCTTGCTGGGCATCACTACTACTGCTTATTGCCAAAACAACAGGGAACAGGTTTTTGACCTGGTGGAGCAGATGCCTCAGTTTCCGGGTGGAGATGACTCTATGAGACACTATCTGCTATATCACATCGACTATCCTGAATATTCAAAGAACCACCACATCGAGGGCCGGGTGGATGTACGGTTTACCGTGAATGAAGACGGGCATCTGTCTGATATCAGGGTCATTCGGGGCCAGGTACCTGATATCAATGCAGAGGCAGTGAGAGTAGTACGGTCATTCCCGAATTTCACGCCCGGCATGCACGATAGCCATCCTGTCAAGGTCACTATCATCCTGCCCATTGTTTTTCAGCTGGCAGAGAATGAAGCGCAGCGAAAGAAAAAGAAATGAAAATATTGCTGCTTTGAGGATTTTCAATGAAGTTGTTTAAACTTTTGTACAAAGCTAATAAAAATGTTATAAAAGCGGGATA
>CAIXBT010000207.1 GCA_903917755.1 uncultured Bacteroidota bacterium
CCTGTGTCCGTTTGCTACCAGGGTACGTACAGATTCAGGGGTCAGACCTATCCTGTGTTCCTGAAAACTACGTTCTTTCGGTATCCCAATAAATAGTTTGGATTGCTTATTTGCTACCATGACCGGAGACTCCCGCGGCTCCAAGCCTAGTTTGGTCACTATTCCTTCGAAATGTTTCTTGCTACCTGACATATTTAGATATGAGATATGAGAAGTGAGATATGAGATAAACAATAATACGCAGCAACTTTGACAGTGCCGCCGCTACTAGTCTATTGTCTCATGTCTGTCATCTCAAATCTAGTTTAAATAAATATAGTGATTTTTCGTTCATTTTCCGATATGGATGTGATATTTATCGTTATAAATTCGCCTTCTTTCAGCAAAGGCATGATCAATTGGGGCCATTCGACGAAGCAGTAGTCACCTCCCAGCAGATAATCTTCTATACCGATATCCCAGGCCTCTTCTATCGACCGCAAACGGTACAGATCCAGGTGAAATATACTGCCTTTACCATTATTCATTGAATATTCATTTGCGATGGAATAGGTCGGGCTCGAAAAATCGCCGCCGCCGCCCAAAGCCTGACTGATGGCCTTAATAAGGGTGGTTTTGCCGGCACCCATATCGCCGATGAATAGCCAGATCTTAGTGCCACCTGCATGTCTGCTGAGCTGCTCGGCCGCCCGATTTATTTCGTCCAGTTTATATGAAAAAGAAAACTCCCGCATTGCGGGAGCTAAAATAGTTTATTTGAAAGAATTCAAATCGCATTACTTGAGAGGATAAGCCTCGAGAAGAGAGATATCCGATCTTTTTTTCAGCCTTTCGAGACAGCGCTCTTTGATCTGGCGCACACGCTCGCGTGTCAGGCCCAGTTTCTCGCCGATCTCTTCGAGTGTATGTGTTTCATTGCCCTCGAGCCCGAAGTATAAGGTGACTATCTCTTTCTCTCTGGCATCCAGAGTAGCGAGCATATTGGTCAGCATACCTTCTACAGAGGTGCGCATCATATTGTCTTCGGGCAGCAGGTGCGAATCGTCATGGAGCATATCTCCGAAAGTCGACTCACCATCTTCGCCCATACCTGCATCTGTCGATACGGTGGAGACTATATTTTTCAGATATTCATTGATATCTTCTTCTGTCAGACCTGTTTTCTGCATTACGTCCTCTACACTCGGATCGCGCATATACTCCTGTTCCAGCATCTGAAATGCCTTATTGATCTTGGAAAAGTTCTGCACCTTACCCGTCGGTATCCTGATGATCTTAGACTGCTCTATGATGGCCTGAGCCATGGCCTGACGGATCCACCACACGGCATAGGATATGAATTTAAAACCTCTTGTCTCATCAAACTTCTGTGCGGCGCGTATCAGACCCAGATTGCCTTCATTGATCAGGTCATTGAGTGACAGTCCTTGGTTTTGATATTGCTTCGCTACAGATACCACGAATCGGAGATTGGCCTGCACCAGTTTGTCCAGTGCATCTATGTCTCCTTCGCGGCTTAGTTTGGCCAGATGTGCTTCTTCTTCTGCAGACAGAAGCTCCTTTTTGGAGATATCCAGCAGATAACGGTCGACGGACTCGCTATCGCGGTTTGCGATGTTGTTCGTAAGTTTAAGTTGCCTCATTTGGGGGTCAGTTTTTCTTCTTGTACGGCAACAGTGTTGAAAAGTTACACCAAATCAAGAGAAACCTAGCCCCTCACAGCTCCGCGAAAAGCTTATCCAGCTTATCTTTCTTGAGTATTTTCTGCCCTGTACGACCAGATGCAATGAGCCTCTGGCCTACGTATGCAGTATAGGTGCAGCCTATCACATTTTTATACATTTCATCGATAGTGGCTATAAAAGTCACCGTTTCACCCACCAGAGCGGGAGCGTGATGGTCTACCAGTACCGAGGTGCCGATACCCTCTTCGTCATCGTCTTTTATCTCCAGTACGAATAACCGACCGGCCCACTCGGCATCTCTGGCTATGGCAAATGTGGCATACACCTCATGCACAGTGCCGCTCTCAAAAGCCGCAATGTCATCATGCCCTACTACTTTAGTGTAGCTTTTGCTGCTACCGGCTGTGAAGATCTGCTTCATGTCAAATCCTGTTATCTATTGATACTTGTATTTAATCCCTCCTGTTTTAAGAGGGGCAAGGCGGTAAATGTATTTATTCTGCCTGCTCGAAACCAAAGGACTGAAGCGTCTGATCATTGTTACGCCAGTTTGCTTTGACCTTGACATAGAGACCGAGAAATACCTTTTTGCCTACGAATTCTTCTATATCAGTACGTGCCTCGATGCCTACCTTGTTTAGCGCCGACCCGCCTTTGCCTATTACTATGTTTTTCTGCGACTCCCGCTCTACATATATAGTACAGCGTATGCGGTCCATATCATCAGATTCTTTGTACTCATCGCAGACTACCTGACAGGAGTATGGGATCTCTTTATGATAATTGGTGAATATCTTCTCCCGCACGATCTCCGCCACGAAATATCGGATATGGCGATCAGTGAGTGAATCCTTGTCATAATATGCCTCTGACTCGGGCAGGTTTTTCACCACATAGGCTATGAGCTGATCTATATTGGTGTTATTCAGGGCCGAGATCGCTATGAAGTTTGCATTAGGCAGTTGAGATTTCCATATTCCCTGCCAGTGCTCTACCTCACCTTCTTTGCACTGATCTATTTTATTGAATACCAGTACCGTTGCAGCTTTGGTCTTATTGAGCTGATCTATGATGAAAGACTGTTCCTCCATCGGTTGATATTTATCAGTGATAAAAAACACTACATCGGCATCTTCGAAACTCTGGTGCACATAGGTATTCATGGACTTGTGCAGCGCATAGGCGGGCCGGTTCACATAGCCAGGAGTGTCAGAGAAAACTATCTGGTACTCCGGTTCATTGACCAGACCGATGATACGATGGCGCGTGGTTTGCGCCTTCGGCGAAATAATAGAAAGACGTTCGCCCACTAGGGCGTTCATGAGGGTCGATTTGCCTACATTGGGCAGGCCTACTATATTGACGAATCCGGCTTTGTGCATGGCTGCAAGTTAGTCCTTAATACCTTAATGTAAAAACAGTCCCCTAACTACCTTTGATAATGGCACTGATTTCTAAATCTATCCTTAAAAGATCAATATCAATATTGCTTCAGCCTTTCATGCAATAATTCATTTATTTAGCAACCTCTTATGCCGAAACTAAAGATAGCTGTCAATACACGTCTGCTGCTCCCCGACAAGATGGAGGGCATCGGCTATTTTGCTTATGAGACACTACTTCGCATTACCCGAGCGCATCCCGATGTTGAGTTTCACTTTTTGTTTGACAGGCCATATGACAGCAGCTTTATTTTTTCTGACAATGTCAAACCGGTGGTGCTTTTTCCTCCGGCACGTCATCCGTTTTTGTGGTATTGGTGGTTCGAGTGGTCTGTGGCAGGCTATCTGAAGAAAAATAAGTTTGATCTGTTTCTTTCGCCCGACGGCTATTGCAGCCTCAGTTCTGATACGCCCACACTTGCCATCCAGCATGACATAGCCTTTGAGCATTATCCTGATATGGTGCCAAAACTGCACAGCATTTATTATAAATATTATGTACCGAAATTCATGGCGCATGCCACGCGGATAGCCACAGTGTCGGAGTATTCAAAATCAGATATAGTCAGGCAATATGGGGTGGCAGCGGATAAAATAGATGTAGTATACAATGCTGCAAAAGATATATTTCAGCCTGTCTCGCAGCAGCAAAAGCTCCAACTGGCCGAAGAATACACAAACGGAAAGCCATACCTGATATATGTGGGTTCAATACATCCGCGAAAGAACCTCAGCAATATGCTGCTGGCCTTTGATGCATTCAGAAAGGCTACTCCTGAGGCAGATCTTAAGTTTCTGGTGGTCGGTGCATTCGGATGGCAGAACAGCGATCTCAAAGAGATCATAAACTCCATGCAATATAAAGATGAGATTGTATTTCTAGGCAGGCAGCCATTAGACCAACTGGCCAAACTCATAGCCGGGGCCTATGCGCTCCTGTATCTGTCGCTTTTTGAGGGCTTCGGTGTGCCGCCTATAGAAGCTATGCAATGTGGGGTGCCTGTCATCACTTCCGATACATCTTCCATTCCTGAGATATGCGGAGACGCCGCTATTCTGGTCGATCCGCTGAAGGTAGATGCTATCACACAGGCTATCTCTCTGCTATGGACGAACCCTGCTATATATGATGATCTGGAGAAGAAAGGAGTGCAGCAGGCGCGCAAATACTCATGGGATGACTGTGCTGAGCGCCTCTGGGCTAGCTGCATGAAGACTATAAGAAGATAAATTAATTTCCTGCGAGATCCGCTTCCCAAACACCGCGACCATAGAGCCCTGCGCGTATCTTGCCGATACTCTGACTGATCTCCAGTACTTTGACATATGAGGCGGGCAGTTCCTCTCCGAAAACTTTCCAGCCTGCGCCATCATTCCTGTTTATGTACACACCGAGAGAGGTGCCTAAATAGAGGAATTTAGTCTTGTCATCATATTTGATGGCTGTGCAGTTCGTATACTCAGGCAGTGCCTTGTCCATGTCCGACCATGATGTGCCACCATCGGTAGAATGAAACACTTTCAGATCAGCACTATGCCCGCCTGCATGTTCATAGCATATCCAGAGTTCCTCGGGATCAGCCGGAGATACTGCGATGCCCGTGATACTGAAAGCAGAGCTATTGAGCCAGTCAAATCTTTCAGTCGGCAGAGAGATTTTGGTCCAGCAGGTGCTGCATAGATTTTCGGTGCAGGGCTTATCATGGCTGAGGGTGGGGATCCTCCCCTTTGTCATTTTGCAGAGATTTCCATTGTAGAAACCATAACTAGAAGCATAGACCACAGATTCACCCGTCATTTGATCATGCCCCACACCTATACTTTCGATCTGCGAGTCAAAATCTACTGGTTGGCCCACCGCACTATGATATTTGTATATGACAGAGAAAGTTTTTGCCCCATCGCCAGTGTAGGAGATATGTGTACCGCCGATGAAACAGCGGTTTTGATCTATAGGGTCATAAGCCACTATGGAAAATAACGCCGGTTCACGGGCTTTGCATGAAGTGACATTGTCCAGAAAGGGCCGTTGGTCGCGGGCGCGAAACATAAAGCCAAAATTGCTCAGATAGAGTGTGGTATCAATCGGTGATGCAGAGATGGAATATCCGTCACCACCATAGAAATTGGTCCATTCATGGCCATCATATATGTCGTAGCCCGTATCCTGTTTGCCGATCATGATCTTGTGCGGTGCCTGTGCAGGAGCACTCATGCCAAGCACCTGAGAGATATTCAATCCCTGATTGAGATCGATATCTTTTTTTTCTGAAGCCAGATATCTGAACACACCACCATCTGTACCGATCAGTATATCATTAGTACCCGGAATAAAAGAAACGGCATGTATATCACCATGTATATTGAGCGGGTCCTGCTGCGTACCCGGCTGACAATATTTTCCTGCCATCTGCCAGGACTTGCCTCCGTCATCAGAGCGGCATACGTAGGTGATACCCACATAGACATTGTCGGGATCTTTAGGATTTACATCCAGTTTCAGCCGCGTGAGGCTGGGAATGTAGAGCCCCTCCACGATCGGCGGTTTTCTGATCTCCCATTTGCTGCCATCATAGCAGAGAAAGTAATCCTTGTCATCCTGATAGACCATAGCATAAATAATATCGGTACCAGCTCGGTTGGCGATAGCTATATTGATCATTCTTTTGTCCTTGAGTCCCGGTAGCTGATCAGCGATGGAGGGTTGAAGAGGGGAGAAGGAGTTTTTGCTTCCATCTTTTCGGGAAATGTAAATGTCATCGCCGGCAGCATAAACAGTATGGTTTTGATTGAAATCAGGGCTTATAGCCACGGTAAATAATTTCTCATCATCCAGCACACGGGTCCATTTCTTATCTACTCCTGATTGATTTACAAAAAGACCTTTGTCTGTGGCGGCAAATAACTGTGTAGCTCCTTCTTTTGACCAGGGATTTGCTATCAACCTGGCGATGGGGTTATTATCTTCATAATTGAATTTGAATCCGCTGCGCTGAAAGGTTGAGCCTCCATCTTTGGACAGAAAAATACCTGTACTCGGCACCGAAGGCGCATCCGGCCTGCTGGTTTTGTCTATAGATCCTGTGGCTACGTATATCACAGACGGAGTATGCGGATCTACCGCCACATCTATGGCACTGCAGATACCTGCTGCTTTTTGCAGTTGCGGATTGAGGTCTGTCCATTGGTGTCCCTGATCGACAGACTTCCACAGTCCGCCGAATGGAGACACGCAATACCAGTCATAGCCTCCCGTTTTAGCAGCATAGGCAAAAGAATGTATCTGGCCTGTTCCTCCAGCCCATGCCGAGTTCTTCAGACTGTACTTCTCTGTACCTATAGGACCGAGAGGCTGCCACTTTTGTGCGTAAATGAATGCACAACAGGATGATAGAAGTATAATAAGCAGTCCTTTCCTCATGGTCAGTAATTATAACATACCGAAGGTAAACAAAACAGGGTCATTGGTATTTACTCCAGTTTTATATATAAATATTAACATGGTTTTATTCCTGTCGGCACTATATGGCTATTTATGGTCATATATTTTGATTGATAAAATAACACTGCTTGTCAATTACTTATAAAAACACTGGATTCTCAAACGCCCTTTCAATTACAATTTCATTATCTTTAAATAGCAAAGCAGGTATTCGTAGGCACTATAAATGTTTAAAAAACACTTGTAGCCTCTTTTTTTTAAACTAATTTAACCGCCCATTAACCGCTTAAATGTTTTACGAGTTTCTTACACCTTTTGATAAAGATAAATTTCTGGGCGAAATCGCCTATAAACCTAATCAAATAGGTAGTACGATCATTTTTTATGAGGGCGAAAAAATCAACTTAGACGAATTTGATCTGGCTATAATCGGTATAGAAGAAAGCCGTGGCAACACTGAAAATAAAGGCATAGAAGATGGCCAGATGCATATCCGCAGAGAGCTTTATAATCTCTATTCTCCCGGTTCTGACAAGCCACTGCGCATCATCGATCTCGGCAATATGAAACTGGGCAACAGGCTCAAGGATTCTTATTTCGGTCTGGCTTCTGTCATGCTCAATCTACTGACCAATAACGTCATACCTATCATACTCGGCGGCTCACACGACAATACTTTCGGTCAGTATCTCGGATATCAGGAACTATATACCCTCATCAACATGGTGGTGGTAGATGAGAAGATCGACCTCGATGATCCCGGTCAGCATGTAGATGCATCTTCCTATATGATGCCTGTACTCGCTCACAATCCCAACTATCTGTTCAACTATTCCCATTTGGGCTATCAGACATACCTCAATGATCCTCATGCTATCGACATGCTGGAGGCGCTGAACTTTGACTGCGTGAGGCTAGGCATGGTGCGACAGAATATCGAAGATGTAGAACCTGTGCTGCGCGATGCAGATATGCTCAGTATAGATGTATCTGCCATCAGAATGGCTGATGCGCCCGGTCGTGCAGGTGCCACACCTAATGGTTTCTCAGGTGAGGAACTCTGTCAGATCACGCGATACGCAGGTCTGAGCGATAAGCTTACATCCATCGGTATCTTCGAATATAATCCGCATTATGATGTTCATAATCAGACCTCACAGCTCATCGCTCAGATGGTTTGGTATTTTATAGAAGGCTACTATAGCCGTCGTGGTGATTTCCCGATCAATATGAACAACTTCCTCAAATTCACCGTCAAGTTTGAGCAATATGATCATGAACTGGTGTTTTGGAA
>CAIXBT010000208.1 GCA_903917755.1 uncultured Bacteroidota bacterium
CAAAGTGCCCGTCGAATAAAAATTTTCATCTATATCAAGATCATAATAGGTGTCTGCACTATAGAAATCCCCGAAAAATTTATTGGACGTATAATAACCACCTATTATAGTACCTGAGACAGGATCAACCTCAACATTATAAAGGCCATGTTTAGTTGTGTGTAAGTTAGGAGATATGGCATAATTGCTATCTATAATACAAGCCATCCAAATGTTACCAGAACTGCCTATTCGCAAGCCAAAAGGCCCTGACTTGCCGATATGAGGAGTATATATTGTATCCACTTCAAAATTCTTAAACCAAACCAATTTGCCTAAACTGTCATATTTACCCATGCAGAGATAGGGTTGAGGCAGAGCATAGGATGGTGTCAATACTGTATCGCCCAAATAAAGCACTACAGAGCCACCGTTTGTCCCGTACCATAACTGTGCTGCAAAATAGGTGTTACCCTGTGGGTCAGTAGCCACACCGAATAACTGTGAATCACCTTCATTATCTCCTATCTGTTTAGCCCAGCGCATATTTCCCGCACAATCATAACTAAAAAGAAGATACGAAATCCGGACACTACCATAGCTGCCCGAGCTGTTGAATGTATCAAATTTCATATTGGAGCCATTGACCCAGCCCACCCCATAGACATTGCCCTTTGCATCACATCCGGCTATTTTACACTCGGCTGGGGTCACCGGGCCTCCCCCATTTGTGTTATCTGAACTACTACCTCCTGCTTTAACCCATTGCCAGCTTTGGGTCTGTGCGGAGAGTGACTGATACATTACAGCAATAAAAATGATGAGTATGGTTTTCAGATTCATGGGTGTTTCGGGTGCTTTGATTAAAAGTACAAATAATCTGAATGTATTCTTTTTTAGTTGAACACAGCCTGCATTATTTTTTCACTTATACATATGAATAATCCTAATTTACAACTATTGGGCTCTTTTTTTGAAAAAAATTAAAAGACTAAAGATCAATATTTTGAATATTTGTAAAAATGAAATGAGTTTTTAAAATATGCATAATGAACATTTATTTGCTTTTATTGCTTATCAAATACAAATATAGCCATTTCATATCAAACATACAAATTTCTCGAAGCGGAGGACATAGGGTCCTTCTCTCAAAAAATTAAATGTCTTAATTCGTTGCCAATTTGTTATTTTGCCATACAAACCATCAATACCTTGAGTATACTAACCGAGATAGATTTTTATAAGTCACGGCTTTCGAAGCTGGAGCCGCTCTTTACGCTCAAGCAGCAGCAGATCAACTCGCTGCTGGAGATCACCGAAGCAGTCAATAATAACTGGCCCATTCATGCGCTGGTGCGTGTATATGAATCTATCCTCATAGCCCAGCTCGGTATCCAGAAGATAGCCCTGCTGATCAAAGGCGAAAACGACAAGTGGAACTGTCTGTCCTATACCGGGGCTAACGTCGAGTTTCACCAGCTCAATTTCAATGAATTCATCAAGCCCTTTCTGGACATCAGCAGCGTAGGCGCGGTCAATAGCTATGAACTGCCGGAATTTGAATTTGTGATACCGGTAGCGCACAAAAAAAATACGATTGGGCTGGCTTTCATCGGCGACTTCAGGGCCGGCGAAGAGCTGGATACGAAAGAAGAAAAACTGAAATTCACACAGACGATCACGAATATCATTCTTGTAGCCAATGAGAATAAACGGCTCTTCAAAAGCCAGCTTGAAAAAGCCATACTGGAGAAAGAACTAAAGCTGGCTGCCGATATGCAGAATATGCTCGTGCCATCCACCATGATGAATAACGAGGTGATAGAAACGTCGGCCTTCTACAAACCGCACAAGGACATAGGCGGCGACTATTATGATTTTATCAAGCTGACGGAAGATGAATTTGTGTTTTGCATCAGTGATATATCGGGCAAGGGTGTGCCGGCGGCGCTCCTCATGGCAAACTTTCAGGCCAATCTGCGTGCGATAGTGGCGCGAAACTATTCGCTCGACACGGTGGTGGACCTGCTGAACAGAAAGGTGGGCGAGATCACTAAGGGAGAAAAATTCATTACTCTCTTCATAGGCAAATACAATGTCAAATCAAGGCTGCTGCAATATGTGAATGCAGGCCACAACCCATCTATCCTGCATACGGAGGGAAATCCGATTAAGCTGCTGGACAAGGGATGTACGATACTCGGTATGTTTGACGTGCTGCCATTCATCAATATCGGTGAGGTCAGGATCCCTAAGGGGGCACTATTGATCAACTATACCGACGGATTGACCGAGGCCAGCAATGACGCAGGAGAATTATTCGAAGTGGAAGGCCTGCTGACCTATATCGAAAATAATCATGAGGCCGCATTGAATATATTCAACCATAATCTGGTGGAGCACATCAATACATTCAAGGGAAGTGATGATTTCGACGATGATCTGACCCTACTTACGGTCAGGTTCCATTGATACTAGACCGAGGTCAAACAAAGCTAGCATGGATATGACCATAAAGAAGAAAGGTCCTACCTTGTCAGACTCCAGCATATCGCTCAGCAGAAGATTTATAATGATAGAAAACATGACCAACAGCATGATCATCACCGCACGCTTATTTTCGCGGGCTACCATTTTGTAATAAATGTATTCACCATAAATAAATACGGTGAATGTGACCAGCAGAAAGATGATGAGGCCTATCCAACCCTGCTCTGCCAGCATGAGGAGGTAATAGTTGTGGACGGTAGAGCGCTCTTCATTGTCGCTGATATAAGTTTCAAATGCTGTGACGGTATAGGACTGATAATAGTTATAAAAGTTTCCGGAGCCGACCCCCATATATGGCCTGTCATGCACCATTCTCGCTGCTGCGACCCACCGATACACCCGCTCCATACTCGACACATCTTTGCCCTCGAAGGTAGAGCTCAGGTGTGAACCGAAATCATCATGATAGATGGTGTCTTCATAGCTCGGCGCAAAACGCAGATAGTGATTGTCATAAAACAGCCATGAGATACCTATCGAACCAAAAAGTATAAGTGCCAGGACAGCATATCTGGTCAAACGCCATTTGACCATAAAATAAAAAGGTATCATACCCAGTATGGCAAGCATAGCGGTACGTGTATAGGACAGATAGACGGCCACTATGTAAAATACGATAGCCACCAGAAGCATTTTATGAGTGATGGTATTCTTTCGGTACCAACTGGCTGCCCAGAGAATGAAAGGGAAAAAAATACTCATCATGGCGGCATAGTTCACGTGATTTCTGAAGTATGGCGTCACACATTTATTGATCTCCTGAAAAGAAAAATGATAAATGATACCATGCCTGAGCACGGTGACGAAGATCAGAAAGGTAAGCGGCAGAAAAATGCACCAGAACCATTTTTTGAGGTCAGCACCGCTTCTGATCACTATGGCAGTAAGAAGCGTGAACGGAGTGAAGTACCATATTTTGGCCAGAAAAACCTTGAAGGAATGAACAGGCATGCCCGAGTTGAGCGCACAGATAAAGATCCAGAAGAGATGCAGCAGGAGAACGATGATCAAAGGATTGCTCAGGAAACCTGCAGGCAAAGTATTCTTGCGAAACAGGATGAGAGCAAAGGTCACCATCATGAGCCCTGCCATGAGAGGCTCAGTGGGTAGATCTGTGGCGAGTCCGCTCGGGAAATAATATTCTATGGAACATGGCAGCATGGCCATGAGCACGAAGTAGAATGCCTTATAGTTTAGGACTGTGAAAAATATGACCAGCAGAAGAGCAGGCATAGCCATCAGGAATGTCAGATTCAGCTTGAAGGCCAGAAGGACTGCTGAGAGAGACATCGCCGCAAAAGCATAAAAAAGCCCAAGCTGCGTTTTGGTGATATTTCGGGCAGCGATCATAGCTGCTTGCGGATCTCCTGTATCTGGTCAAAAAACAGAGCAGCAAACAGCGAGAAAACAAAAGTGAGCAGCATGGCAGTCACACAGATCACCCAGCGTACAGGCTTTTCTTTTTTGTCGGCTATGGTAGGACTATCGATCACCGCCAGTACCTTGCTGTCATTCTCGAGCGAGTTCTCGATCTGTTCTTTGATATTCGTGTTGAAGTTTAACTCCGACAGTGCATTCTTCTGTTTAGCATATATCGTTTTATAGAGCTGCACTGCTTTGTAATCATTACCTTCTACTATATCTGTACGATCAGAACCTGACTTAACTGTGATCTTATATTGTTTCTCCAATATGGCCAATGTGTCTGAATTCTTTTCTACATTCTGCTGCCTTACCAGCAGTTGCTTTTTGAAAGTTTCGAGTTGCAGCCTCTTAGAACCGATCTCCAGATTACGATAAGTAGAATCTACCAGATTGATCACATCATTGACGATATCTGCGGCCATTTTAGGATCGGTATCATATACCGTCAGTTCGATCGCGTTCTGATCAGTCTTTATAGCTTTATAGTTTTCGTCAAACTCCTTTTGAACTTTCGTTCTCCAGTATTTTTTTTCTTTACTGATCTTGTAGTGAGCTACCAGACCATATTTATTTATGATATAATCAGCCACAGGAGCAGACTGAGCGATGGTCAGCACTCGGTTTATATCATCTTTGCTGCCATAATACTCGACTTTCTCCATATTGAAGATCGCTGCACGATCATTGAAAGCCATATTGATCGGATAGATGGTCGCATATGATTTGTAGTAATCGTCCATAAAGAACCATGAATAGGCTCCTGCCAGAATAGTGGCACAAAAAGTGGCAATAAAGATCTGGTTCTTCCACCTGAGCAAAACCCTGATCACACCTAACAGATTATATTCGTTATCCATTCATATTTTATTTAAGCCCCAAATATAGAAATTTCACCTTACTGAGATTGTCTATTTAATAGTTTCAGTGCCCTGATCGGCACCAGTTGGAGCAGCAGAATGAGCATTAGCAGCACTCCGCCGTTCAGGAGCAGTTTCGCCATCCAGAAGATAGTAAGCCCCGACAGCAGCCATGAGGCGCCGATGCCAAGCACCGAAAATGCCGTCAAACGAAGCAATAGTGACCATTCCCACTTGATGCTGAAAGTCACATTGGCGGCATATATATGAAGCATAGCGACCGCTGCCTGAGTGAACAGTGTGGCAAAGGTCGTCCCCAATGCACCATAAGATGGTATGAGGACCAGATTGAGAATGACATTGACCAATATGCCACCCACGGCAATGATGTTGAGTATTTTCATACTGCCATGCGCAGTGAGCAGCGTGCCGAAAATATAGACGCTCGATATGGGAATAAAAGAGATCATCAGCACCGAAAAGATCAAAACATGATAGTGGCTCGTGGTGTGGTACAGCAGCTTCATGATCTCGTCTCCGAAAAATGCACAGATGATAGCTGCACAGGTCGAAAAAAGGAACATCAGCACGGCACTGAAACTAAGCAGGTCATGAATGCTCTCGCGCCGGCGTATCATGGCTGCGAAAAGCGGCATAAGCGGCACACCAAACAGATAGCCGAACTGATTGACAGCGTCGAGCAGTCGGTAAGACTGTGCATAGACTCCCGTTTCGGCGGCACTGTACATACGCTCCAGCATGATGGCATCGATGCGGTAATAGATCGTCATCAGCAGGCCCAGCATGGCAAAGGGTGCAGATTTGAGCAGAATGGCTTTCACAAAACGCCAGCGCCACATGGTCAGTTGGTATGCCTGCCTACCTTGCAACGCAATGAAGGCTACAATAGCGGTGATAAGCAATGCTGCCGTTTGCGAAAAGATAAAATAGTTCATATTGAACTCCGGTCCCGCGAAATATGGCAAATAGAGAAAGCAACTGCAAAAGATAATAGCCAGCAGCCTGTCGAGCACAGAGATGAACGAATCGATCTTGAACAAATGCAGGGCCGTAAGGTTAGACCGCAGATAGAGTATATACGAGAGCAATACCTGATTGATAGCGAGAAAAGCCAGCAACTTGATCTGAAGCGCGGAGTAGCCCAGAAATCCAGCCGATATGAAGGCCACCATAAAATACAGAAAAGACAAAGCCAGTTTGAGCACCATCAGATTGGGCAGATAGGATGCAAGACGTGAAGGGTGGCGTGCTACAGCGCGGTTATTAAAATTGCTGAGGCCGAAGTCGAGAAAAATACTGAAGAGAAACGAAAAGTTGAACAGGGCGAAATAGGTGCCGTATTCTGCCGGACCTACCTTATTCTGCACGACTCGATCGATGCCAAATATCCAAAATGGCTTGACCAAAATATTGGCAAATATGAGCAGTAGAAGATTGCCGGCAAATTTTTTCCGCATAGCTGAATGAGCGAATTTATGGATTTAAACCAATTGACGAGAATCAGCATTGACTGATTCTTGATTTCAAATAAAAAGCTTACATCAAATAATAACCAAATTTACCATTTTTGGTTAAATACTGCATAAATTTGCATTGCTGATTATCAATTGTCGATTATCAATTGACTTTTTCCTATTTTCACATCGTTATGGAACAAGTATATATCAAACAGTTGGCGCAGCACGAGGGGCAGGAAGTAACCCTCAAGGGATGGCTGGCGCAGAAGCGTGACTCTAAGGGGTTGGCATTTTTAGTGCTCAGAGACGGCACAGGATTCGTACAGTGTGTAGTAGATATAAATACAGTCGGCGAAGAAATGTTTGAAGCGGCTAAAAGGCTGACACAGGAGAGTTCATTCACTGTGACGGGCCTCGTGCGCAAAGACGAAAAGCAGTTCGGCGGCTATGAAGTACAGGTCAAGGCCTTGACAGTTTACAGCATATCTACAGATTTCCCTATCACGCCTAAGGAACACGGTGTGGAGTTTCTGATGGATCATCGCCACCTGTGGCTGCGCAGTCGCCGCCAGTGGGCCATCATGCGCGTGCGCAATACGATCATCTTTGCGATACATAAATTTTTTCATGAGCGTGGTTTCGTACAGATGGATGCACCGATATTCACCGGCAATGCCTGTGAGGGTACATCGACATTGTTTGAGACCGATTTTTACGGCGAACCGGCATATCTCTCACAGTCAGGTCAGCTCTATGGCGAGGCTATGGCTATGGCACAGGGCCTGATCTATACCTTCGGGCCGACCTTCCGCGCAGAGAAATCCAAGACACGCAGACACCTGTCAGAATTTTGGATGATAGAGCCTGAGATGGCATTCTATGATCTCAAGATGGACATGGACCTGATAGAAGATTTCATCCGCTATGTAGTGAGCGATGTACTGAAAACCTGCACACTGGAATTTGAAGTACTGGAGCGCAAAACCGATTACCTGTCCAGAATCACGGAGCCTTTCATCCGCATGAAATATGAAGAAGCCGTAGATGTGATCAAGGGTCTCAAAGCCATAGATGGCAAGACCTCTATCCAGATGCTCGAAGATGATCTGCAGGCTCTCAAAACAGAGATAGCTACCAAACAGAAGGACATCGAAGAGCGGGAAGCAAAGATCGCATCCGGCACGCTAAACAAGGGTGAGCGCAACTTTAACCAAAACAAGATCGATCAGCTCAAAAACGATATCAAAGACCTGAACGAAAAAGCAACGAACATACCCGAATGGCTGGAGAGTGCCCGTGACTTCGTGCGCGGAGATGATTTCGGTGGTAGCCATGAGACCGTGCTGACGCGTATGTTTGGCCTGCCTGTCATGGTCTACAACTGGCCGAGAGAGGTGAAGGCTTTCTATATGAAAGAAGATGAGAACGATCTCGGCTATGCCAAAGGCGTGGACCTGCTGGCACCGGAAGGTTACGGTGAAGTAGTAGGCGGTGGCGAGCGTGAAACCGATCTCAACAAACTGACTCAGAAAATAGAAGAACATAAACTGCCGATGGAGGCATTCGAGTGGTATCTGGACCTGCGCCGCTATGGCAATATCCCTCACTCGGGATTCGGCCTAGGCCTCGAAAGGCTCGTGGCGTGGATCTGCGGCTTGCAGCATATCAGAGAGACGATACCGTTTCCACGTGCTTATGGCAGGTTATTGCCATAGATCACCTCTCAACTCTTTCCGAAGGAGAAAATACATAGCTGCTGCATCTTTGGTGCGGCAGTTTTTGTTAGGTGTGTAGCTGAGAAATTATGATTCTATGAGCTTATTATAGACTTTCATCCAGCGGTCAGGGAGTTCGTCTTTGCATGCCATTTCGTAGTCGGCATAGGAGCATGGCACCATCTGGTGGCGGGCATATTTCTTTTTGTCACCATAGG
>CAIXBT010000209.1 GCA_903917755.1 uncultured Bacteroidota bacterium
AGTTATGGTTTTTTCCATTTTGTCGCCGACTACTACGCCTACACGCTCTTTTCTGAGATTTCTTTCTATTGATTCCATTGCTTAATGTTGAAAATCGCTTAATTTATTTTGTTGCTTTTTTTCTGTTGTTGAGATGAGTGATCATACGTGCTATGTCCCTTCTTTTGGCACGGATGCTCATTGGATTTTCGCTGGAAGATACTGCATGAGTGAATTCCATCTTGCCGAGGGCCAGTTTTTCCTGTGCTATCCTCGCTGTCAGGTCCTTATCTGCCAGACCTTCGATATCCTTTATTTGAATTGCTTTATTAGCTCCCATTGTTATTTTTTTCGGTTGTTTTTAACTGTTGTCAGGAATAAATTATGCAGTTAATTCCAGTGCATCCCTGCGGGTTACGAATTTTGTTTTTACAGGCAGTTTCTGAGCTGCGAGACGCATAGCTTCTTCAGCTACTGCACGAGTCACACCATCACATTCGAACAGGATAGCACCCGGACGAACAGGCGCGCCCCAACCTTCGGGGTTACCTTTACCTTTACCCATTCTCACTTCAAGCGGCTTGCGAGTGATCACTTTGTCAGGGAATATCCTGATCCAAACTTTTCCTTCACGTTTCATGAAGCGGGTGACCGCTACACGCGCTGCTTCGAGCTGCTTATTAGTGATCAGGTGTGTATCCAATGACTTCAATCCATAAGTACCGAATGATATCTCATGTCCGCGATTGGCTATTCCTTTGATCCTGCCCTTTTGGGTCTTTCTCCACTTTGTCCTTTTAGGTAATAACATGACCTATTTTTATTTATTATTGGTTTGTGATTTGTGATCTATGATTGAAACCGATCAGGCCGACATCAAAAATCCGAAATCAAAAATACTCTCTTATCTTCTTCCTCCTCCGCCACCTTGGCCCTGGCCACCACGTGGGCCTTTATTGCGCGGCTGCCTTCTGTCGCCATCACGGCCACCGCCCCTGTTGTCTCCGCCTCTGTTGTCTCCGCCCTGACCCTGATGACCACCACCCTCAGGCAGTGAACCGGCGAGACCTGCAGTAAGATCTCTCTTACCGTATACTTCTCCTTTGCAGATCCATACTTTCACACCGATCTTGCCATATACTGTCAATGCCTCGTAGAATGCATAGTCGATATCAGCTCTCCAAGTGTGGAGTGGGGTACGTCCTTGTTTGTATTCTTCGCTGCGGGCCATTTCGGCGCCACCTATACGACCTGATACACGCACCTTGATACCTTCAGCACCCATTCTCATAGCAGAAGCGATAGCCATTTTGAGGGCCCTTCTGTAGTTGATACGTGCTTCGAGCTGCTTAGCGATAGTTTCAGCTACTATCATAGCTTCTATCTCTGGGCGGCGTATTTCAGCTATATTGATCTGGACGTCTTTGCCAGTCAGTTTTTTCAATTCTTCTTTCAGACGATCAACTTCATTGCCACCGCGGCCGATGATGATACCCGGACGAGAAGTATGTATAGTAACCGTGATTCGCTTTAATGTGCGCTCGATTACGATGCGAGAGATACCTCCCTTATTGATACGGGCATTGATGTACGTGCGTATTTTCACGTCTTCTACCAGCTTCTGTGCGGCGTCTTTGCCACCGAACCAATTGCTGTCCCAACCCTTGATAATTCCGAGCCTATTCGCTATCGGACTTGTTTTCTGACCCATTCAGTTGATTGTTTTTGTGAATTTTCCCGAAAAATGGACTGCAAAGATAGCTTTTATCCACACAGTCGCAAATATTTTGTAGAAAAAATTGTCCGCGAGGTGGATAGCTGCATTCTAAGCCCTATTAGGGCTCTCGGATACAACCCCTACTTCTTTGTATTCGAATACTTTAGCGCAAAGTATTATCCCGACAAAGAACAGAGAAATGAGGTAATATCTATATGTGAGCGGGCCAATTGTATAAAAACATAACAGTACCAAATATAGCATTCCGAGGCTGAAATCATAAAAATTGACTTTCAGGCGCAGCCGGTAGTATGCCCACAACCCTCCGAAAAGTAAAAACAGCATGACTGATGCCTGAACGATCCTGGCGCAAAAAACCCGATGCTCCATCGTCCCCCCGAAGATCGCCTTCATGTGCGGGGCAAAATAAATACCCAGGTCAAAAGTGCCCGATACATAACTCCATTCTCCTACGGCAGCACCGTTATGATATTTGATACCCGATAGCAGGGCTGATGGTGCCCGCAGATAGAAGGGTATAATATAAATAAAGAGGATCGCCATGGCCACAGTAGCCCATACCATCAGACTTTGTTTACGAGGAATATTGATCCACAATAAAATGGCAAAAAGTGGTATCCAGAATACGAGTGTATATCGTGAAAGAATACATAAAATGAGGCCAACAGTGATCAGCAAAATATTTCTTCGCGACAGTCCAAGTGCCAGTATCAGGTAGTAAGCGGCAATGGGAGTTTCAAAGTTCAAAATAAGGTCAAGGGTGCGGAATATATAAAACCCCAATAATGCGCATATTGGTAAAATCACCGCCAATATTTTTCCCCATGTGGTATTGAGCCTTTTAATGAAAGTATAGCCATAGATCATGATCCCGACACACAATATTAGCATGCCGAAGACTCTCAGATCCATATTCAAGAACCGGGCTATACCGATAGGCAACCAATGCAAAGGCATGTATACCGGAAAGGGTGAATAGCCCGCAAGTGGCAGTGGGTAATATGGCTGTTCTCCTCGCGAAAAACGGTCATAGAGTGCATCAAGCTGAGGTATCACATCTGAATAAGTATGGGTATCTGTATATGTCCGAAACTGAAAAAAATACAGAATGAAACAGCCTGATAATAAAGCAGCCAAGAGTAAATAAAACGGAGTATAGGAGCTTACTTTCGGTGGAGCTATTGTAGCTATATGTGGTGGGTCAATGACCGTTTTGAAATAGATAACCGCAATAGAAAGTGAGACAGCAAAATATAGGATAGGATTGATATAAATGCCAAATAGACGTACCCCTGCAAAACACAAACTTAGCTGAACTAAAAACAGCAGAAATACCTGAAATGATTTTTTCATAAAGCCCAAATATATCAAAAAACGGGCTTTGAATCTGCGAAGCTACAGTGCAGCCATAGAATGGCTATTGCCAGACTCCATCATAAATCGTGTCCATACTGATTTGACCTTTCGTCCCACTCGGATGTCGAGCCGGACATAAGTCTGGGTGGGTTGCTTTTGTTTTTTGATTTCGTTTAATACCTCCTGTGTGAGCTGGTCTCCTTTTATGAAATAACTTTTGCTGTATGATTTATTGATAAGAGAAATGGTGACCGACAATACTTTTTTTGCCGTATCGGGTATGTTCTCACTGGTAGCAAACGAAAAGACCGATTTGGGTTTGAAATTGTTTTTGTCGTAAGAGAAATTTCGCTCCAAAGTCATGTTATCGAGTGTGACTGTTTCCACTTGCTTCTTGAGTGTCTTGGGGTAAACTTTGGGCTCGGCCTTCACGAATATATGCTTATATAAAAGCACCCGATTATTATTGCTAAAAAGAATGATGCGCAGGGTCAGCGTGTCTATGCCGCTTTGCTTTTTGCTATTGGGAGTGATGCGGAGAAAGTTGTCGATCTTGACCGCTAGCCCCCGCTCACAAAAGAGCTCAGCAAAACGGTACTGAGGATCGATGGTCATCTTATAATTATATTCTTCGTTATTGAGCAGGGTGTCCACATGAGGAGCGAGGCGTATCTCATGCCGACCGTCGAGAGGTATATAGATATCGGTTTTACCCTGACTGAAACAGTCGGATGAACATATCGAAATGATAGTCAGCAGGATAATATATGTGGCAGATTTTAGCAAAACAATATTTACATTGTTTGCTCTTATTCGTATTGTATGTGGAAAAGTTTCAAATTGACCACCTAAAGTAATGATTTACAGCCTATAAATCTATGATAGCATCAAGTAAGGGACATTTGAAAGGAATCCCATAATTTACTATATTTACATCATAAAAGCTTTTAAAGCAAAATTAATTTCAATTATGCATATAATAAATTCGCATAAAAATTTCATGAATGTACAATCGCTTGTATCTCTGCTCTTTGATTTTTCGCAAAAAAGAGCCCAATAGTGTGAAATATGGATTTTAAATAATACATAAATGAAAAAAATTGCATGGTCAATTTATCACAAACTGCCGAAGTCAAATTCCAAAATTCACGAATTTCTCCCTATACTTGCTCATATATGAAGCCCACGGATAAACAAAAAAAAGCACCTCAGCCCCAACCAAAACCTAAGGCTAAGGCAAGCACCCAAATACCCGGCACAGTACCGATCAGGTTCAGTGCTATAATATACAATGTGATAGGCGCTGTGATCAGCGTGATCTTTCTTTCCTCGTTCTTCCAGCATCATGATCAGGATCCCAATAATCCCGCAGAAACGCATATCAACTCGGGCTATGACTGGATGTTTAATACCATGCTCAAAGGAAACATGGATCTGATAGATAAAAACCCCGACAAGAATCTGCAACAGAAATATGAACTGAAGTGGGGACCCGGCGAGATAGTATATGTGAACCAGATCAAAACGATAGTGCCCGACACCGCTATGGTTCTGCTGCCACCGGCCAAATTATTCAAAGAGCTGGGTTATGTCATGACACAGACCGGACCCGTAGTACAAAGACTGGATCAGCAGGGCTGCAAAAACTTCAGTATGTCTGACCTGCCCTGGATCACATACTTCCTGTATCCGCGCCGATTCGTCTATGCTGACTCGGTCGGCACCGATCTGCATGGTGCTACCTATATAGTCTCGATAGGTGGCTGGGGAGTCGACAGACTCAAATACCTTGTAGAGAAACCTGAGCCTTTTATGGTTTTACCTATTACTAAATAATCATGATGTTCATACTTATATTCCTTTTAGGCTTTTCGCTTTTGTTTGCCATATCAAAAGACTTTAAGACCACCGAGAGACTAGCGTTGGCTATGCCTATGGGCCTGGGCCTGACGACCTTCATCATGTTTCTTCTGGACAGGACCATCCACTCTATCACGGCGGGTAGCGTCATGGCCTCAGTAGCTGTTTTGACCTTGGTTTTAACCGGCATCAGATTGTATCTGGATTTTAAAAATCAGGATCTGCCGTGGAAACGCCCCCGTACCAAACCCGATCTCAGCTGGCTAAATCTGGTGTGGATAATATTCGCAGGTATGACAGCCTATCTGGCATACAGCATCACGGTGAAATGTCTTTATTTCCCTCCGGCAGAGTTTGATACCATCCTGGGCTATGATCTGCTGTCTAAGGCCATTGCCCATGAACATGTGATCGCAAACTCCATACTCACCAACAAGGACATGGTGAACGGATGCGGACCGCGCCTGCTCTATCCCCCTCTTCTCGCACTGAGCAATTCACTGTGCTACATGACCGGCATGGAAACCCCCAAACTGATCAATTCACTCTTCTTCGTTTCATGGGTGTTTTGCGCCTATCTGTTATTGCGGAGATTTCTGAGTTCATCGGGTGCCATCATATTTACATTTCTGGCAGTAGTAGTGCCTGAGATGTTTGCCCACGCATCATTCTCACTCACTAACCTGCCTTGTGCCATCTATACGACCTTAGCAGTCATGTCATTTGTGATATGGTACGAGCAGAAGAAAGAAGGCTTTTTCTATCTCTCATTCATCTCTATCATATTTGGTATATGGACCAGGTCTGAGGCAGTGCTATTCGTCGGTGCCATACTGATAGTGCTCCTATATGTGGCCATCAGAGAGAAACGGTATAAATACCTGTTGATCTACGCCAGCAGTGTGGTTCCATTCCTCACCTGGAATATGTTTCTCAAAGCCTATGTGCCCCGAGATCAGGCAGGATTTTTTATCACAAAGGTATTTTATGACAAGGCAAAACTGGAGCAGGTATTAAGATCTGCATGGGAGATCATGGGCAGTAATAATGTTTACGGCATGACCTTTTATATAGTGATAGCAGGTATGTTTATGATCCTGATCGCCAATATCGGGCTCCATTTCGGTAAGAAAGAGAATAAAATAATGCTAGGCGCATTGATCGTCTGGCTTATCATTTATGGATCTTTTGGGGCGACTTTTATTAGTCTGCTATTATTTGCTGCACTCATCATCGCTGTTACATTTATCAATGATGATCAGTGGGAATTCGTATTAATTTACCTCCTTGCCCTGGGTGTCTATACGATGATGTTCTATCAGATCAAACCGGACGATGGCACTCTATTCTCTCCGGGCGGATGGATGCAGTCGGGTTATAAGCGCGGCCTCTTCTGCTATGCTCCGCTTGGTTTGTTCATGGTAGGTACCAGCAAGTGGGCCTCGTGGGCATTCGCAAAGATGGATGAGCAGCTGAGGTTATTCAATAAATAAAAATTGTTATGCTTTCTGAAAAAGCGAAGCTATCACAAATGCTGCTGCTGCCGCTAAAGCACCAATGACCATCGTGTACACTGCACCCTTGAAAGGTGGCTGACCTGTGACTTTGCTCTTGACATATCCGAAGCCCAGCAATGCCATCAATGTGACCCCTGCCGAAACGATCAGACCAGTGTGTACATTGCTGAAAAACATATAGGGCATGAGTGGTATCAATCCGCCTACGATATACGATACGCCTATTGTGGCTGCGCTATTGCGGGCACGGTTGGCCGCAGGCTCTTCGAGTCCGAGCTCATAGCGCATCATAAAATCAACATACTGTTTTTTATCCTTAGACAGTTCATCTACTATCTTATCCTGTATCTCTTCGCTGATCCCATATCCGGCGAATATCCTTTTTACCTCTTTTCTTTCTTCGGCAGGATAGTGATCTACTTCATAGTATTCACGTGACTCTTCAGAACGATAATGCTCTATATCTGTACGGCCCGAAAGATAGCCTCCCAGACCCATCGCTATACTACCGGCAGCGATCTCTGCTATACCTGCGGTGAGAATGATATGTGTAGAATCTACCGCACCACTCAGACCTGCGGCCAATGCAAAAGGAACAGTCAGACCATCAGCCATACCTATGACTATATCGCGTACTAGTTCCGAACTCTCAAAATGGTCTTCCTGATGCATGATGGTTTAAAAGTATAATGAAGCATGGTAAATGCTTTCAAAATAAATGCAGACAATACCGTCTGCAATTCGAATCAAATATACAAGGATTCAGAGAAAATATAGCTTTAAGGACAGTATTATACTAGATCATATGAATCAGCATCAAAAAAGTGATCCTATCAGGATATTAAACCTATATAACTGCCACTTATCTATAACACGACCTTAAACCAATCATATACACACGCAAAGTCCGGTGGATGACTGATAGAATAGAAGTTTCATAAACTTTAGATGCATGACTATTTCGGAACAAATGAAGACTTCTTTTTTAGGAAATAATCAGCCAATTGCTTTACGCGATATAGTGGATTAAGAAAGAAGACGACCATAGGCTTACCAATGACGCTGATCCCTATACCCATGATAGCTGCTATGCCAATATGCATCAGCAGCAGCCCCACACCGAATGATATAAGCCATTTCCTGCCTATTGCAGCAGCCAGGCAAAACAACTCCAATCCCAGTGAAACAGCCAGGAATAAACGTATGAATCCGTGATGTTTCATCAGGAAATATGCTATTGTTTTCCCCTCTGCCCATACTGTCTGTGATCCGCTATCAAAATAGAGAAAAGCATAATTTTTCATCACCTGCAGCGGAAACATATCACCGGCATTGATCCAGCCCAGACCCGAAGCCCTTATTTTTGCTATTCCGGCCAGTGTATAGACTGCAGCGATCATTTGTACAGAGTATTGGATACGATAGTGCAATAGGTCAAAGGTGCGATCAAAATGATAACGGATATACGCGAGAAACTGTCCGATCCATATCAAAGATAGTATAGTCGCCCTAAAAAAAATCCCATTCGACTCATGATGAGAGATAATAATACACGATAGCAGTGACAAGAGAAATGTCGTGAGCAGCATTTTCTTTTCGAATAAATATAGCAGACATAAGACGACCAGAGTGCCTACCAGCAGAGGCTTGCCATATATAGAAAAGATCGGTGCAAAACTATACAGCCTGCATATACCCGTAGGGAACGGACAGCCCGAGCCTTCATATACCATGATACAGGTCACAGGCAGACTCACCAGCACCCATGAGAGCTTCAGGTAGAGCCACTCCATATCATTTGCCTTATCTGCTGCCTGTCTCATACATCAGAATGTCTTTGGTGTGAATGGAGTCGTTTTGCAGAAAGTAATTGACCTGATGAAGCTGTATACTATCTGTAGGCACAGCGGCAAAACGCCTTCGATTGAGCTCTTCCATCAGGGTCATGCCGATGCTCTGCATCTGCTCTGCCTCTCTATCACCATTTAGATCACGGCTCTCGCAGATCGCATTATAGACATGCGTCAGTTCGTTGGTGGTGAAATGATAGTATTTTTTCAAAGGCAGGAGTTGCCCGCGTGTGTCAGACAGATAAAAGGTATAAGACCTGTCGGGAAATGAATCATACATAGATTCCTTACTGAAAGGGTGGCATTCTCCTATCAGTAAACTGAGTACCACATAGCAGACACCTATGGAGACATCAGGAATGATCTTTTTCAGCATAATATACCTTTACAAACCTGATGTAATATAGTTGGTTTTTAGTGAAAGATCTCAAACTCTAATCAGATCTATAGTAGAATGAGTGCCTGGCATAGCTGTCTTCAGTTCATCAGGTGGTGCACCAAACCAGTCTTTCAGGATAGCGGCATAGATAGAGCGAAAATCGGTCTAAATGGCAGGTTGTCGTTCTCTCGAACATTGTCTGATATTTCCGGATTAGTGCCGATCAGTCCCCCTTTGAGTTTGTGTCCGAACAATATCAGTGGAGCCGATGTGCCATGATCGCAACCATAGCTGGAGTTTGATCTGATACGCCTGCCAAACTCCGAATATGTCATCCCCAACACTTTATCCTGTTTGCCCATCAGATTCAGATCATCCTGGAATGCTGCAATAGCTTCTGATAGTTTGGAAAGTAGACCTGCATGGACACCTTTGGTAGTGTCTGATATGTCGACCTGTTTGCCATGTGTATCAAAACCACCGAGGCTGACCATATAAACCTTGGTCTCTAATCCTCCGCCTATCAGTCTCGCAGCTAGTTTCAACTGATCTGCCAGTTGATTGCTGCCCTCAGATGGATACATCTTAGACAGGTTTTGCTGTGCACGTGCCGCTGCTTTTATCTTAGTGAAATATCCCTTTGATTCTGTCACCATACGCCGAATAAAAGACAATTGACCACGTGTATGCACCGCCCCGGATGGATCATATCTGGGGGGCAACAGATCATAAAAGTGATCTACTTCCCTTACAGCCATTCCCATATTGCTACCAGGGCCCTGCAGAACCTTGGACAAAGCTGCACCTATCTGTATGGCTGGCGGGTCTGGTTGATTTGTTTTATAAAAATCCCTGTACTCCTGATCCAGAAAACGTCCCATCCAACCGGTATCAAGAGTAGTAGATGAATCAGAACCTGTATTCCAAATATCGATAGACCTGAAATGAGACAGGTCCGGATTAGCATATCCCGCTCCTTGAATTATGCTCACTTGCTTCTGATTATAGAGCTTTTGCAGATCGGTCATAGCAGGATGCAGGCCAGTGACAGAAGAACCGTTTAAAGCTAGGACCTTATTATCCGGGATCATGATGTTCTTGCGCGCCTTAGTCAGGTTGGCATATTGGTCAAGGGGAATGACCGTATTGAGTCCGTCATTGCCGCCGTTTAGTTGGACCAGCACGAGAACCCGACCTTCATAGCCGGGCCTCTGAGGCGATTGAAAAACATTGCTGGCCCGATAATACTTCAAAGCCCCAATGACAGCCAATGAAGAAATAACAGAGACCGGCAAAGCATTCGTTACAAAAAATTTTCTGTTCATTCGCCTTTGTATTACTTACATTATTTGACATTCTCCCTGCTGCAAAATATAGGTAAAGTATTTTACCAGCCGATCTGTTACATCACCCTTGATCTTGGGATCATTGGGCTTGATCCGAAACGCCCCCCATATCTCCCGCCATGAAAGGCCGCTTCCCTGACCGGAATCCAGAATGCTTTTCATATATGTCGTTTGTGTATCATCAAATGGTACCGGGCTCAAAAGAACAGTGCTATCAATGATCAATTGGTTCAGGTCAGAAGGGTCAGAAAGTTTAGCTGTAAAACCTGTCACATCAAATTTCAAACGCATTTCAGAATCTGCATAGACCAGACCATCTGAAGATAATAGCCTGTCCGTAGCCGAGTACCTCGCCGTAAGTGTATCGGAATTGATCCATAACTGATAATAGCTGGGCGATAAATAATATGCAGGCCATCCGGCCACATTGGGTGGATCTCCGGGTTGCATAGCCAACTCGCTCAATAGGTCTGACAGCGCAAACCAGGCTTGGTATTGGTTTGACATTTCTGTCGGAAATCCATCAAGGCCAAACTGTCTGCATAATCCTATGATATGATCTGCTGGGTTTTTGATATGGCAGGCCATATTGGTTCGGTCAAAAAAATGTTCACTTCCCAATAAGGCCCGCAGGGCAGGTTTGATCTCATAATTATTTACTATCAGAATATCAGCGAGTGGCTCTATGATATTTACCTCTATAGTATCGTCTATATCGGAATAAACAAACCATCTGTATAGGCTTCGGGCAGTATGCCTGGCTACTTCCCTTATCGAAAAGATCATATCAAGCATTTCATTGAGTTCTTCTTTGCCAGCTTGCCCTGATCTTCCTTTTATGATAGTGTTATTATAAAAAGCGGAGAAGTGCTTGTCTCCATTATCGTGCGTCTCAGCCTCAAAGACAGTATTGATCCCAGACCGATCATTGTTCCATCCAGTCAGCACCCTGGCTGCAGCTACTACATCACTTTGAGTATAGTGCGACCCCTTGCCTTTGCCTACAGTAAATAGCTCCTGCAGTTCACGGCCATAATTTTCATTCGGCGCAGCAGCGGTACTTTCGTTGCCACTGAGATAATTCAGCATCCCCGGGCTGATCGTGATGTCGTATATCAATTTTCGGAAGTTGCCCAGTGAGTGGGACCGCAGCGGGCTAGCATAAGTATAGCTTTTTACCGCATCATTGATGAAGTCAAATTCCGCTGCTATATGATTGTGCCAGAAGAGTGTCATTTTCTCTGTCAGAGACCTCTCCTGATTGAGCATCAGACTTACCCACCAGCTTTTCAGGCTATGAAGCCGTCTGTCATTGTATACTCCCTCATCCACTTCCGGGCATAAAACCCAGGTCTCCCCGAACGGGACATAAGGATCAATAATTGTGCTTGTATTGTAGGCGTTGACCGGAGGGGAAGGTAGTGGTAACTGAGTGAGCAATACATCAAGGCATTGCTGCAAATTTAGATTTGAAAAGAAATCGAAGTCTGCCGGTGTGCACCCAAAGAGTGACCTGCGAATCAGATGCAGTATCTGATCCTGTCCCCAGCCCCCCCTATATTGGCCAAGTCCAAGACTGCTCGGCCGGACCTGTTTGTCAATATTATCAGGCGCAGAAACTTCATGAGAACTCACACGAGATCTGTCAGTTAGTATATTAAAGAAATCAGATCGTGAAAATTTCTTCATTTACCACGAATCTATCAAAATTATAGTAGAAAATAAATCGTCTGCCCGCTATCGATAAGTGTATGGCCCAACATCATTCATTCTCGGGATGACTACCAGCTCCAGCAAGATCGCATAGCCATTTCCTATAGTTTAGGATTCACAAAACCCTTACTATTACTCGCAGAGAACACCGTCCGCAGTTCGAACCAAATATACAAGGATTCTGAGAGAATTTGGGCTTTACGGGCGGTATTGCAGCCAATCGGCGGGGGCGACTTCAGAAAAAATGACCATGCCAGAGTATGATGCCCCCTATATAAACCGTCCTTTCTCTAAAACACCGACCTGAAACCATCCAGAATAGAAGTGTTTGTTGGTGTATGCCTTGTTAAGTCAATAAATTAAAATAATATAC
>CAIXBT010000210.1 GCA_903917755.1 uncultured Bacteroidota bacterium
AATGCAAAAGCTGGCTCGAGAGCGGCGACGGACTGCAGCCACGCTCTATGACCCGCGATCTGGATTGGGGAGTGCCGGTGCCGGTACAGGGCGCGGAAGGCAAAGTACTCTATGTCTGGTTTGATGCACCGATCGGCTATATATCTGCTACCAAAGACCTGCTACCCGATACATGGGAGACCTATTGGAAAGATAAAGACACAAGGCTCATACATTTCATAGGCAAGGATAATATCGTATTTCACTGCATCATATTTCCCGCTATGCTCATGGACCATGGTGAGTTTATATTGGCAGATAATGTACCTGCGAATGAGTTTCTGAATCTCGAAGGGCAGAAACTTTCTACCTCCCGCAACTGGGCTGTGTGGCTGCATGAATACCTGGAAGAGTTTAAAGACAAACAGGATGAACTGCGCTATGTGCTGACATCCATCGCTCCGGAGACCAAAGATTCAGAATTTACCTGGAAAGACTATCAGACCCGTGTCAATAGTGAACTCGTAGGCATATTCGGAAATCTGGTGAATCGTGTACTCGTGCTCACTGATAAATATTTTGATAATCTGGTGCCGGAAGCTAAAGAGTGCAAGGAACTCAAAGCTTTCACCACCGATCAAAAAGATAAGATCACTGATGCTCTGGAAAATTTCAGATTCCGCGAAGGTCTCAGTGAACTCATCAATATAGCCCGTCATGGCAATCAACTTCTGTCAGAGAAAGAGCCATGGAAAATGATCAAGGAAAGCAAAGAGAGGACAGGAGTAGTGCTATATGATTGCCTGCAGCTCATTGCAAATCTGGCTATCCTTTGCGAGCCCTTCCTGCCATTCACATCAAAGAAGATATTTGATATGCTGCAGATCGATCCCTCATCTCTCTCATGGGAAGATGCGGGCAGACAGGACCTGATCAAACCGGGTCATAAACTGGGCAAAGCAGCTCTTCTGTATCAGAAAATAGAAGATGAGCAGATCGAAGCACAAGTAGAAAAACTGCATAGCAAGACAAGCAAACCGGCTACAACAAAAACATCCAAAGTGGAACTAACAAACAATACTACGGCCTCAGATACGGCCATTAAGCCGCTCTCCCCGGAGATCGTATTTGACGATTTTGCCAAGATAGATCTGCGCGTAGGTACTATCCTGAGCGCAGAAAAAGTTGAGAAGGCCGATAAGCTGCTAAAACTCACCGTTGACCTTGGTTTTGAGATTAGGACCATCGTGTCGGGCATAGCAGAGCATTTCAAACCTGAAGAACTCATTGGTACACAAGTATCGGTAGTCGCTAACCTCGCCCCACGCAAACTGAGAGGCATCGAATCTAAAGGAATGATACTGCTGGCTGAGGATGCAGCAGGCAAACTCCACTTTGTGTCGCCTAAAGATTTAACACAAAATGGAAGTATTATCAGATAGTAAACGCTAATTTCATTTTTTACAACAATTAATTAATTCAACCCAAGATATTTTGAAACAGATATTTTTCTTTCTTATCCTTCTTCTGACCGGATCGGGATTTATGAATCCTGCCAAAGCACAAAACTGTGACGGACAACGTTATTTCAATTCAAATTACTGGGCTTATGACAGTTCTACGGTTGTTTATTCAAATGACAGTATGACCATGGATATTTATCAGCCAGCAGGAGACACAGCTACTAAGAGGAAAGTAATCCTGATGATACATGGCGGCAATTTCTATCAGGGCACGAGCAAGGATCCTTTCATTTACACCATGTGCCAGCTGTTTGTACAAAAGGGCTATGTGACTGCCTCTATCAACTATCCTCTTATCACACCGACACAGATCTTGAATGGCGCACTGGCAGACTCTGTTACCGCTTACCCTATCATCGCACAATCTATCAGCGAAGGCAAGGCTGCTGTCAGATATCTGAAAAAGAATGCTGCCTCACTGGGTATTGATACCTCATGGA
Organism: uncultured Bacteroidota bacterium; assembly: GCA_903917755.1. Classification (GTDB taxonomy): domain Bacteria; phylum Bacteroidota; class Bacteroidia; order Chitinophagales; family LD1; genus UBA1941. The sequence continues at coordinate 1,943 of CAIXBT010000210.1, forward strand.
TCGTGATAGGTGGCGAATCAAGCGGAGCATTGATAGCAGATCATGTCGCTTATCTGAAAAGTAATGCAGGTGTCTCTCCATTGCTCGATTCAGCATTTGCAGCAGTGGGAGGCATAGAGGGCAATAGTGGAAATCCGGGTTATTCGTCTAAGGTCAAAGCCATTCTCAACTATGGTGGCGGGCTACTCGATCTCAATATGCTGACAGCATTGGATAATGAGCCGATATATACGGCGCAGGGTGATTCTGATCATAATATCCCTTTTAATTGCGGTCTGCTTTTTAGTGCTTACACCGACTATACAGCTTGTGGCGGTGGTGCCATGCAGCCCATATTGAACGGACTCGGTATAGCCAATAAAATGCTCATGTTCGACAGTTTGGAATTTTCGCCCTGGGCAGACAGCACCATGGCGCAAACAGGCGATACAAACCATATCGTGCTCTATCAGGTAGAGGCGCAGTCGACCCTGTTCTTATATCAGCTGGACTGTCCTACATTCACGGGTATCAGGGAGGTTAGCAATGTGAATGTGAATCTCTATCCCAATCCTGCCTCTACTCAGGTGTATATCCGATCTGATGCTGTTATTGAGTCAGTAGAGGTGATAGACAGGTTAGGCAGGCTGATTAGAACACAGATGACTACGGGATATCAGGCCCGGATAGACCTGTCGGCATTGAGCAGCGGGATATATATCGCTAAGATCAATCTCAAAGACAATAGCGGCTCCATAGTCAGGAGTTTCGTGGTCGAATAAATACAATATTCAAAGTAAAGGATCCCGGTTAGCTGAAAAGTATCCGGGATTTTTTATTTTCGCAGTCCGCAGTTTTTAATTGGTCTCATAGTTCAACGGATAGAATAGAAGTTTCCTAAACTTTAGATGCAGGTTCGATTCCTGCTGGGACCACACTTAAATCATTATCAATAATTTAAGCGAGAAATTCAACTTCTCTCAAAGTCGAATTTTTTTATTAAAGGCAATTTCAGGACAAATTCTGTCGGTTTTTACATTTTCAAAACACAATTTGATAAGTCCAACTTCCAGCCGCCCTTAATAAATCTATTTCAGAATTGTTTGTTACTTTCAAGTCATATTAGCATTGATGACAAGAACAGATTTTACAGGGGCATTATCACACTTATCTGTTTTTCTATTAGCAGTTTTACCATCTTTTATTTTCTATTTTTTTATACCCTTCTTTTGGAACAATACTGATTCACTAGTCTATTTACATCAGCCTTTGCTCTATGCTTTACCTCAGTACCCTCCCCTTTACAATGGTATCTGCCGTTTTTTGATGCTACTCACACATGGAGCACCAGCTGCGATATATATACTGGTTATGCTGCAGCAGATGGTTTATATAGCAGGCTTGATGTACCTTGCAGGGATATTCAGTGCAGTAAGGAGCCGACTAATATTTTTGGCGGTAATGGGTTTGAACCTGACGCTTCTGATCGCAGTCAATGGTGTTTTCCCTGAGGGCTTGTTTGCGGGTTTTGAGTTGTTCTTCTGGGGTGGTCTTATCAGGTTTTTGCTACGCCGGGATGAGAGTTTGCGGGTCATGATGGTCTGGACGGTCAGCCTTGTTCTAATGGTCCTGACCAAACACATTGGACAATTTTGGTTCGTATATCCTGTAGCCATATCACTTATTTTCTTTATCACTGGGCGATTTACCAAAAACAAGGCTGACCTAGTGACCGGTTTCAAACTGTTAGCACTGACCTTAGTTTCGTTTGCTACATTTATGGTGATAGAGCAGGGAGTACTCTGGTACCTGCATACGCCAAACAAAACAACGATCGGCAGGCAAGGTATTTACCGGATAAAAGAACTGCCTTGGGGTACTTTAAGTGCAAAAGAAAAGGAATCACTTATCACACACTATACGGGCTGGAGCAAGGATCCGATGCTGCGAACTACATATAACTTCATTGCAACGACTCATCCATGGTGTGAAACTTTTGACAGTGTAACGATGGCACTTGCTGCAAGACATATTACTGATCGAAATGCTGATGACTGTCTAAATGACGCTTTTAAAGCATATATGCTTCACATTGAGCACAATGGATTTAAATCCTCGGTCAACGACTTGGATGCAAGCCTTTCGATGGACAATATTGCCACTTCGATCATCGACAATAATACAATGATGCTTTTTGGTTATCAAGATTTCCCTGAAAATTACAGGAGCCGTTGGGCATGTTTTTTTACAGATGCAAATAAGAAACAAATCAGCTATTTCTATAAGTCAGGTATTTATAATTTCCTCACTTCGTTCAGTCTTGACTTTCTACTAAAACTATGTCTTGTCTTAGCCCTAATGTGCTGTGTGAAGATAAGATGGCGTGCGGCGCTGTTGTTATCTCTGCCGGCAGTGTTTGCATGGGCAGTGATGGCCTTTACCTGTCTGATCACGGTGTTTCTTATCCGGTATATATTAGAGAGTTACATGGAAGCATATATGGTAGTCGGATTACTGTTGGCTATTTTGGTGACGCCCCGGAAGCTTTTGCCGGATTTTTTAAAATCAAGATAGGGAGATATCTACTCGTTTATTTTTTTTGACATGAGTCAATATGCTGACCAGCAAAATAATCTTTAAAGATGGCATTTGCCTCAATAGCATAACCTCGGGTAGTAAAATGCCCATCTTTGGGCCAATAGAAAAGTGAGAAATCGTCATGATATGCATGAATGGAATCTGACAGATAGGAATCGAGCCGGATATAATGAATACTTGTATCAAACTTTAATCGCTGAAGCGGATCAGTCCTGTCTCTAATATCTTCCTGCAGGGGTTGTAAAACCAATAGAAATGTAATTTTATTTTTTTTTGTGAGGGTCAGATAGTCATTTATCTTCTTCCCGATTTCTGTGAGCACAATCTCTTCTTCATTCTTTTGTGCGGCCGGTGACAGGAGCTGCCAGTCATAGTGCAAAAAGTTTAGTACGATCAAACGAACAATATAACTACAGCCAAAAAAGAACTCCCACCAGGGCCCTTTTTTGCAATGAAAATGGCCTTGTGCATCAAACCTTTCACCACAACCCCGATAGATGCAGTCATTAATATCAGTTGAGTTTAAATTTAGTATAACCAGTTGGGGCTTGTATTTGAGCAGACAACGGTCAAAAAGTTCGTAACTAAAGAAAAGATCACTGCCATGCGCACCACCATTCATCGTGGTATAACGGGTTTTTTGACTGGTATGGTTTAGCATATATTCCAGTTGCCTGAGCCATGTCGAATCTTCAGAAGTGCCGACACCTTCAGTAAATGAGTCGCCCAGACCCAGGATACGAAATTCATTACTGTCTTTATCAGTTTTGAATTCGCGATCACGCAGGCCGAGCGAATTATATTTATGCAAATATTGAAATTCGGATTTATTGAACATTTCGGTGCCTGAAGGCTGATTAACAAAGAAACTGCCACTGCCATTTTCGAACTGCTGTATATATACATCATACGAGGAATGGTATACTGGCGAGCCATTTCTCTCACCATAGCTCTCAAGACCTGTAGAAAACCAGCGGAGCATTAATTCAGCAAGTAACAATGCAACCGGGAATGAAGATACAAGTACTGTGAGATTAGAAAATATGTTGCGGGTTATATATTCTCTGCTAAAAAAAAATCGCAGGAATGAAATCGCAAAAGCAAGGCCGAGTGTGAGCAGGCAAATGAATCCCCATATGCTGGTGTTCCGCTCATATACCCATTGATGCACCTGGCTATAAGCGAAAATCAGTATCAGTAACCATGTCAGTATTTTATATATCTGTTTTGTCATTGCAAAATTTCTTCTACAGCTTTCATGACATCGTCCACCGAAATTTGTTGCATACATATATTATTACGGCAAGGCGATTGTCGGTTGTTATAGACATTAAAGCATGGACTGCATGGAAGCCCCCGATATAATACCTTCGTCCTTATTGACAAAGGAGAGTATAAGTCTGGGGTTTCAGGCCCGAATAAGACGATCGTGTTTATGGGCGTAAGTGTAGCAAAATGAGCAGGGCCACTGTCACTGGTCAGTAGCAGCCGGGCATGTGTGTATAGGGTTAAAATGTCCCGCAGTTGAGTTTTGCCGCACAGGTTTATAGCATTAGGGAGATTTAATGTTGCAATGAAATGTTCAGTCAGTTCAGCCTCATCTTCCCTGCCCGTAAAGACAAATTGATAATCAGGATATCGACTTTTGAACAGAGCGACAAATTTCCGAAAATGGTCAGAAGGCCATTTTCGCAATGGCAAAACATCGTTCAGGCTCGGATTAATAACTATGATCGGGCCGCTGATCGTTTTGTTTTGGCCAAGTAACTGCCTGATCCTATCGTGATCATTGGTGTCAGGTATGAAAGTTGGCTTGATGAGTGTATCCTCAAATGAAATATTCAACGCTGGCAACATCTGTGGTTCCAATTCTATGCTTTTGAGCAGGCACCAACTTGTCTCTGCTACATGCACGTAATGAGAATAACTGAGACGGTGAGTGAACAGGTCGCCTCTGTAGTTTTGGGAACCCATATAGCGATGGTATCCGGCCCTCTTAGTTGCTCCTGAGAGGTAGCAGAAAATAGCGGTAGCGGTCGAGAAAAATTCAAGATCGATTGCCGTATCTATTCCTGCTTTCTGGATATTGAGCAGTGCGCGTGCAAATCCTATAGTGAAATGAGAAAAACTTTTCTCGTTGATGTAAATTATATTGGATGCTGGCACTAAACTGAGCAGATCTACAAGTGGCTTGTTGGATAAAAATGTACAAAGGAAAATATTTTCCGCTCCGTATATCTCAGCAGCTTCGATAAAAGAAGCATGGTGCAAAACGAAAGCTCCCTGCTCAATGAATTTTACGAAAAGGATTTTACGGGAAGGTTTATGGGAATTGATTTTAGAAGTAAAGGGCCTGAATAGCGATCTGACCGCAGACAGTAAGGAACATAACAGAAAACCAAAGTATTTTTCAAGAAAAGAGATAGAAGTATTGGTCATGAATACATATTGTTAAAACAGAGCTGCCGTAATGTACCTAAAATGTAAAAAGTGAATGTACAAACATGAAAGGATTTATACAATTTTGCCTATAGTTTTTATATTACTCAGGTATTGAAGTTGGAATTTGAGTAAATATGCAGAGTTAATAAATTATCATTAGGATGTCTAGATTTAAGTTGGAGCTGATTAGGAATAAAGCTGGAATTTATATTATCCCTTATTTGCTTTTATTGGCTTTGGGGGCATGGTACCGCTATCATATAGCCGGATTGGTATTTTTGGACACGGATTCGGAGCATTATCTGATGCCTCCGGTGATCAAAGAATTGATCGGACAGTGGCATAAAGGCGAGCGGCCTATGCAGTATTTACTGTTTATTTATGCCACCTTATCACAGCATTTCGGGATCAAGTACACGATTATTGCGCAGCAAGTGCTGGGCATTGTAAGTGGTGCCCTATTGGCGATAGCTTGGATAGGATTCGTATCCAATAGAAGCAATCGGCTGGGCTGGCATTTGCTGGGCTATATGATGCTAGGTATATTTATTGGCAATCATGGGATCATGAACTATGAGCAGTTCATAGGACCGGAATCGATCTGTATGTGTATAATGAGTGCGGTCATATGCTGTCTTGTTTTTGTTTTCTCAGATGTATCGAGCCACATAACTAAAATCATATTTGCATCAATAGCCATCTTTATTAATTTGTATCTGTCCAATCCAATGCCCAAATGGGTCTTCGTCACGCTTTTTCTTGAGGTTTTGCTGGTATATCATATTATTAAGTCAATCTCTCTGTCGAGGAGGGTGAAGGGGTATCTGATCATAGTGCCCCATTTGTTCTATGCTCTTCTTGTTTTGCTACCCGAATCAGTCAATAAGATAGATAATACTTTTGAAGGAAGGGTCTATATTGAGTATGAGCAAATGGCTTTTACTCATTTTGATCTGCTGGCGCAGGATAGAACAAATTTCGGTCTTACCCCAGCGTTGCAGGATTCAATGATACTACGTTTTAAGGAGGCACAAAAAGTTGAACCTGATTTTATAATTAAGTTCTCTAGTGATAACCTGATGTGGGGCAAAGCCAATGAACTGATCAATAGCTATTTTCACAACAACTATGATTCTATCGAAAGCTATTATATTGGTTTGTGTAAGATACTGGTGACCAAGTATCCGGTGGGGCTAAGCCGTGAAATAGGTATGCAGGTCTATGCATTTTATTTTCCCAATAAATATATTCACAAAGACATGTATAATAGTGAGGATATATTTGATTTTTATTTCCGCTCGGTAGATATTATGAAGCAGTTTGACAGGGATATATTTGACAATCTGGCGTCCTATGCACAGACTGGCCCGTCAGGCCATTTTAACCTTATCGGCAATAAACGCCCCGAAGATTATTTTCTTACATTCAGGTATCCGGCATCTGCACCTAGGGGTAGTTGCTATGATATTGATCAGCAACATCTGGTTTTCTCCTGGCATTTCTTTTTCTATCGTTTTTTTGATGAGATATTCATTATTGCGATGATATTATTCATGACAATCAGAATCATTGAAAGGAAACTTTTTGTCCTGGATGTTATTTCACTATTGTATATGATTATGTTCATTTATGTTTTAACCATTGCGATAGTCCATACTTTTGATATCAGAAGGTTTATTATGACTATATATCCCTTTATTTTAATTACAACTTGTTTCGCTATCGGGTATATTGCAGACTATATTTTAAACAGGCTGAAGGTATTGGCACAGAGAAAGAGAATAGGCTTCCATGAATAGTTTCGTAATTGAATCCTTTCATAATTAACAATATAAATAACACAGATATGACCAAACGCAACATTCTCATGAATGCAGGTGTTTTGTCGATTACCCTCATCATACTTCTGACTGTAGCAGAAGTTATATTCAGGGTTGATGGTAAGTATGCCACTTTTAATGAAAAATATGGTTTACCATATCACTCCTTATTTGATGCAGGTGTTAAATCCTGGTACCATGTGTATCCACCCCACGAGGTTACCAGCCAGATACTAAAAGAGTATTCCTATTCAATTCTTGCCAACAATGAAGGTTTGCTGGACAATGATTTTGTCATTGAGAAAAAACCCCATAGTATCAGGATCATGGTGATAGGTGATAGTTTTGTGCAGGGGATGGGGGCCGGAACAGATAGTACATGTCCTAGATCGTTAGAAGGAATCCTGAGAGAACGTTATGGATCGAATCCGGAAATCGAAGTTTGGAACTGTGGCGTAGGAAATTCCGACCCATATTTTGAGTACATACTATTCTCGAACCGGCTATTAAAATATAACCCAGACTATGTAATCGAACTGATCAATTCAACTGACATTTCTGATGTTACTCTCCGCGGTGGCTTTGAACGTTTCAATGCTGATTCTTCGGTCACTTATTGCTCACCACCGTGGTATGAACCTGTATATGCAAAAAGTTTTTTGTTCAGGAGGATTTTACATGACGTCTTGTGCTACAACTGGCTTTTTATGAGGCCGAAACAAGAAGCTGAGGCTGTCCATAAAAGCGAGTCCGAGATCGAATTGGTATTAATGCGTTTCAGGATTTTATGTTCTGCGCATAAAATTCCACTATTAGTTGGATTTCATCCCCGAGACCCCGAGCTCAATGGTACTATGAAATACTCGATGCAAAACCTCATCAATTTTTGCGACTCAGTATACATTCCTCGCATCGATATTAAATCCTGTCTTGAAGATAAAGGGTTCGTCAGAGAAAAGTCGAAATTATTATACTGGCCTATGGATGGTCATTGCAACGCGGAGGGGTATAAACATTTTGCAGAATGTTTAAGCTTGCCGGTTATACAGCACCTTGACTCTATACAATATAAATACAATTAGGGTTTTTAGTAGTATTAGTATGTCAATGTTTGGAAATGTCATTATAAAAAAATCATCGGGACGGCACCTATAAGCCCATTTCATCCCCAAACATTTCTATTTTTGACTTATGCTGCTTCGCCCTCCATATCTCAAGACAGGTGATACTATCATCATTCTCAGTACTGCCAGAAAGGTGATGCAAGAGGAGTTGGCCCCTGCCATTAGAATATTCGAAAGCTGGGGGCTGAAGGTTCGTACAGGCAGCACGATAGGACTCTCTGATAATCAATATGCGGGCACTGACCGGGAGCGACTGGATGACTTTCAAAGGGCGATCAATGACCCTGATACATGTGCCATCATATGCGCACGTGGAGGTTATGGTACGGTGAGGATAGCAGATGATATAGATTGGACAGGCCTGCTCACACACCCGAAATGGATAACCGGTTTTAGCGACATCACCTATCTGCATGTGCATCTCAATCAGACACTCGGTGTGCAGACCCTGCATTCCAGCGTACCTGCGTTGTTTCATCGCAATACCCCTGAAGCTATAGACAGTATCAGGCAGCATCTGTTCGGAGAGGAAGTGAGCATTGATATTCCCTCTCATCCGCTTAATAGGCTTGGAGACGCAAAGGGTGTACTGATCGGTGGTAATCTGTCTATCCTTTATAGTATCACCGGCACCAGGTCGGGATTCAACACTGCCGGAAAGATCCTTTTTATAGAAGATATAGATGAGAAACTCTATCATATAGACCGGATGATGATAAATCTCAAACGGTCAGGCAAGCTTCAGGATCTCGCAGGTCTGATAGTAGGAGGCATGACCGATATGTCTGACAATGCAGTTCCTTTCGGCAAATCAGCTTTGGAAATAATAGCAGAACATGTAGCGGGTTTCAATTATCCGGTATGCTTTGATTTTCCTGCGGGACATATGGCAGATAATCGTGCCATTGTATTAGGCAAAGTAACTAAAATGAAAGTGGGAGAGAGAACTTCGGTCAGATAAGCGCGATCTGTATTTTTTTATACAGCGATCCTGAGTTTATGTTCGGTAGCGATATAGTGATCCTTGATCTCTACGAAAGATTTTACCGGATCAGGATTTTTCCAAATACCGCTTTGAATTGCTATACCTTTGAATCCTACATTTTTGAAAAATTCGAGTGTCTGAGATGTCACACCTCCGAGAGCTGTGATTGGCAGTTTGCTGTGGCGCAAGCCTTTTTCCAGTTCAGCAGTAGATATAAGTTGATTATTGACAGTATATGAAGCTCTGGCGAAAACCGGTCCGAGCATCAGCTCATCGATGCCCTTGATAGGTTTGTACAATGATCTGCAGCTGGCTATTGTCATACTTTTAGAAACTTTTTTGCCTTTTAGTATGACGTTATTTAGATAAAAATCTGTAGCGAAATTAGTGATCCAGTCATGGCTCAGATGTATCTTATGGATGTCAAATATATTTACCAGAGAATAATGAGAATGCAGAACTATTTTATGATGAAATTTCTGATCGATCTGATTGAGGAACTTTTTCATGGCCGCTTTGTCATATTGCGGTTTGCGGAGATGCAATTCATCTAAACCCTCCCTGAATAATCTATTGATCGTCTCAGTTTCGAATTTGATATCATAAGGATTGGTAATTACTACTAGTTTCATGCTATTCACTTTATTTGGGTACATATTGCCTCGTGTTGTTTATCATTTAGTATTAATTGAGTTTACGTGTGAAAACATGTGATGTTTCAAAAACTACAAGAATAATGTTGTAAACAACCCCAATTGATTGTAAACCAATGTGTAAAGTCTATGGGTAAAGGATGTGTATATTTACTGCATGCTTGAAAAAACAGTTGTAATACTGGGTTTGCTATACTTGGTTCTGATCATGCTGGAGAAACGGTCGGGATGGATATTCGGCACCATAGGTTCCGCATTGTTTGTAATGAGCAATATTCAGCAGCATCTGTATATGGACTGTGTTCTTAATTCCTATTATACCATCATGGGAATATACGGATGGATACTGTGGGGCAAAACTGATAACAGCGAGCCCCTGCCTGTTACAAATATTCGGATGAAGCTTTTCTTGCCCCTTTTGGCTATATGTGCGATATTGATCGTCGGTCTGGGTGCAGGCATGGGATATTTCACTAATAATTCACTTCCCTATCTGGATGCCGGAGTCACCGTATTGAGCCTGCTCGCCACATGGATGGCCGCCCGAAAATATATAGAGAACTGGATCCTCTGGCTGGTGGCAGATCCTCTGGCTGTGATACTATATTCTGTGAAATATTATCCGGCTAGGGACTGGTGGTTATATCCGGCTCTGTTTTTTGTTTACAGTATTATGGCCGCATATGGCTATTATCAATGGAAAAAAGACCTTAAACATGCTTCATAAGATCGCTATCACCGGGCCCGAATCTACCGGCAAAACTTCTCTCACTATGCAGTTGGCAGATCTGTATGATACCGTCTATGTGCCTGAATATGCCCGGCAATATCTCGATAGGAATGGCATGAACTACACTTACGAGGATGTACTAAAAATGGCTAAAGGCCAGATAGAACTCGAGAAGCAAATGTCGGCTAAGGCAAGCGAGATACTGTTTGCCGATACAGAAATGATAGCATATAAGATATGGCTTGAATTCTATGAATGGGAGGTGCCGAAATGGATGGCAGACCATATCAAAATCAATCAGTTTGGATTCTATCTGCTCACTGATATTGATATCCCCTGGGTAGCAGATGGTCAGCGTGCTAACAAGAATGATCGCGAACTGCTGTTTCACAGATTTCAGGAGGAGCTCGAAAATGCTGAAGTGAATTATGGTATCATATCGGGTACAGGGCCTCTGCGGACCGATAATGCTATAAGCAAGA
>CAIXBT010000211.1 GCA_903917755.1 uncultured Bacteroidota bacterium
CACTATTGGGCTCTTTTTTTGCGAAAAGTTACAATATTGAAATACAACCCCATTTACATATGCAGATTTGTAATTTTAAATTATAATATGCATAATGAAAATACATTTTGCTTTATTTAATTACACAATACAAATATAGTAAATAACAGAAAGAAATCAAAGTTGAATAAATGGGGATCTTTCAGAAAACCGCTTTTACGGTGAAGGTAATTAATCGCATCTGGCCGTCTTTATTGGCCAGTGCCCGGACCTCTTTGTTTTTAGCATCAAATATATAGTCATATCTATTGCCGACATCGCTCACCACATGATATGTATAGAGGTCGTTTTTGGTATCATAATCTTTGCTCTCGACATAGTAGGATGACTTCATGCTCTCTGTGGTATGCGTGAACATAGTTTCTGACTTATTGACCACGAACAATGAATTATCCTCATAGCCATTGCAGTTGGTCGATCCTTTGGATTGAGCGTTTTGATTGGATTGAGTACTTTGAGAAGATTGAGGATCATCCAACGTACAGATCTGGCGATAGGTGCAGCTGTATGAAGTTTGCGCATGTATATTGACACAAAAGAGTAAGCTTAAAAGAAGTATTACATTTCTCATATCGCATTGATTTAGGTATATCCAAATGTAAAGAATTTTCCAATATCATCAATGGCACAAGAATGAAGCTTGGCCTTTGACTTCTTGTGCCGGTCTTAGCTCTTCATGTTGGCACAAGAACCCAACGCCACTCCCCACCCTGCATTCTTGCGCCATAGTGGGGACGAGGACTAGAGCAGGCTTAGTCGCTCACCCGCAGGCCTGCATTCAGACTAAGCACAACGTTGTTTTATTATTGAGACTAAGGAGAACTGGGGGGCTTAGTCGCTCACCCGCATCCCACCCTTCAGACTAAGCACAGCATTGTTTGATTTGAGACTACAGATAGCGGGGGAAGAACCCCGCGCCATAGTTTGTTTGTCAAATCACAAAAAGTAGCTAAATATGCAATAGCAAAAAGCGCTCTGAAATTTCTATGGAATCGATAAAACTACATTTTGTTTTATTTTCAATGCTGGTATCATATTGTGTCAATTCACAATCAAGATGTGATGAATCCATGCTACGCTCAATTCTTCACAGCTCTGATACGAAAATAGCCACCAGTCGTAAGGATATCCCCCTGACAACCCTAACGAAACTTGACTCAATTTTGGGATTTAAGTTGTATGCATACGACCATAATGATTCCCTATATTTTCCGATGTCTGTTGATGGCATAGTATTTCTTAGAGATAAATACATTGTCATTGATTATTTCGATAGCGGCTATATCTTTTGGCATTGGCTAGTGGTTTGCACCTTAAATGAAGGAATCATACAGCGTTTTGACCTCCCGGTCAATATCAGGACCCGGGAAGAAATGATAAACTATATGGCATCCCATATACTTAGGTGTCATCGTTCGGGTATCTCCAAGAAAAAAAGACAAAAAAGCTTCTAACGGCCAATTCTCAACTTATCATCATCTATGCCTGCGGGGATTCCTGCCCGACATGACTGTCAGGTCAGGCGGGGCTTCGTCAATATCATGTTTATTTTTTAAGGTGAATTTCCTCGCAAAGACGCGCGGTTTTTGTTAGGTTTTTTGCATAAAAAAGCCCCGAAGTCATTTAACTCCGGGGCTTTGTATTTTGCATTAGTCTAATATCTCAAGTCTAACGTCTCATGTCTTAAAAGATTACATCATTCCACCCATGCCGCCCATGTCAGGCATTCCACCACCGTGGCCACCACCTGCAGCAGCAGGAGCTGGTTTGTCAGCGATGACAGCTTCTGTAGTCAGGAGCATAGCAGCGATAGAGGCAGCATTCTCGAGAGCGATGCGTGTCACCTTGGTAGGGTCGATCACACCAGCTTTCTTCAGGTCTTCGTATACATTGGTGCGGGCATTGTAGCCGAAGTCACCTTTGCCTTCTTTCACCTTCTGTACTACTACTGATCCTTCTACACCTGCATTCTCAGAGATCTGGCGCAGAGGCTCTTCGATAGCACGGCGTACGATAGCGATACCAGTGGTCTCGTCATCATTTTCGCCTTTCAGCTTATCGATAGATGCCTGAGCGCGGATGTAGGCTGTACCTCCACCTGCTACGATACCTTCCTGTACGGCGGCACGTGTAGCGTGGAGTGCATCATCTACGCGGTCTTTCTTTTCTTTCATTTCCACTTCGGTAGGTGCTCCTATATAGAGTACAGCCACACCGCCGCTGAGTTTAGCGAGGCGCTCCTGCAGTTTTTCTTTATCGTAGTCAGAAGTAGTTTTCTCGATCTGAGATTTGATCTCATTGATACGTGCTACGATCTGTGCTTTCTCACCTGTACCATTTACGATAGTAGTATTGTCCTTGTCGATAGATACCTTCTCGCAGGTACCGAGGTAGCTGAGGTCAGCGTTCTCCAGTTTGTATCCCTGCTCTTCGCTGATAGCGATGCCACCGGTGAGAGTCGCGATATCTTTCAGCATTTCCTTGCGGCGATCACCGAAG
>CAIXBT010000212.1 GCA_903917755.1 uncultured Bacteroidota bacterium
CATGCCGCCGGTAATGATGTTCAGCAATGAAACCTGCCCAGGGCCGGCGCTGAATGGCACCGGAGATACAAATCTCATAGCTACGCGTATATCTCCCTATCCCCAGCAATATACCTGGAGCAATAGTCCCGACTCAGTACAGATACACCCTGTGGCGCTGGTGGGACCGAGGCATCTTGTGCCCGGTATGTACTGGCACAATCACTTTATCATGGTGCACACTGCAGTACTCTACGGACAGGACTGCGGGCTGCTGGGCCACTCTGCAGATGTGGAGGGTTTTCACTTTTCATTGGTATATACCGGTCCTGACTCTGTGGCCGGATGGATGTATGACACGATCATGAACAGATGGGTAGGCGCGACCATACAGAGTGTGGGTCACGACGCTACAGCCTGCCAGCAGATCCAGACCATGGCTTACAGAAGTTATTTGAATCCGAATGGAGCGGATACCATCTATGCTTCTCCTGAAAAACATGCCAACTACCTGACGGTACCGGGCTGCAACAATGCCTTCATCTGCAATCCCAACTGCAACTCCACACAGATCAGAAAGATAACGGTGAATGTAAATGTCGGCGAACCCAATGCCACACTGGTGGCAGATCTGGGCAGCTATTATCCCGCATATGCAGGATGGAGCCCATGGAGCACGGTCAACTTTCTGAATGGAGGGGCCGGCACCATAGCGGCTAAGATGGAACGACCTCTCACGACTGATTTTGTACACAGCACTGCCATCACTGCTGCTGATATATGCCCATTGTATTTTTATTGTTATGGCCTCGATCAGCATAGTTATAGTGATTACAACTGTTCGAATGTCAGATATGTTTTTAACGGGCGCACGCTCACTCAGTCGGGCTTCTATACTGATACCCTGACTAATTTCAGTGGCTGCGACAGTGTGGTAAAACTGAATCTGACCGTTTATCCTTATGACACTACCACCCTACCGGCGGTGCTCTGCAATGGACATAGCTATAACTTTAACGGAATGGTGCTGAACACTCCGGGCACCTATCGCGATACACTCAATAGTGTGAATGGCTGCGATAGTACCCTCATTCTAAACCTTGCCCTTCATTATCCGAGTTCATACTCATACAGCGATCACCTCTGCGTCGGCAATGTATATAACCTCAATGGCCAAATGCTCACGCTGCCGGGTCAATACATTGATACCATCACAAACCTAAGCGGCTGCGACAGTATCATAAACCTGACACTCGCTATTGACACTCCCGTAGCTGTGACATGGAGTTCTGCTACAGACACAGTACTGCCACATTCGAATGATATACTGCTCACCGCCACTCCTGCAGGAGGTGTCTATTCGGGTACAGGCGTACATGGCAATATTTTTTATCCCGACTCTGCTGCGCATGGTGCGAATGTGATCACCTATACCTATACGGATCAATACGGATGCAGCAGTCAGGCCACCCGGACCTACTACCTGTATGTGGCCGGCATCAGTGATATAGCATTAGCAAACAGAATATCACTCTATCCTAATCCTGCCAATGATATACTGATAGCACAGTCAGATCTATTCGCCGTTAATGAAAGTAAGCCTCAGATATTTGACATCACAGGTCAATCCATATCTGTGGAATCAGAGCTTCATGGCACTCAGGTCCATTTGCATATTAGTGCGCTGGCACCGGGCATCTATATGATCAGATTCAGCATAAACGGAAGTCAGCTGACAAAGAAATTCGTGAAGGGGGAATGATCCTTTTTTTATTCAGCTAATATCATAGCGGTCTGTAGATCACAGTGCCAGTGGCTTTGGAGAATTCTTTTTTCTGCTCCATCAGCGCTTTGTGTTTGCCCATGAGGCTCATGATCTTTTCTTCGTCTTTTTCTTCCCGCAGCATATCTTCTACCTTTTTCAGCATCTCCATATTCTTTAGCTGCTTGAGTCGCATCGTGACCGAAATGATATTTTTCTGATAGGTACGTGCCTTGTCAGGTATTACCACTTCAAACCTTTTCCACCAGCCCGGACTCACATCATCATAAGATTCATCTGTCAGCAGTTTGATGGCCAATGCACTGATCTCGGGATCCGTATTCATGGTATAGAAGTTCGGCTCATGTATCCTGCCCGCGTCATATTCGCTTTTAATAAAGTCATAGGCATATTTATACTTCGACTGAAACTCTATGCCTTCGAGATCCTCCATGATGAACTTCGCCGCAGGTTCGGTCAGGTCATTTCCCAGATTTATGTCCCAGGTGCTGTATTCCATGAGTGCGGCTACCACATCTCTCTCTATAAACTCTATGCTGAGGACAGTAGGTTTGAGTTGCTGCTGCTGGTGCACCTGTGCATTAGCAGAAAAGTCCTGCGCCTCTATATGCGGTGCTATATCCTCTTTGTGCTCTTCTTTGGCCCGCGCACGACGGATCTTATTGACCTCTGAGATCAGTATCTGCTCCTGCATCCCGAACCGCTCGGAGCATTGCTGTGTATAGATGCTACGCTGTATGGGGTCAGGCACCTTGCCGATAGACTGTACGATATCGCGGATCAACTCTGCCTTTTTGATCGGATCATTTTTAGCCTCCTCTGCGAATAGAGTAGTCTTAAAAAGTATCAGATCCTTCCTATTATCCTTGATGAATTTCGAGAACTCCGTCGAGCCCATTTTGCGCACGAATGAGTCCGGGTCTTCCTGATCCGGCAGTATCACCACGCGCACATTCATGCCTTCTTCGAGTATCATGTCCGTCCCGCGCAGCGCCGCCTTGATACCCGCC
>CAIXBT010000213.1 GCA_903917755.1 uncultured Bacteroidota bacterium
CTGGCAGATACAGGTGCAGCAGACAATGCATTGAAAGATGTAAAGATCGTACTGCATTGCGCGGGACCATTCATGTATACTTCAAAACTCATGATCGAGGCCTGCCTGAGAAACAAGGCACACTACCTCGATATCACAGGCGAGATAAGCGTATTCGAGGGTGCGCACAAACAGGATGACGCAGCAAAAAAGGCGGGTATCATGGTCATGTCAGGTGTGGGTTTCGATGTGGTGCCTACCGACTGCATGTCGCTATACCTCAAAGGGCTGCTGCCTGATGCCACAGAACTCGAACTATGCCTGATGAGCAAAGGCGGCAGGCTCTCTCATGGCACGGCTATCACCATCGCCGAGGGATTGGGCAACCCGAGTGCCATACGCAAAGACGGCCGCATCACAGCTACCAGATCAGGCTTCACGACCCGCGAGATAGATTTTGGTTTCACTAAGAAAATAGGTGCGGAGATTCCCTGGGGCGATGTGTCGACAGCATTCTACACCACCGGCATACCCAATATCCGCGTATACAATGTGCTACCTAAGCAGCTCATCACATCGATGAAATTATCCAACTTCATCGGACCGATACTGCGCATGCGCTGGGTCAAAGACAAAGCCATAGCCAAGATCAAGCAGAAACCCGCAGGGCCCAATGATCAGGAGCGCGAAACCTCACAGAGCTTCGTATGGGGTGAAGTGAAAAACAAAACCGGTGCGGTAAAACGCGCTGTGCTCACACTGCCCGAAGGTTATACACTCACTGCTGAGACAGCAGTGGAGATCGCAAAAAGGGTCCTCGACAATGGATTCTCGCAGACAGGATTTAAAACTCCTGCCGCTGTGTTCGGAGCGGGATTTATCAAAGAGTTCGCAGGGGTGAGTCTGAAGGATCTTTGATCTTTTTACTTTCCAAGATTCTGCATCGTTACCTTATAATGATGCTCACTATGATATATGGTGAAGAATAGCATTTCTCTGACTGTCAGTTTGCCCAGGAGCGGATGGGGCAATATATATTGGTCAAGGTCCTGCTCGGAGTACTTAGCAAGATGAGAGGCCAGTTTGGAAACATTGGATCTTACTTTTTCAGCCAGTTTGACTTTGTTTTCAAACAACACTTTCTTGGGGACATATGCCCCTGTGGCAGTAGCACCACCGGCCAGCACTGCATGATATTTTTCGACCAAACCTTCATAGTCTTTCGATGGTCGGTTTGCAGTACCGATCAGGATCTTCACGGCGATTTTTGGTAAGCCAAGGGCCATCGTCAGTGGCTTGAGACTTCTGTAAATATGATCCAGCTGTTGCCCGGCAGACCATTTGCCGTCGAGGGTCGCAGAAAAATCCGTCTCATTCATATCTGCCACCATACCTGCCATGCGGACATGATTGGTCAGGAGCCTTGCTATTATTTCATCTTTGCTAAGCATAACTGTGTTTGTGATTTAAAAATAAGATATTCTCACAGCTGTTTTTCGAATTTTCATATTTTGCATTATTAGCATAATATCGTATCTTTGCGATGTTGGCTTCCAAATGAATAATTATGTCGTTTTGCAATAAAACCAATACCGATAAAGGGTCGAAGCAGCGCAAGGTAAATTTCATTTATGCATTTCAATAAAATTCATATAATATTATTTTATGCTTTTAATGCTAAATATCAAATTTTTACGTTTTCCCAAAAAACGCATCCATAATGTAAAATATGGATTAATTATCATGTATAAATGAATTCAGTATGCCGGTGAATTGGGGACAGCAGTGATTGTCATATGCGGCATTTTCGGATAGGGGATTTATCTTTTTTATTATAAAAATGGTGCATTTGTGGTTTTTTGACCCATGAAACCAGCAGGCAGGGTGAAGGAGCTTGTGTGCAAATTAATGTGATGGCTGTTAAAGTCCCCATAAAGGGTAGATTTTAGCTTTGGACAAGTGGGGGATAATCTTATTTTTGCAGCGCAATAATTAACAAATGGCAAATCTCAAAGAAGTACGCAACCGTATCGCTAGTGTCAATACCACTTCACAGATCACCAAAGCTATGAAGCTGGTGTCTGCGTCTAAGCTGAAACGCGCTCAGGACCGTATCGTTCAGATGCGCCCCTACTCCGAGAAGCTGAACTATATACTCGGCAATATCATGGACGCGCTGAAGGGGGAGGACATCTCTCTGAAAGTAAACGTAAAACGCGACCCTAAAAATATCCTCATCGTCCTGATCACTTCAGACAAGGGCCTCTGCGGAGGTTTCAACTCAAACCTGATCAAAACCGCCAATCGTCTGGTCAATGAGACCTATGCCACACAGCGCAAAGCAGGTGGTGTGACGATGATGTTCGTCGGAAAGAAAGGCTATGACGCTTTTAAAAGAAGCACTGATATAAAACTGATCACCGACTACAACAGTCTGATGCATGGTGTGACCTTCGAACAGTCGCAGGTAGTATCGGGCAAGATCACAGAGGACTTTCTGGCCGCCAAATATGATGTAGTGGAGTTGATCTATGCTAAATTCATCAATGCTGCCACACAGCATTGGATGACTGAGCGTTTTCTCCCTGTAGAGAAAAAAGAAGTAGTAGGTGCGGTAAAATCTAAGCAAAAGGATAATTACATATTCCAGCCTGACAAGCAGACCCTGCTTGAGGAACTGGCGCCAAAGATATTGAACACACAGTTCTTTAAGGCACTGCTCGATACCAATGCATCAGAACATGGTGCCCGTATGGTGGCGATGGACGCAGCAACAAACAATGCCGGCGAACTGATACGCAGCCTCAAAATACAATACAACCGCGAACGTCAGGCAGCGATCACCAAAGAGATCCTCGAGATCGTGGGTGGTGCAGCAGCACTGGAGGAGAACGGCTAATCAATTCGGCGATGTGCTGATTTGAAAATTTGAAAATTGAATACAATTGTATTCATCTATTGTCTAAAATCTAATGTCTATCATCTCTTTTGGAAAATCTTCATCAACATATCGAATCTCTGATATTCAGCAGCGACACCGCAGTCACTAAGGCTGATCTATTGGAGTGTATCAAAAAGCTCGATACAGATGCCGTGATCAACGAAGACATCCTGAGCGCAGTACTTGAAGAAATAGAAAGCAAATACAAAGACGACTTTTTCTCATTCGAACTGCGTGTGATAGGTGGCGGCTATCAATTCTTCACCAAGCCTGCTTATCACAAGACGGTCTCTATCCTTATTGGCCAAAAAGAAAAGAAAAAACTGTCGACCGCTGCCATCGAAACCCTGGCGATCATCGCATACAAAGGCCCGATCACAAAGGCTGAATGCGAAGCCATACGCGGGGTGAACTCTGACTACTCAATACAGCGTCTGCTCGAAAAGGAACTCATAGAAGTGGCCGGAAGAATAGAAGATGCAGTAGGCAAACCCATACTGTATAAGGTTACGCCATTGTTCCTTGATTACTTCGGTATCAACTCTACTAAAGAACTCCCTAAGCTTAAAGACATCATGACTCCTGATGATAATAACACCATCGGAGAACAAAACGAGGTGGTATCTGACCTGCCGCCTATTACGATCCATAGAGAGGAAGAAAAAGTGGATGAGACCACTGAGATACCCGGAGAGTAATTTTATCTGTATTGGTATCGTCTAAGTACTTAATACTCACTACTAATTCCTCACCCACCATGCCCATACTATCAGCAGAGGCTGACCTACGATCAGCCTGATCCATAGTGCGGTCTGGAGATTTGGATCTACCTTGAAATTGTAGATATGTGCGGGTATAAATGCTAGTAGCATAACCACTATCAAATAGCCTCCCACCATTCGTGTCTGAGGAAATATCATCATGGTAGCAAGTACGATCTCCGCTATGCCTGAAATAATATTGATCCAGTATGCATCTCCGACAAATGGCGGCGTGATCCTATAATAAAATTTCGGATGCCAGAAGTGATTGATGCCTGCGGCAAAGTATCCCAAAATAAGAAGATAGAGTGCTGCTTGTTTCATTATATGAATCTAATATAAAGCCCCCAAACCCCCAAAGGGGGCTTGAATACAAACAGCAAATTATTCACCAAAAACTGTTTGTATTTGCATTAAGCCTCCCCTTCGGGGAGGTTGGTGGGGCCGTTTCTAAAACAAATGCTCCACGAGCTGCTGTACTTTGCTGATGCTGACCACCTCTATACTGTACTTAGAAGCATCGATCGCTTTTTGATTGTAGTAAGAGACGAATATTTTGTCAAAACCCAGTTTATCTGCTTCTGCTATGCGCTGCTCTATGCGGTTGACGGCGCGGATCTCGCCGCTCAGGCCCACTTCTGCCGCGAAGGCGGTCTTGGCAGGAACCACCTTATCCTCATAAGAAGAAATGAGTGCAGCGATCACTGCCAGGTCTATGGCCGGATCATCTACATACATGCCTCCGGCTATATTCAGAAATACATCTTTCGTACCAAATCGAAATCCTGCACGCTTCTCTAATACCGCCAGCAGCATACCCATACGCTTCAGATCAAAGCCTGTGGCAGAGCGTTGAGGAGTGCCATAGAACGCTGGTGTGACGAGTGCCTGGGTCTCTATCAAAAATGGCCTCATGCCTTCAAGCATCGCCGCAATAGCGATACCGCTTGGCTGCTCGTCGCGATGGGTCAGAAGTATCTCAGAGGGATTTATTACCGGTCTCAATCCACTGCCCTGCATCTCATAGATACCCAGTTCTGATGTAGAGCCGAAGCGGTTTTTGATAGTGCGCAGGATGCGATAGGTGAAGTTGCGGTCGCCTTCGAACTGCAAGACTGTATCAACGATATGTTCGAGCATCTTCGGGCCGGCTATGGAACCATCTTTAGTGATGTGGCCTATGAGGAATATCGGTATGTGCGACTCCTTTGCGAAGCGCTGTAGCTCGCCTGTACATTCGCGTATCTGCGATATAGCGCCCGGAGGCGAGTCGATATACACAGAGTGCAGCGTCTGCACCGAGTCGATAATAATGATGTCGGGCTCCAGCTCATCGGCATGTTTGAAGATGGCCTGTGTATTGGTCTCGGTCAGTACATAGCAGTCTTTGTTTGATACATTCATGCGGTCGGCGCGCATCTTGATCTGGCGGTCGCTTTCCTCGCCACTCACATAGAGGATGGTCTTGCCCTCGAGGCCCGCTGCGAGCTGGAGCATGAGGGTTGACTTGCCGATGCCGGGCTCACCGCCTATAAGTATCAGGCTGCCCATCACGATGCCACCGCCGAGCACACGGTCCAGTTCTGAGTCCTGTGTGCTGAGACGCTGTGTATGCGACTCGGAAATATCCTGCAGCGCTACCGGTGCCACATCGCTCTTGGGCGAGAAGCCGCGTACTTTGGCTTTCTCTTCGTCTTTGTTGATCACCTCTTCTGCATAGGTATTCCACTCGCCACATGCGGGACATTTGCCCAGCCATTTGGGAGATTGGTTGCCACAATTCTGACAGAAAAATACGGTGCGTGCTTTAGCCATTTAAAAGTGAAGATATGATTTTATTGCGCTATGGATTTGCGTAGTGAATTATAAAGTGCAAGCGAGGAGAGTTACTACGTGAAGCTTTTCTATTTCCCTCTCTTTTTAATTACGACTTCTGGTTTCTCTACAGGCTCCTCATAGGCCAGCCTGTCCCAGTTTTTGAGGGCTTTGGTGGGTATTTCAGAAGCCGTGAGAACAGATTCTATCAATTTTATCTTTTTCAAAATGTCCTTTATCCCTTTGAAAGCACCTTCGGTCTTGAGCAAATAATCAAAATTTCCCGCCTCAGGTAGCAGCAGCTCACCGGCAGATTTATTGGCAAATAAATAAAAGACACTTCCGGTGAGCGGTTGAATGGCTTTAAAAGTTCCCACTGATAATTTTGCACTTCGTTCGCGGAGTTCTATCTCATGATTGGGCACTCGTGTCATCTCCCAGCCCAGCGCCTCCGTAAGCATATAGCACAACCTGTAATCACGGACTGCAGAGGCTATACCTATCAGTTTAAAGTTTTTGTCGGGCTCGGATGTGATCTTTCTTTCGGTCATGTCGGGCCACAAAGATAAACTGAATTAGTATAAGAATATAGCATTGAAAAATATCCAAAACAAGACTGTTTTCTATCATATTTTGATCATTATCAATTATTTAAACCCCTATTCTATCGCTTTAATGTTTTTTTAAGTGGGTAATCTATGTTGTATCAGTATATATTGTATTTTTGTGGCTCAAAATCCAAACGTACAATGGCAACCATAGCAGAAAGAGTTAAAAAAATCATCGTTGATAAATTGGGCGTAGAAGAAAGCCAAGTGACTAACGAGGCCAGCTTCACCACAGACCTCGGAGCTGATTCTCTAGATACAGTAGAACTTATTATGGAATTCGAAAAGGAATTCAATATCTCAATACCTGATGAGCAAGCTGAAACTATCACTACCGTAGGTCAAGCTATCGCTTACCTCGAGAAGACAGCTGCCTAAACATCTTTTCTACATGACACTCAAACGCGTAGTGGTCACCGGTATAGGGGCTCTAACCCCTATCGGAAACAATGCATCCGAATATTGGGAGGGCCTGATCAATGGTGTGAGCGGCTGTGATACTATCAGACATCTCGATGTATCCAAGCTCAAAACCAAGATAGCCTGCCAGCTGAAAGGTTTTGACGTGCTCAACCACATGGACCGCAAAGAGGCCAAACGTCAGGATCTTTTTTCTCAGTATGCGATGGTGGCCTCCGAAGAAGCCATCAGAGACGCAGGTATCGACAAGACCTCTGCCGACCCATATCGTATCGGTGTGATCTGGTCATCGGGGATCGGTGGTCTCACTGTATTCGAAGAAGAAGTGATCTCTTTTGCCAAAGGCGACGGCACCCCCAGATTCAATCCTTTCTTTATCCCTAAAATGATAGCAGATATAGCTGCCGGTCACATTTCCATCAAGCATGGATTCTGCGGCCCCAACTATGCACCTGTCGCGGCATGCGCTTCCTCTACCATCGCACTCATCGATGCATTCAACCTCATACGTCTCGGCAAATCCGACATCATCGTAACCGGCGGCTCCGAGGCTGCTATCACCATGAGCGGGATAGGTGGCTTCTCATCGATGAAGGCCATGAGTGAACGCAACGACGACCCTAAGACTGCTTCACGCCCATATGACAAAGACCGCGATGGTTTCGTGCTCGGCGAAGGTGCCGGCTGCGTGATCCTCGAGTCGCTCGATCATGCACTGGCACGAGGTGCCAAGATATACTGCGAGGTGGCAGGCGGCGGACTGACCGCAGATGCCTATCACCTCACTGCCCCGCATCCCGAGGGTCTGGGTGTGATACGTGTCATGCAGTTCGCGCTGGAAGATGCAGGTATGCAGCCCGGTGAGATAGACTATGTCAATACACACGGCACCTCTACACCGCTGGGAGATGTGGCTGAACTGATAGCCATAGAGAAAGTATTTGGCGAACAGGCCTTCAATATGAATATCAGCAGTACCAAGTCTATGACGGGCCACCTGCTCGGTGCAGCAGGCGCTATAGAGGCTGTGGCCTCCGTGCTGTCTATAAAGAACGATATGATACCCCCTACTATCAATAATTTCAATCTCGATCCGGCCATCGACCCGAGATTTAACCTCACGCTCAATAAGTATCAAAAACGTACCGTCAATGCGGCCCTGTCAAACACCTTCGGCTTCGGAGGGCATAATGCAGCAGCTATCTTTAAGAAGTACTAGAATTTTTGCAAGACACTACGCGCGCTAGATACAGCCCGCTGATGCCTATGTATTCTTATCAGACCCCGATAATACACTGTATATACTTTGCACAATGTATATGATCGCCATGAATGTCGTGACCAGAATGAAGGGGTAAATAGTAGAGATAAAACGATTTACATCAAAAGTATGAACGATGGATACCGTGAGGACATAGACGAATATGATCAGATACAATATGGATACAGTGTCTGCTTGTAATAATTCACGTTTCATGGCCCTAACCACAAAGAACAGCAGCATAGTGACAATAAATATTACATCGAACCATCTGTAAAAAAAGAAGCCATTGTCAAACAGCAATGGTAATTCCTCATACCTAAGCACACCATGCACAGTCTCGGGCGACTGATAGCGCGGTACCAGAAGAAACTCAGGATCCACTGTGTATACTTTGAGCCAGAGGGTTTGTGGGCTGAAAAAAAAGAATTTTTCGAATCATTTGGCTTTAATAATCCCAATAAATATTCTACTCAATATAGATCAGGAGAGGAAGAGCTGATTTGTGAAATACCATTTACATCGTTATGGAATAATGTTCTTCAAAAGCTTCCGATTATTCGGTCAAAATTTATCAATGATCCAGAAAATCCTACCAATGGGGTTATATTTTCTCTTCATCCCAAATATGCCGAAAAAATCATGTGCGGTAAGAAAAAGGTTGAGATAAGAAAAAAATTTGATAAAAAGTGGCGAGGGAGAATGGCTACTATCTATGCTACCTCTCCCATGCAAAGTATTCTTGGATATGCTAAAATTTCTAATGTTGTAGAAAATACCCCGAATACTATTTGGGAGTTATATAATGACCAAATAGGTTGCACAAAAGAAGAATATGAGTCTTATGTTCAAAACGACAATTCGGTATTTGCCATAGAGTTGTCAAATATAATTAGCTATATTATACCTATCCCCCTGTCATTATTAAGTCACTGGACTAACTCCAATTTGAAGGCTCCTCAATCATATAGCTCTGTAAAAAACACAGGTGAATGGCCGAACGCCTTATCCATTTCTCAATTATTACATAATAATTTCACTTCCTTGCAAAGTTTAATTTGAGTTCTCTTCTCTTGTGTAGTTTGCATTATTCACTTATTTATGCTATATTTGCATTTGTGACTAATGGTTTTCTTTTGGGATTGCAAAGGGAATTTCTCGCAGCGGAGGCAGCGGGACAGATCTGTTTTATCGCGTGCATTATTTTTTGCTTGAAAATCCTCCGGGTGACGGCTGCTGTTTGGGGCTTAACAGCCGCCGTGGTGCTGGCGGGGATTGCCGCGGAAATAGAATGTTTATTTTTTAAGGTGAATTCCCTCGCAATGACGCGAGTGTTGTTTGGAGATAAACAGCCGAAAAACCAATTTCAGTTATGTATCTCATAAATAACAATATTAAAATAAATTATTCATATAATGCTATAATTAAATTCTTTAATTTTTTTTGAAAAAAGAGCTCAATAGTTGTAAATTAGAATTATTTATATATATAAATGGAAAATGCGTACATGGATTTATAGGATAAAAGGATGATACGATTTTGGGGAGGTGATTCTAAAGCAAAAATGTCATTCCGTAATTCTGCGAAGCTCTATGGAGGAATCTTTTAAAGACCATATCAAAGATTTCTTCGCGAGGCGCAACGAAATGACAGTATGGTGTTGGGGAATTCAGAAACAAAAAGCCCCGTCCGCATGGCGAACAGGGCTCGAATATGATATCAATGATATTACTTAGCGAAGTGAAGCGATACTTCTGCTGCCAGTGTGGTCAGGGTTTTCTCTACTTCATCAGTGAGTGGTTTGCTGAGTGCCTTGAGGGTCTCAGGCATACGGCTCTCGAGTTGAGACAGCAGCATGGTTTCAAACTCACGGATCTTATTGACCGGTACCGATTTGGCGAGGTTCTTAGTGCCTATGTAGAGGATAGCGACCTGCTTCTCTACCGAGAACGGAGAGAACTGAGGCTGCTTGAGGATCTCCACGTTGCGTGAACCCTTATCGAGTACTGCCTTGGTAGCAGCATCGAGGTCAGATCCGAACTTAGAGAAGGCCTCGAGCTCACGGTACTGCGCCTGATCGAGCTTTAATGTACCTGCTACTTTCTTCATGGACTTGATCTGAGCATTACCACCCACACGGCTCACGGAGATACCCACGTTGATCGCTGGACGTACACCGGAGTTGAAGAGGTTTGACTCAAGGAATATCTGGCCGTCGGTGATAGAGATCACGTTGGTCGGGATATATGCTGATACGTCACCGGCCTGTGTCTCGATGATAGGGAGCGCTGTGAGCGAGCCACCACCTTTGACGAGCGGACGGATAGATTCAGGCAGGTCATTCATTGACTTAGCGATGCTGTCGTTAGCATTCACCTTGGCAGCTCTCTCGAGGAGACGGCTGTGCAGGTAGAATACGTCACCCGGATATGCCTCACGGCCCGGCGGACGACGAAGGAGCAGAGATACCTCACGGTATGCTACGGCCTGCTTAGAGAGATCATCATATACGATCAGTGCCGGACGGCCAGTGTCGCGGAAGAACTCGCCTATCGCACAGCCTGCGAATGGTGCGTAGAACTGGAGCGGAGCCGGATCAGCAGCCGATGAACAAACTACTACAGTATAGTCCATAGCGCCATTCTCTTCGAGGGTCTTGACGATACGTGCTACCGTAGATGCTTTCTGTCCGCATGCTACATATACACAGAATACCGGTTCGCCCTTAGCGTAAAATTCTTTCTGGTTAATGATGGTGTCAATAGCGATAGCTGTCTTGCCGACCTGGCGGTCACCGATGATCAGCTCACGCTGACCACGACCGATAGGGATCATCGCATCGATAGCCTTGATACCTGTCTGCAGCGGCTCATTGACCGGCTGACGGAAGATCACACCCGGAGCCTTGCGCTCGAGTGGCATTTCATACAGCGTACCTGCTATCGGGCCCTTGCCGTCTATTGGTTCGCCGAGGGTATTGACCACACGGCCCAGCATTCCTTCGCCTACCTGTATAGAGGCGATGACACCTGTTCTTTTTACAGTATCGCCTTCTTTGATCTTGTCAGAAGGTCCCATGAGTACCACACCCACGTTGTCTTCCTCAAGATTGAGTACGATAGCCTTGACACCGCTGGCAGTAAACTCTACGAGCTCACCCGCACGGGCGTTGGTCAATCCATATACACGTGCTATACCGTCACCTACCTGAAGTACGGTACCCACTTCTTCCAGTTCTGCAGCTGATTTGAAGTTAGAGAGTTGTTCTCTCAAG
>CAIXBT010000214.1 GCA_903917755.1 uncultured Bacteroidota bacterium
CCTGTGATGCGAAAGTTTTTGATTTTATATAGGACAAGTGTAACACCATTAAAGACCTGATCAATAGTAGGATTAATTAGCTTCAGATTATCACTGAAGTCTTCCGAGTCAAGTACTACAACCATATTTATTTAAAGTTAAACAATTACAGGTTATTCAAAAATCTCCATTGCCTTATCTAAGTCCGAATTTACGATTTTCGCATATATCTGGGTAGTCTTTAGCTCTGTATGTCCTAATAGCTTTGAGACATGCTCCATGCGCATACCTTTCTTTAGAGCCAATGTTGCCCAGGTATGTCTGCTGGAGTGGAAACTTATCTCCTTGCCAATTTCAGCCTTTGTTGCTATACTGACAAGATTTTTATTTGCGAGTGCGGTTTTTCTTGATATTTCCTGATGCAGAATGACAGGATCGCTGTATTTAACTCTGGTATCAAATATTGGGAATATAAAGTCTGTAGCTTGCTTCTCGCCAGTGTTGTATTTTTCTATTATGCTTTTCGCCTTGGTGGGTAACATGACGCTGACCGGATCATTGGTCTTCTGCATGATCACATTAATGTGGGTCCCGTCAAAATTGCTCCACTTGAGCTGTAATACATCTGAGACACGCAATCCACCAGCGTAGCATGCAAACACAAACATGTCCTTATAGATTGAGATCATACTACCCGCTGCCAGTGCGAGGTTGTCTATTTTGTCAAGTTCATCCTGTGTCAGGTAGACTTTATCCGTTTTGTCCCATGTCAGTTTAAACTTCGTGAAAGGGCTGGACTGTGCATCTATAACTTCATCCCTGATGGCATCGTTATAAAGTTTGCGGATTGATTTAAGGTTGGTATGGATTGTGTTTGTTTTATTCTTATACTTTTCTGACAGGTGCATTGAAAATCCTTTCAGCAAAGTAACAGTTATATCCTCGAAACTCAAGTCTGTGCCTTTTACATACTCTTTCAGTTTTACGCCAGTAGCATTAAACCTATTCGCAGTACTTATCTGGTTATTTCTGCGCAGATCGGCCACGTACCTATCAAGGTATTTAAATATGCTTTCTGGCTTGCGACCAAGAATTGCGTCCTTCATCTTATTAGCCGTTGCATACTTGGTACTGGTCTCCAGGCTTACTACTATAGCTTCGGCTTCGGCGACCTTTTGAGCTAAAAAGGCATTGTACCGGGCGCTGTTCACGTGGCTCTTTTTGACCTTGAATTTCTTTTCATCCCAATGCTTTTCGAGCAGTTTGATTCCTGTTGAGATGAACTTTACCTTCCGATTTTTGATGATTCTAATGTATATGGGGGTTTCACCCTTTCCATTGGTCTTACTTTTTCTAAATTCTAATATTACTGATGCCATATTTTACTGTAGTTTATGCCTGTTTTTGGGTACAACAATTGGTACAACAAATATAACATTTTCTTGCTTTACTTTAGTCAAATGTGCATAATTATTTATTTGTAAATATATGGTAAATAAGTATTAAAGTGAAAGTTGATGCAAACGGGTGCAGTATTTCGACTCCCTTCAGGGACACAATACGATCAAAGGGTTACACCAAAATGTAACCCTTTTTTATTTTCTTAGTTGCATGAAACCTATACCAATGATTAGTATCAATTAATCTAAATAGAGCCTGAAATTGCAGTAATAGTAACTGATGAAAGCCATACACTTAAAATCTATTGCATTTGATAGAAAATTTCAAACAATTAATTTTTAACTTTGGAGTCATTAAACACCAAACCATTAAACTTCATATAGCATTCCTTTGAGTAATAAACAGCTAATAACACTTTCAATAGATAATTCCGGCATAGCTAATCTACAAATGCAGGATGTAGCCGGCAAGAATGCACTCTCTCCGCATTTTGTAGAGCGATTGACGGAAGTGATCCGTGAGGTGGCGACGAACGAAAAAATAAAAATCTTGATCCTTAGCGGAACGAGTGAGATATTTTGTT
Organism: uncultured Bacteroidota bacterium; assembly: GCA_903917755.1. GTDB lineage: Bacteria > Bacteroidota > Bacteroidia > Chitinophagales > LD1 > UBA1941. The sequence goes on from CAIXBT010000214.1 coordinate 1,964, forward strand.
CAGGAGCAGATCTCGATACTTTGGTCAGGTTATGTAAGAAAGAGATATTGCCAGTCGATATCATTCTATCTAAGATGCTGTTGGATATTCAAATCCCCGTCGTAGCTGCTATGGAAGGTCACGCAATAGGTGGAGGGTTGGCGCTTGGCTTGTGTGCCGACATAGCGATCCTAGCCGAAGAAAGCCGCTATGGATGCTCGTTCATGAATATGGGGTTCACACCTGGCATGGGCATCACCAAACTGATGGAGCATTATATGAGCCCCGCCATTGCGCAGGAAATGCAATATACTGGCAATTTTTATTCAGGAAAAAGCCTCATAGGCAAAACCAATTTCAATTACATTTTACCCAAAGTAGAAGTGTTGGAAAAAGCAAATATTCTGGCGGAAGCCATAGCCGAAAAACCACGCAAATCATTGTCGGTTTTGAAACGCTATCAAAGTATGGCCCGCAGGAAAATGTTTGAAGAAACGTATAGCATCGAGACCATGATGCACGAGCTCACCTTTAACGAAGAAGAAATTTTAAAAACAATACAGGAAAATTATGTCAAATAGTAATCAGCGCGTGGTGCTCGTCACCGGCGGCAGCAAAGGGATCGGAAAGGAAATAGCAATGAAATTTGCCGAACATGGCGATCAGGTGATCATTACCTACGGCTGGGGTAGTGTGGAAGAAGAGGATATTATTGCCGACTTCACAAAGCGCAATTTGCCGGCTCCGTTTTTGAAACAGGCCGATGTCATAAATAATGAAGACACCATTGAGTTATTGACAGAGATCAAGAACCGTTTTGGCAGACTGGATGTATTTATCTCCAATGTCTCTTTTACCACATTGGTGAAGGGAATGGATGATTATAAAGAAGCAAATTTACTCAAGAGTATCGAATACAGCTGCTGGCCGATGATAGAGTATACTCGTCAGATGAAAAATGTATTTGACAAGTATCCCAAATATGTCATCGCTCTGTCATCTCACGGACCGGACCGTTTCCACAAAAATTACGATTTCGCTGCTGCTACTAAAGCTGTCAACGAAGTTCTCGTTAAATACTTAAACTATCATTTTTACGAAGAGAATGTGATCTTCAATGTTCTCCGGACCCGCCCTGTCATTACAGATTCGCTCCTATCTACGCTGGGCAATGAATGGGTTGATTTTATCGGGAAATATGATATTCCGGGTACCCATATCGAACTAGAAGAAGTAGCAAAGGTAGTTTATATGATGTGTAGCGGACTAATGGATGCCGTAAGGGGACAAACGATCACAGCTGATAGGGGCTATGATTTTGCCGAAGGACTGCAACGTCTCTATATGGATCAGGAAGCATTAGACCTTTAATCTTTCATAAACGATACAATATCCTGCAAGCGTTCAAATACTTCGGGTTCGCTTAGTTTGTCAGATAAGATTTTCATACCAAGGTTTGAATATTCATCTTTCGAGAGGTGAGAGTCATAGATCAATTCTTTGATCGTGCCTACAGAATCACTCTTGCATGATCGCATTGTACCAATAGCTTTGGTGAGTGCTTCTTCAAAAGCATCCTCCGCTACTATTTCATCTGCGATATCCCAGGCGAGTGCCTGTGCGCAGTCGTATTTTTTTCCGGTGAAGACCATTTTTTTGATCACCGATGCTTTCAGTTTATTCAAAAGTGCGGGAAATATCATGCCCGGTATCAAACCGAGCAAACCTTCGGGAAGTGAGTATGTGCTGCCATTACCGGCTATCACATAGTCGCAGGCACAGACCATACCAAGGCCGCCACCAGAAACATCGCCCCTGACCAACGAGATGGTAATGAATTTTCCTGTTTGTAATTTTTTGAGCAAAGAGCCGTATTGCTGCATTTGCGGCAGATAATCGCCTCCGGGATTTTCTGTGACCCAACTTAGATCCAGACCTTCGCAAAAATTCTTTCCACCCTCTAAAACCAAAAATCTGGTGCCAGACTCCTCTGCCTCGATCACCTGTTTGTACAACAAAGCGATAGACTCGGGATTGAGGAGGCTCGGTACTGTGACCTTCTGGAACATTTATGAGAATTTATACGACCTGTAAAATCCTTTTGACCCTGTATATACCAAAAAACCTTTGCCTTTGTAAGCTGCATCATAGAGGCCATCTACCATATCAAAGTCAGGTACGAAATCG
>CAIXBT010000215.1 GCA_903917755.1 uncultured Bacteroidota bacterium
AAATTCTGGCTTTCATGTGATCTATTCCTGAACCTGATGTCAAAAATCTCAAGTTATCAGCAAATGCTATTAACGATGACGCAGCAGCAAGAAGTTCAAACAGAGTTACATAAATGCCGTTTTGAAGCTGGACATGAAGGGTCCTAATGTCAATCTCATCATTAGGTTGAAATACATCATCAAGTGTATGGCGGTATCTAAATTGGAAATTGCCTTCTGTTACTTTCAGCATTAAATTTAGATTTGATGCCTCTTGCTTTACTAAATCATCGGAATCAAGATTTTCGAATATGCTATCCGGCATTTGAACAGCAGTGATCCCACTTCCTTTTTCTTCGATGGACTTCACACCGCTATTGTAAAAAATAGCGGGTAGCCCTTTGGGAGTATTCCAAATTTGATCATGCTTCCGAAAATGGAGCAGCGCAGATATATCCTTTTGCACTTCCTGACGCTTGTAGCTTCGCTTTACATGCCATTTCAATTCATTCTTAATAAAATAGCTATTCTCTTTCAATCCTTCGTCTGCCAACATTAACTCAAACCCTTTCCCTTCAGCGGAACGTTTGATTATGAAATCATCCATAAGATAGATGTCAAGCAAATCGTCAAGCAGATTCAGATCAGTCTGCAACCTGAGCAGCTGCATGGATAAATTGAATAATTCTAAAGAATAATCTCTTTTATCGTTCTTATTTAGCTGACTTGAAAATTCAAAGATCAATTGCTTTATGGATTCAAGTGACTGCTGTGAGTACTTCAAATCGGAATTGGGCGAACCTGTCTCTCCCAATTCGATTGCCAAATAGAATGACCTTATTAAATCGTCGATCTTTGGATTATAGGCAACTATTTTCCTTTTGGATGCAGTGATCTGGTCTCTGTATATTTTATACAGGTCGTAAAAAAGATGAAGACCGTTAGTTTTGGAGAAAGATAGTATGCTATCAGGGAACTGTTTAATCAGGGATTGATGGTCGATAGCTTTGTATTCCTCCCAAAAGAAAAAACTAACCTTTGGATCAAGGTATATTCTTGTGCCAATTAAACTAGAATACGCCTCCAATGGAGAAGTTTTGAAGAGCTCAATTATTAATTTTGCTTCTTCAATCGTATTTTTAGGCTTGCTCATTGTTATGAATTTTGATTAACCCGTAAGGTTATGTCATAGACAATGAACTTGGTTCGAAGGTAAAAATCTATTTTGATTATTCCCAAATTAAAATCAAGTTACAACTTTTGTAACTTATACCTCTAATCGCTGGAAAAATGCAGGGCAACTGGGAGGTACTGAGAGCCATGCTATACTGTCCTTATAAGGCATGGCTTCTGGAAAAGGGAAAGTCGGATGATCTGGGCCAAGGGCATATAGACTCATCCGGCATCACAGCTTCTGTTGTAGTTCCTGTCAGAAAATTCAGCCCTGATGACAAACTTGCGGTAGCAGCCTGGTGCATTATGCAGGCTGAACAACCAATTGAGATTGCTAAGATCAGTTATGTTTCGGCTGAGCCTGGTAATCAACCTACTCGCACATCTTCGATTCGGCTTGCACAATATTCAAAAAAGGCTCAGAAACTATTGACAGATGTAAAGGGTATCCTTAACAAAGAGGAGCCACCGACCTTTTATCGAAACTCTCATTGCCCCGAATGTCAATTTAAGGATTCGTGTTACAAGAAACTTAAGGAAAAGGACTGTATCAGCCTCTTACCAGGTATGTCCGCCAAAGTAATTGCACGGTATCATAGCAGAGGAATATCAACCATTACTCAACTTTCCCATATTTTCCGACCAAGGAGGCGCAATCGGAGACCTAAACATGCTCATGGCCACTACTTATGGGAACTTAAAGCCCTTGCCATCAGGGAGCACAAAACATTTGTGATCTCTGCTCCGGATATAGAAAAGAATTCAGAAGAGATTTATATCGATTTTGAAGGACTCCCAGAAGAAGGATGGGTGTATCTGATTGGCATTATTATCAAAAAAGATGGAGAAGAAGATAAACACCATTCATTTTGGGCAGATGCGAAAGAGGATGAACTGCAAATCTTTCAAAAGCTATTCACTATTTTCAACAGTAAGCCAGATATACCGATATACCACTATGGCAGCTATGAAAGCCAGGCGCTGAGGAAGGTTTCGAAGAAATGGCCGGATATTTTCAAAACGGAATTATCAGAAGTCGAAAAGAGACTGGTGAACGTGTTACCCTTTTTGCATTCACATGTATATCCACCTACTTATGGTAACGGGCTTAAAGAAGTAGCTGCCTTTATTGGATTTCAATGGCAAAACCCTGGGCTGGATGGTGTCCTTAGCATGGAATGGCGCAAACAATGGGAGATCGATAAAGAGGACACATCAAAAAACGGTTTAGTGCAATACAATATCGATGATTGCCTAGCACTGGCTGAGGTATGTAAATGGCTTATGAGACTTTCCAGTGGCAAGAGGCTGGACGGAATACAGAATGTGGCCGATATGAAAAAGATTAGTCCATATAAATTCCAAAGTAATGAAGAGTTCGGTGATGATTTTAATGTAATTACCAAGGCCTCTTATTTTGACTACCAGCATTCTAAAATCTATTGGAGAAATAATCGTAACCGGACAAGTGCAGAGGATTTAACAAAGGATGCTGATAGACATTTGGGGAGAGGTAAGCAAGGGTGGAATCCGAAGAAGGTAAACGAAGTTGTAGTCTTGCCTCAGTTGAAGGCCTGTCCTAAGTGTGGCCATAAGAAACTATATTCCATCAAAAGTCAGGTGTTCAAATGGAGGCAGACCGATCTGAAATTTACACCTTCAGGTATAAAGCGGTGGGTCATGGAATATCAGTCTTCTCAGGTTAAATGCGCAAAGTGCAGATCAAATCATAATAATGGTGTTGTCAAAAGAATGCTCTTTGGCGACAACTTATTTGCATGGGCGACTAACCTATATGTAGCCTATCATTTGAGCCATGAGAAGATAAGTCGTTTATTAGAAGAGCAATTTGGTATTTGGGCATTCAGGCAATACTTTGTGGATCGGCAGCATAAATGGTGGGATAAATGGCAGGCAGAAGTAGATTACCTAAAGGAGATCATATTACACAGCCCGGTAATTCATATTGATGAAACTACCATGAGGCTATCAAAGGACAGTGGTTATGTCTGGATATTTGCTACTCCGCATACTGTCTTCTATCACTTCACCCTGACCAGAGAACCGGATTTTCTTCATGATTGGTTAAAAGACTATAAAGGCATAATTGTCACTGACTCATACCCCGGATATGAAACTCTTAAGATCAAACAGCAAAAATGCCTCGTTCATCTGATACGCGATCTTAATGATGACCTTTTTACCAATCCTTTTGACAATGAATACAAGGAAATCGTGACGGCCTTTGGGAAACTACTTCGAAGCATTGTTGAAACGATTGACCAGTATGGGTTAAAAAAGCGCCACCTGCTCAAGCACATTAAAGACACTGAAAAGTTTTCACAGCAGTTTTTGGAAAAGGAATATAAAAGCGGCCTATCTATTAAGTGCGTAAAGAGGCTCAAAAAACATTGGGACCAGTTATGGACTTTCCTACACTATGATGGGGTGCCTTGGAATAACAACAATGCAGAAGCGGCGGCGAAAGCCTTTGCTCAACACAGACACGGTGTGAAGGGCCGGGGTAGTGAAAGAGGTCTGCAAGACTTTTTGAAAATGCTTAGTCTTGCCCAAACCTGTAGATACAGACAAATATCATTTCTGGATTTTCTAAGGCATAAAGTAGGAATCTGGGAGAATGTTTCACCAGAAATTCTACCAGGCTTCCTACCTTTTGAACAGGCAAG
>CAIXBT010000216.1 GCA_903917755.1 uncultured Bacteroidota bacterium
CATTTGATTGCTTTTACCATAATTTTACTCAGAACCATAAAAGTTTAAACAACTTCATGGTAAAAAAATACCCTAAAACAAAGACTGTTCCTTACACCGCCGCTTCTTTCCGGCGGGCTATCGCCGCTTCAAATTCCTCATGATATTTATCATGATTTGTGCCCATGATCTGATCCCATATGTTAAAGTACAGACCGAAATTCGAAGTCACATATCTATGATGCATATTGTGATGTGTGGCGGTATTGCTCCATCTGGTATGTATGCGCCTCGTGAAGCCGCTCCTGAATAGCTCATAGCCCGTGTGCCCGCCCACGTTCAGCAGCAGTTGAAACATGCTCCAGGCCAGTATGGCCAGCGGATGCAGCGGTATGGCGAAAACCATGATGGGCAGGATCAGCACCTGCATCACCGCCTCTATGGGATGAAACGAAAACGTGGCCCAGGGTGTGGGATTGAAACTTTTGTGATGGATGAGGTGCACATAAGGGTACACTTTTCGGAGATGCATGAAGCGATGGCTCCAGTAGAAATAAGTGTCGTGCGCCACGATGAAGGCTATGATGGAAAACACAAAATAGACCATCGAGTGGGCATGTATGTCGGTGTAGACACGCGTGTAGCCATGCCGTGCCAGAACGAACAGAGAGACCGCAACAAGATTGAAGATGAGCATGGACAAAAGTGAATAGCTGATCTCGCGGACCATATGTTTATCTTCGGGAAACTTCTGCTGTATCTTAAACCTGACGAGCCGCGACCTGAAGATGACATAGAGCAATAGAAACGGTGCACCGGCGAATACAAAATACCGGATCAGATCCACTCCGAGACCCGTCATATATTCCTTTATGAAAATGTAGCCCGACATATCGATGTATTTATACAAAGCTATATCAATTTATCTTTCGCATCGGGTTTTCGGTCGAGCATCAGCTATTCATAAACCAACAGCGGGTTTTTCTTGAGACTCGAATCAAGGCGATGCAGCAATAATCCGTTACTGTTAATAGTACTCTGAGAAAGTCAAGGGGCCTACAGAATTGCCCGCTGCATAGCCCGAAGCTTGTGCCATTGGTATGCCCGCGCCTGAGACAGTTATGGTGCCGTTTGATACCGACACAGACACCATGCCCCCGCCTGTAGAGCCATATAGAAAGGTAGAGCTGGTAGAACTCCAGATACAGACCTGACCGGATACAGGAAAGGAACCCCAATAGCTTACGACATTATAAGTGCCACTTGTAGTAGGATTGCTACTAAATATCACCCTTAGCATGGTACCATCGGATGTGATGGCTTGTATACCTGAGTTTCCATTACATGTCGAGGCAGTGTAACTGGTAGAATTGACAGTCCAACTGCCTCCGCTCATGACAGCGGTTTTCTTACAGGAAACAAACGTACAAATCCCTGCTAACAGAACTAAGGTAAATAATCTGGTCATCGTTTTTGGTTTTTATGTTTATGAATAAGGATGTGTTGAATTTTCAAATGTTCTGCATACCCGCAGTCACTCGGTTCTACCGAATGACTCAGTATTCTCCCCGGCAAAGTTGATTAATAGTACTCAGAGAAAGTCAGGTTGCCTACAGAATTGCCAGCAGAACCGCCCGAATTGACAGCCATCGGTATCCCTGAGCCGGCAATGGTTACAATGCCATTGGTCACAGAGACAGTCACTGTGCCTCCACCTGAAGAGCCATATTGAAAGCCACTGCTGTTATAACTCCAAAAGCCTACCTGATTGGCTGTGGGATAGGGACCCCAATAATTAACAACGCTATAAGTTCCGCTACCACTGCCATTGGTACCGGGTGCAGCTGTATAAAACATCACCCTCAGGGTCGTGCCGTCAGAAGCGGTGGCGTCGACCGATTGTGTATTGAAAATTGAAACGGACGAGATGGTATTATTGGTTGAATTAACATTCCAGCTTCCTCCGCCTTTAATGGCATTGTTAGTTTTGGAACATGATGTTATGGCAAACAGGCCGAACATCAAGGCCACCATGTAGATTTTCTTCATTTTTTGAGTTGGTTTTTATTTGATAAATAAATTTGATCAAAGTAGCTCGTAAGTATTTGAGTAAAACTAAAAGAAATAATATATAAGAGAAATAAATTGTGCCTTGCTGTTCGGGATTTGCAATCCCGAACTATTCTGTTGAGCATTTGCAATGCGGATTCCAAATCCGAAAGAGCTAGTTATCCTTTGATTTCCCAATATCAATCTCCTCTTCTAATTTTAAAAATAAAGATTTAGTCCCTCCAAATATCCCCTTATATCCAAATACATTGCCGTCAGCCAGATACAATTTCTTCATCTTTCCTTCTTCAAAAAAAGTAATGATCACCCAGTGTTGAAATACCCAACCTACAATAATTCCTAATAGCGCACCAAAAAGTACAGGAATGATACTGTAAGCTAAACTGCCATTTTTTTCCAAAAAAAAACAGCTAAGCCCACTAAAATATTTTCACAATACATATCGGTATTTTCACCTGTGGCTGGTCTTGTGGCCGACCTGGCTATTAATTTATTTCTTCTTTAATATCACAAAGAGCACATCCTGCCCTTTGATAGAGCCCTTGATATTTTGTGCGGTAATGCCGAGGTCTTTATCGCCCCAAACATCAAATATGGAGTAGCTGCCATCGATCTGATATGTCTTTTTGAAATCAGGATCATTGGCTACCTGCTGCCAGTTGAAATCAAGCGCTGCAGCAGTACCGGACCTGTTTAGGAAGCATACCGCATACCCGCCGTCAGCCATTGGTTTGATCCATGCCTCTATCCCATTGGCTTTCGTCCACAGGAAACACTGTATGCCGAGTTTGTCCTGATCTACTGCTATGGCATTTTTGTTGGTGAGTACTTTCAGTATCTTTTCATTCATCGCATGCAGGTTATTGCCTGCCATGAGCGGAGCCGCCATCATACACCAGAGCGTGAAGTGAGACTTAGACTCGGTATATGTCAGCCCGATATTGCCCACCTCCAGCATGTCGGGATCATTCCATGAGTTGGGTTTATTGTACTGACGTATCGGTGCCTGCTCGTCGAATATTTTCAGCACTCCATGCCCTTTCGCAAACCTATCCTGTATATCGCCGGTGGTCCTCCACAGATGTCCCACAGTATCTGCCCACAGCCAGGGCTTGGTAGAGCCCCACTCGCAGAGGCTGAATACGATAGGTCTGCCTGCCCGGTGCAGGGCATCGCGCATAGTGGAGTATTGCACCTGAGAGGTCATGCCCTCGGAGTTGCACCAGTCATATTTCAGATAGTCTACGCCCCACTCCGCATAGCGCTGCGCATCTTTGGCTTCATAGCCTGCACCTCCGGGCCTGTGCTGACAGGTCAGCCTGCCGCCGCATGAGTATATACCAAATTTCAATCCCTTAGAATGTATATAGTCTGCCAGTGCTTTGATACCAGAGGGAAACTTAGCCTCATCGGCGATCACATATCCGTCTTTGTCGCGAGAGATCTGCCAGCAGTCGTCTATCACTATGTATTGGTAACCCGCATCTTTCATACCATTAGCGGCCATGGCATCTGCCATCCTCTTCACCTTATCCTCATTGATATTGCAGTTGAAATAATTCCAGCTGTTCCAACCCATAGGCGGAGTAGGTGCGAGACCGGGATATTTCTGCGCCTGAAGTGCCAGCGCGAGGATCATACAAAGTAGTAAGGTGTATTGTTTGTACATAATGATGATTTGTGAAAACAATATAAAGTAAATCATGGAAAAGAGCGTTAACCGCATTTATTATTTTGCCCTTGCTGATGTCTGACGGAGAAGCGGTGAGGTCGGTATGGCGTGACGCCAACCAAGGGCAAAACGAGTTCGGGACTTTCAGCTTTGAAAAGTCTGCCTGCAGGTAGGCAGGGGGATCAACAGCCAATACATCCTCACCCCTGCCCCTCTCCAAAGGAGAGGGGTGAACAGCCAAATGTATTCTTTGCGTTTTCGGGGGGGGACAAACAGCCTTTGCGCCTCTTCGGTAGAAAATGTATTTCTATGTTTCTAAGTTCCCTATACGGTTAAGGCATTCTCTGCAATACAAAAAGGATAAGCAGACAAGTGGCTGTTGAAGTCCTTTAGAGGTAAGTTTCATGGCTGTTTCTCCCCATCACCTTCGAGAAACAGTAAACTCAAAAAGTATAAGGGAAGAAACTGAAGAGTATGAGAGGCAGCAGGGTTGGCTCCATTTTTTTGCTGAGCATCTGCCCGATGGTATCTTCGGTATATCTCTCCTGAGCCTTCACGTGGCGCTCATCGGCTGCACATTCGGGCAGTGCCATGAGGTCATCAGGGTCGCTCTCTCCGGCGGTGCTGCTCACGTACCTGCGGCCGCCGTCGGTCTGCATGGCTATGAGATACGTCTTGCGGCCTGTACGGTCCTGCACATAGGCATGGCCGCCATACACGAGCCAGAGATACATCTCTTCGCGAGAGTAGACTCCTTGCTCCTGTGTACTATCTTCCACCCACCAGAATGCATCTATGCAGCTGTGCGGATATTGGGGATCTGCTGACTCCCTTCTGATATATGTGATACGGATCGCCATAGTATTTTATTTATTTTCAAATGAAAAAATATCCCATTCAAAAGACCTTACAAAAGTACCTCTATTGATACCACAGCCACAATACCCGAAAACCGTGATTTTTGTTAAAATCCTCACATTTATTTTACAGTATTTGTATTGTATGAATACATATGAAAATCAGGGAGTCAAGACTTATCGCAAATAGTTGTCGTTGAAAGCATGAAATAATGACAACAATCATGAGTCAGTTGTCATATTTGATTTGCATGAACTGAATACACAGCTACTTTTGTTGCTTAGTACATTAACATTTACTCTTGATCAATATGGCAAAAAATAAGTCAACTGACATAGATCAGCTGACGCGTGAACTGAATGAGGTCAGGGCAGAACTGGCTAAAACGCGTAATGAATATAAGATACTACTGAGCAGCATAGATGAGATATCCATATCTCTAGACATACCTTCACTGAGAGTACTGCAAATATCGCCTGCCTGCGAAACCGTGATGGGCTATACGCCGCAGGCTATCGTCAGCAGCGATGAGGGATGGCGCCAGTATGTGCACCCTGACGATCTTAGGATATTCGACTTCGATCATGAGGATCTGCAAAACGGGGTGGCTATAAAAAAACAATGCCGTATCATACACCTCGATGGCAGCCTGAAATGGATCGAGGCCAAGTGCATTCCGGTATTTGATGATAGCGGTGCGCTGATCCGACTGAACGG
>CAIXBT010000217.1 GCA_903917755.1 uncultured Bacteroidota bacterium
TTACCTCTATGGCGGTACTTATGCAGCAGGCTCAGGCGCTATGCCCGCTTCGCTGAGGACAGGTGGCAGTACCAATGCCTATCAGTACGGACTAGTGGGTGAGAAAGATCAGAACTACGACGGTGCTTATTATTGGGATTATCGCAGTGCGGGGGTTTTTGGTACTACCTATTATTCGGGTTCATCGTATTCATGGACATCATGGGGAGCACTCGGATATTTCAGCTCAGGTGCCACTAACTATGGTCTGTATTATACCAGTTCTGGCAGCGGTGGCGGATATCTGCCCAGCAGCAGCGCTACAGGTGTAGGTACAGGTGGCACAGGCGACTTCATAGGCAGCTGGACCAAAGGCGGCGTGCTGGGACATATAGCAGCCGGCGAAATGGCGGCAGGATACAACCTCGGCAATGTCTATACCAGCGGCCACAATGTAGAGATAGTCAAAAGCGGCGAGCAGAGAGTAGCAGCATACAGCAGTTCCTCTACCGAGGCTACGGTCAATAAATCAGGCAAGGGACAACTGAGCGGTGGCAGGGCATCTGTCAGTTTTGATGCAGGTTTCGCGGCATTGCTTTCTAAAGAAGAAGATCCGATCGTGACCATCACTCCGATCGGCAACTGCAATGGTATCCATATCGTGAGCATCACTAAGGAAGGTTTCGAAGTGGAAGAAAACAACAATGGTACTGCCAGCATCGCATTCACCTATATCGTGATGGGCAAAAGAGTCGACGCATCTTCTGCCACACTGCCTGCAGATATGGCCGACAAGAATTTCGATGAGCATCTCAAAGGTTTTATGTTTAATGAAAATAACAAAGAGCAAAACGCATCACCTATGTGGTGGGATGGAACGAAGATCCGCTACGATGCCATTCCTAAAGGTGGCGGAAGTGCCAAGAAATAAAAAGGATATTCAAGGGCTGTACGCAGCCCTTTTTTTATGAATAAAAGTCTCCGGCTGACTCTCTTTCTGTTTTTGTTTGGTGTCTCAGCGGCTCATGCACAGAGCATCGCAGAGCGGCTCAGGGCGCATGTGTCCTATCTCGCCGCAGACTCTATGCATGGCAGGGCGCCGGGTTCGGCAGATGAGCAGAAGGCCGCAGCATACATCAGCAGCTATCTCCGCGACAGCTGCAGAGCGCAGATCACGCGGCAGCGTTTCGGATTCAGGATAGACTCACTGCATGCCATCGACACCACTGCTAATATCATCGGGCTGATAGACAACCATGCCCGCGAAACGATCATCCTCTGCGCCCATTACGATCATCTCGGCTATGGTTCGGGACGCTCGGCAGAGATCATCGCGCCTCGCGGCATACATCCCGGCGCAGACGACAATGCCAGCGGTGTGGCGCTGATGCTCGAACTCGCACATTGGGTGCATGAGCAGCATATCCGCTCCTGCAATTTTGTTTTTCTCGCCACATCGGCGCATGAGCTGGGCCTCTATGGTGCGACGCATTTCGTGATGTCGGGCTGGTCTGACAGCATGCGTGTCTCTGCGGTGTTTAACTTTGATATGGTGGGCAGACTGCACCCCGCACTGTCTACGCTCCGAGTCAGCACATCAGATACGAGTGCATCGAGACATGGTATCATCGCGAGCCATAGCCGCACTATTCAGTTGAGATATGATGATGTGGTGAATGACTATACGGTTTTCAAAGAACATGGATTTCATGCTTATTCTTTCACCACCGGTATCCACGATGACTATCATCGCCACAGCGACACCGAGCACAAGATAAACTATAGTGGTATGGTCACTATCTTTGAGTTCATGCGCGGGGTGATCAATGACTGGCAGTGAGGGCAGAACTCTATGCACGATTGTCATTTCGTAGCAGAGGCGCAGCCGTAGTGAAGAAATCTTTGGTATTGCTTTTTTGCGGCAGGTATGACTCCACCCCCTAGCCCCCGCCAGTGGGGGAGGGGATCAA
>CAIXBT010000218.1 GCA_903917755.1 uncultured Bacteroidota bacterium
CGACAACTTGAATCTTAAATGCTAAACTGTAATCTTTTTGAGTCCTTTTAAACGGATCCTTAACCTTTGTATTCATTATATAAGTCAACTTTTGTGTCAACTTATTTCAGGACGGTGCAGACTGACCAATAATAAAAAAGCCCCTCTGATATTGTATCGGAGGGGCTTTTGTGTTTGTATGGATATTCTTATTCTATGATCACCTTTCTTACGGCTGGTATATGTCCCTGTGCATCATTGATGCGAACGAAGTATATACCGGCGCTGAGGTTTGAAGTGTTGATTTGATAGTTCAATGTTTTCATATCATTGGCCTGGGCTACAGTCCGTCCCATTTCATCTACCATAGAGATATCTGAGAAAAACATAGATGATTGAATGTTCAGCAGATTGCTGGCCGGATTTGGATACAGCGATATATTAGCTGAATATTTCACCTCCTGGATACCTGATGGCACTTCGCAGTTAGGAGTAGCAGGCATACATAGTACATGATACAGGAAGCTTGTGATCATGGTATCTATCATATTGAAGTCAGCGCTATTGCCCTGCCATGGCACGTGTCCCGCACCTACGAAGGTCATAGTGTCATAGTAAGAAGTGTTAGCCGTAATGTAAGGAGCCATTTGGCCCAGGCCACATAGGGTCACAGGCACCAGTCCGTATTCGGGGTTGCCGCAGTTGTATGGTACCACAGGGTCGGCAGTGCCCTGAGCGCTGACGAGTGGTTTGGTGCACCTGCTTATCCATGATGCATCATTAAGGGCGCCGGCCAGATTGATCACACCTTTGAAATTGGTCGAATAGCCGGGGTTTCCGCTCACACCTTCCAGCCCGCCACCGATATTAGTGATGATGGCCTGAAAGTTAGCATTGAGCTGGCTCATGGTGGTGATATAGGCATACTGCATGAAGAGTACCGCTCCGGCAGAGTTGCCACCCAGGAAAATATTATTGGTATCAATTTTATACGTATTGCCATTGGTAAGGACATCCTTGTAGAGATATCTTACCGCTGCTTTTCCGTCACCTACTGCCCTGAGTACTTCGGCTATAGCTGAATCTGCGATCAGTAGGTTTCCGTTTGATGTCAATCTGTAGTCAATGGAAATAGTTACAAATCCTTTGTGAGCGAAATCCGCGCAGAGTTGTGTGACGGTATTGTCATTGGTTCTGTCGCCACCGGTGAAACTGCCTCCGTGTGCAAGTACTAATACCGGCCTGAGAGATGCTGTATCGCCCACGGGCAGATATATATCCATTTGCTGGTTATATACAGTGGAATAAGTCACTGTCGAAATGGTGTAGCTGGCAAATACAGAGTCCTTATAACGTGAGCCTGTACCGCATTGTGCGTTTGCAGACTGTATGCCCCACGCTATACAAATGAGCAATAGTAGTTTTAATTTCATTTTTGGTTTTTTTATTTAAAACTAAGGTAACAAAAAAATATTTTTCATCTAATGTTTTCAGTTATAATATCTGAAATGTTTTTCATGAGAAAATCACATGGTCTTACTGCTCTATTTTCTTAAAAATAAAAACCCCGCAGTTGGAACTACGGGGTTTCAGATGTGAGAATTTTGATTCTTATTCGATGGTTATTTTTCTTACAGATTGTCCTTGTCCGTTCTCTATTCTTACGAAATAGATACCTGAACTCAGTTTAGCCGTGTTGATCTGATAGCTAAGGCTGTTGATGCCGTTGTATTGAGATAATATGCGGCCCATTTCATCAGTCAGAGATATGTTTGTCATAAACTCAGATGAACGAACGTTGATCACATTGCTCGCTGGGTTAGGGAATATGCTGATGTCAGCGTTGTTTATATTCTGAATGCCGGCCGGCAGTGCGCCGCAGCTGCTCGGTGCGGTACCTGTCACTTCTGCATAGAGGAACGATGTGACCAGTGTATCTACACGATAGAATTTAGCTGCATTGCTAGCCCATGGCACGTGCCCGTCGCCCGGGAATACGATGCTCGCAGAATATGGTGTATTGCCTGTGATCAGCTGCTGCAGCGAACCTAAGCCGCAAAGCTGAAGAGGTACATTGAATCCGTATACGAAAGGGTATCCGCATACATATGGTACTACAGAGTCTAGGCTGCCC
>CAIXBT010000219.1 GCA_903917755.1 uncultured Bacteroidota bacterium
CCTCGCTGCCTTATGTGGCAGATGTGATATCACTGGTACTAGTGGCCGGTGTTAGTTTTGACAGAAATTCATCCTTTATTATTTCCTGTTTTCATTCCTGCTACTCCTGGATCAGTATGGCAGTTTACTTGCCGCTTGATCTGATGAACGGACTCAATTCGCCTGATGTGAATAACGGCAGGGCAAATCTGTTGCATAAGATAGTGCTTGCGATTATTCCCTTTATGATCTTTCTGTTATTCTTCTTTATCTATCGTTCAGGCAACCCTATTTTTGATCAGCTGGCAGCAAATATAAATTTCGACTTCATATCGCTGCCCTGGTGTTTCTTTACTTTGGGAGGGTTCATATTGATGTATGGATTTTTTAAGCAGAGAGTCATTTCTTTCGTTCAGAAGACAGATCAAAACACTTCGGATGAACTCATCCCTATCTCCCTGGAGGATCATGTGAAAACCATGCTCGGCAATCTGATCTCCCTGCCCAATCTCATATATACCGGTGTGCTGCTGCTCATCATGCTGAATGGACTGCTGGCACTGGTCAACGGCATTGATATTTATTATCTCGGCTTTTTGCATGCTACACCTCCGGGCATTACTTTCTCTCAGTACCTGCATAATGGTACTAATTCACTCATAGCATCGATCATTCTGGCGGTCAGTATCATTTTGTTTTACTTCCGCGGCTATCTGAATTTTTATGAGCATAACAACTGGCTCAGAAAACTCTCTTATATCTGGATCGCTCAAAATATTATTCTTGTCATTTCTACTGCATACAGAAATACGGTGTACATCAGTAATTATGGCATGACGCATAAACGTATAGGCGTGTATGTGTACCTCTTTCTCTGTGTAGTAGGGCTTTTCACTACTTTTATCAAAATTAGAAATGCGAAGAATAACTGGTTTCTCTTTCGCAAGAATGCATGGATCGCATATGGGTTTATGATAGTAGCCTGTCCATTCGACTGGAACTCTATCATCACTGATTTTGATATTAACTGGTTTCAGTCGGATAAGACAATGGAGATAGATCAGCGTTATCTGGCAGATCTGGGCCATACTAATATGGCGAGGTTGTTTCAATATTATATAGTGGAAGGAAAGACTCTGCATGCACATGCAGATACATCGCAGTCGGGGTCTATGTCTCTTGGCCGTAGCAGCTCCGATCAAAACGAATATGCACACGAGATCAGAAACATGATATGGTATGAATATCTGTATCTGGAGCGAGACTATGCACGTCATAAATGGCCTTCACACTGTATGAGTAAATCCAATAATCTCCATGCTGTCGAAAAAATGATTAAAGATAATAACCTCGATTGCCCTGTCACAATACGCTGATCCATATGAACACACAAAGAAAAATAACAATGGTATTGGCTGTATTCACGATGTTTTGTATAGCTATGGAGATGACGAGAATGTATTATTCCTTCAGTTTATCTTATATATTTCTGATCTGGAATCTCATTCTCGCATGGATGCCATATCTCCTCAGTATTGAATTTATGAAGCATGATATTCAGGCTAAAAAAATTCTTTCATTCAGCATTATCGGGCTCTGGGTATTGTTTCTGCCCAATGGTCCATATATTATTACCGACCTTATTCATCTCAGAAATCGGGAGCCGATTCCTATGTGGTATGATGTGTTGCTCGTCAGTACTTTCGCATGGCATGGCCTGCTACTTACCTTGCTTTCCGTTCGCAATATGCATCATAAACTGAGTCATCATTTTTCTCCGTTCAAACTGAGTGCGGGCCTGCTTCTTTTGTTTCTGAGTTCTGGATATGGATTGTATCTGGGCCGTTTTTTACGATGGAATAGCTGGGATGTTTTCCTGAGACCTTTTCATCTGCTGCATGACTCATTAATTGATCTGATACATCCTTTTCATCATCCGAGGCCGATACTGGTCACTGTGATCGTGTGTATTATTCTATCATTCAGTTATTCCATTTTTTATCTCATCAATCCCAAACCCCATACTGACCATGAAATTATATGAAGCATTCTTTCTGTCGTTCATACTGTCGCTGGTAGCGGGAGCTGTGATCTTTTTAGGAATACCGGCTTTGTTCTCTTTTGATATGAAGGGAGGGTCCTTCATGTTTCTGGATTCAGAGCTCATGTTAGTGGCTTTGGTACTATATGGGATCTATGTTTTTATACAGTTTTTGTTATCTGTCATTAACCTGATTCAGGTCATCAGTTTTGAGTCAAGAGGACAACTGAATTTTGAAAACGGCACCGTTTCCAATAATTTATTTTTTGCCGAGATGGCTCTATATGCTCTTGTTTTTACCGCATTGGCAATAGCTTTCGAAACTGTGACTGCGGTTCCGTTCATTTTGCTCTTTTCCATTCCTTATATTATCTGTTGCACCAATTCTGTATTGATCTTTCGGTATTTTTTAAAGAAGATCGCAATAGAAAAAACAAAGGATACTGCTCTGAATGCTGGAGAAATAGTAGAAAGCAATCCTGAAATCGAGGAATGTGACTGATTTGCCTTGTTTGTATTAAATATCTAAATTTATGTACGATACTTTTTTGATATTTATACAAAACAATAAATCATGATGAGAAGAATACTTTTAAGTTTTGCTGTGATAATGATCTGCCTTCCGCAAAGTATTTCAGCACAGCATTTGCTTTCTGATAGTCTGCTGATGCATTTTACCAAAACTCAAACAGATTCTATTTTCACATCCAATGGTATTCCTTTTACTTGTTCGTCAGGGATCAGTTGCTATAGACTTATTTATTCTACGCAGAATGCGAAACAAACAGATACTACAATAGCCTCGGGCCTCGTGATAGTGCCGGATTCATTCACCTGTCCGCTCGCTATCGCGATGTATGATCATGGCACGGTGCTGCAGAAATTTGATGTACCCGGCAATCTGAACTATGAGTCGCTGATATCTATGATACTGGCCGAGCAGGGATATTATGCTATCGCTCCTGACTATCTGGGTCTGGGTGTCAGCCCTGGATTTCACCCATATATGCATGCCCGTTCAGAGGCTCAGGCAGGCATAGATCTTATCTTTGCGTCAAAAACCTTTGCGGCGAATCATCAGGTGCCACTAAGTCAGCAGTTGTTTCTCACGGGATATTCACAAGGGGGTCATGCATGTATGGCGACACATCGTGCCATTCAGCAAAATTATTCAGGGCAGCTGACGGTCACAGCTTCTGCACCGGGTTCTGGGCCATATAATCTCTCTGGCATACAGGCGGCAGGTCTGGCCAGCAACTATTATGCTAACCCTTCTTATATACCTTATCTTGTTTTTTCTTATCAGAGTGTGTATGGAAATCTGTTTGACAGCATTCCTCAGTTTCTGACACACCCTTGGGATTCGATGTTGCCTCCATTGTATAATGGTGTCTATAGCACTGATACCATAGACCTGTTGATGCCACATTATGTCGATTCATTTGTGGTGGATAGTCAGTTGATACGATATAATGGCGACTCTGCCAATGACCCACTGCGGATCGATCTGAGAGATAACGATGTATATGCCTGGGTGCCGACTGCACCTATTCAGATGACCTATTGCACGGCAGATGAGCAGGTGATATATCAGAGCAGTTTGTTTGCCTTGAATTATTTCGTCACTCACGGAGATACCTCTGCACAGGCTATCGACGGCGGGGTTTATAACCATCTCGATTGTGTGACACCTGCCATCGTTAATATGCTTGGCTTCTTTGCGCGTTTTCATGTTTCAGAAAATGATCTTGTACTCACATTGACTGCCGATAGTGCGACTACAGGGTCACATACTGCGAGTGTTAAAGTATCTGTCTCAGGAGGATCGGGATACACTATCAGATGGAGTACAGGCAGCACGGATAGTTTAGTGACTGGCTTGAGCAATGGCACTTATACCGTGACGGTGACAGATGCGGGTGGATGCACCAAGGTTCGCAGTGTATCTACAGGTGGTGTTAGTACAGGTGTGGCCACAGTGACCGAGTCTTCTCAGGTGCATATATTCCCTAATCCGGCTTCAGGGTCATTGTCAATAAAAGTATCTGATCTGCGACCTGAAACTATAGCCATATATGATGTGGACGGACAGAAAGTAATGGAAGGAAAATTCACTACAGCGTTAGATGTCAGCATGCTCAGCTCTGGGCTCTATATGATAGAGGTAAGGAGTGCAGAAGGCACTGCCAGAAACAGATTTGTCAAGTTTTAAAAGCTATCAGGACTCTTTAATAAGAGCATAACCCAATATTCAGCGGAATTTATTGAGCTAATACCGGGTATTTTTTATATTTAATTCCAACTATATAAAATCAACACACATGTCTTTAAAACTTTCAGATAAGTTTCCTGCTAAAAGAGCTTTCATAACCGGTGCCGGATCTGGTCTCGGACGCGCACTATCAATTATTCTGGCTGCTGACGGATGGACCATCGGTATCACAGATATCAGCACTCCGAATGTGATGGAGAGCAAAGCACAGATAGAGTCTCTGGGCGGAAAGGCGCTGGAATATACATTTGATGTATCAAAAAAGGATGCCTACAAACAGGCTTTTGCAGACTATATTTCCAAGACCGGAGGTATAGATGTACTGATCAATAATGCCGGAGTAGGCGACGGCGGATTGTTTGATGAATACTCTCTCGAAAACTGGGAATGGATAGTCGGTATAAACGAGATGGCTGTGATCTATGGCTCGTATTTAGCGGCACCTGTCATGAAGAAGCAGGGCTTCGGACACATCATCAGTATTGCCTCTGTGGCAGGCATAGCGAATATGCCCAACATGAGCATGTATAATGTGACCAAAGCTTCTGTCATTGCGTTCTCCGAGTCCATCTATCCTGAGCTTAAGCCGTTTGGGGTCAATGTGAGTGTGGTGATGCCGACTTTTTTCAGAACGAATATCATGCAGCATGGCAGAGGACCGGAAGATGCGGTGGCTGTGGGAAATGCGATACTGAAGAAAACTCCGATACTGCCCAGCGATGTGGCTGCAAAGATATTGTCAGAAGCGGGCAATGGGACCTTTCATATTTTCCATCCGTTTCAGGCTAAACTGATCTGGTATGTCAAAAGGCTTATCCCTGTCTTGTTTATGAAAAGAAATGCAAGCAGTTTTATGAAAAAGCCATGGGTACTCAAGAAAGTAGCCGAGGCAAAATAAAATAGCTATTCGCAGAATTTTTTAATGGCTTTTTCCGCCTCTTTGAATCCCAGTTCATTTGCTGATGAGAGATCCAGGCATCCTTGCAGGAGATTGTTGGAATATATCTTTGATAATCCCCGCTGATAGATCACAAATCCATCCGGGTCCTCTATTTCCAGATATTGATTGAAGTCAGATACGGCCTCTGTGAATTTCCTCACTTCCATTTTGGCCAGGCCTCTGGCTTTGAATGCAGGTGAGTAATATTTATTTGCGGTCAGCACCCTGTCATAATCCTGTATGGCACCTTCATAGTCACGTTCATCCATGAGTAGTGATGCACGGCCCATATATGCCTGGAGATATTTGGCGTTTGTCTCGATGGCTCTGGAGAAATATTTATAAGCCTTCTGGTTATTGCTAGCCTTAGTATATAGCAAGGCTATATTGTAGAATATTTTGGGATTGGTAGAGTCTATCTCGCCCGAAATGATGTATTCTTTGAGCGCCTGATCGGCTAGCCCCATAGTGAGAAACAGATCTGCATGCAGCATCCATGACTGAGCATTATTGGGGTTGAGGTCGAGGCTTTTTCGCAGGTATTTATCTCCCGTTTTGAAATCCCCTTTCTCAAGTACCTGTCTGGCCCGGATCAGATAAAATTCGCCTTTGATGCGCGTTACCGAATCTACCGGTATCAGATATTTAGGTTTGTTTTTGTATTCAGCTATAGGGATATCTTTGATCTGAACTGATTTTGCCACAAAGCCCGAGTCTGATTTGTAGCTGGCGAGCGGGTCCATGTTGACCATCTTAGTGGGTCTATTGATAGTAGTATCAACTTTAGACTCAAGAGTCATTGTAGGTTTGTCTGATGAGTTGATCGGAGAAAATTCGGGACGAAGTGTATCGATATGCACAGCTGCATGCTTTTGTCTCAATGTATCTTCAATGATCTGCGGTTTCACGGCTATGCTGCTATCTGGCGCAGGGGGCGTGATCTGTTTGGGTTCTTCTTGTACTGGTTTAGATATATGTTTTGGAATAATGTCTGTACGGGGTTTAGGTGTCTCATCACTGATATTTTGATCAGGTTTCGACACCGTATTGGTAACCGGAGTAACAGGCTTTGGTGTTTCTTTGACAGGAACTGTATTGGTAACCGGAGTAACGGGCTTAAGTGCTTCTTCTTTGACAGGGGCGACTGTATTGGTAACAGGAGTAACAGGCTTTGGTGCTTCTTTTTTGACAGGAACTACTGTATTGGTAACGGGAGTAACAGGCTTAGGTGTTTCTTTGAGAGGAGCGACAGGAGGGGGGATAGTGCGTATGGCTGAGGGACTCAGTTGCGATAGTGCAGGCTGAGATGAAGTACTTTGAATTTCCTTTGTGAATTTTTGTTTTGGCAGCAGCGCAAAATCTGATTTGTAATGCGACAGGATCGGTTCTGCATCGGCAGTATCTATGTAATTCTCTGTAACTTGGGGCTTGACTGTCTCCACTGCCGGTTTCACAGCTATTGGTTTTGGTATTACAGTATCTTTTTTCACTACAGGAGCCACGTCAGGCTGTGTGGGTTGAGGCTTATTTTTGCCTTTCAGATAGATACTCTCATAGGCCAAATGGTCGCCCCA
>CAIXBT010000220.1 GCA_903917755.1 uncultured Bacteroidota bacterium
GATTTAATAACAAAATTAAAGTTCTGAAACGAAAAGCATACGGCTACCGAGATGATGAATACTTTGCGCTCAAAATACTTTCTTTACATCAATCCAGGTACGCATTATTGCGATGAACCAATTCACAACAAATTTCTGACAGAGAGTTCACTTGTTAATAGCCTTTTTTAGGCAGCAACAATATCAATCCCATTTTGGTCACTGATCACCGATGAATGGATAAAGAAATTAAATTCTATTGTTCCTTTAGCACCTTTGTTTTGAATACGGTAATACCATTTTCCTTGACAATGAACATATAAACTCCAGCCGAATATCCGGTCATATCAAAGCTTATATCCTTATTCGCAAGCTCTGCATTTGTCAAAATCAATTCTCCCATTTCATTATAAACCGAATATGTCAATAGGTTCATAGGCGGAGTAGCAAATGCTACGGTAAATATACCTGTACCTGGGTTTGGATAAATTTTCGCGTTCAGGTCATTTGACTGACTAGGGACAAGACATTGGGCATTTGAATTAATAAGTCCTGCTCTATATGTATTTAAGCAGACAACCATTCGTGCCTTTTGGCCTTCGGTAAATAAAAGCATGCACTGGTCATCTACATAATCCATAAAATTCATAAACATTGTACTCCCCCCGCACCCATATTCCGGATAAGACGGACAGCCATAATATGGTCCGCTTTGCGGCGGCGTATCTGATACTCGATCGCTTACCGAGCAGTCATAAACATCACCCCACAGATGGATAAGCCCCAAATAATGCCCGACCTCATGCACGCAAACCCTGCCCAAACCATATTGCGGACCTCCATTGATACCAAAGAAAGGAGAGTTGACCACCAGTCCGGACCTTCCGGCAGAGTCGGACCAGGGATATATGCCATACCCAGCAATATATTGACCTGTGTTGGCTACCCAAATATTCATATATCTATTTACATCCCAAGCATCACTGCCACCGAGAGATGTATAAAACAAATCCGAGCTTAACCCCATATCAGGCTGGCTTGTTTGTTGCCTGACGATCCCAGTAGTAGGGTTTCCCTGAGGATCCTTAGCGGCGAGACAAAAATGTATACCGACATTTCCTATCACAGGCTTAAACTCATCAGGTACATACTGGATGTCACTATTAAGTGCATTATAATCTCTATTCAAAGCATCTATCTGTGACATAATGAGCGCATCGGTGAGGTTTTCATTATCATTCTGCCATACTATATGGACTACGATAGGAATGGTAATGCCTGTACTGTCGAGCTTATAATCGCCTCTGTAGAGATGATATGCTATAGTACTATCAAGTCTAGCCCGTCGTTTATTTTCTTCATTACTTTTTATGATACTGCCACAGACTACCTGCTGAGCTGTAAGCGAGATACAGGCATAAATGCCGATGATACCAATTATAACCTTTTTCATTTTTATCTGATAAATGTTATGCTCCCTTTTTTGGTCGTGCAGTGTGAGGTGCCATCTTCCATATAGCAGTACTCCCAGAGTATGATATATATGCCTGATTCGAGCATCTTGCCACGATATGAGCCGTCCCACTTTACATTGTCTATGTCCGGGCTGTCATTCTCATATACTATCTCGCCCCACCTATCTGCTATTATGCACCGTACAGAGTATATGGGGAAATCGCAGGCCACAAATGGCTGTAGGGTGTCATTGATACCGTCGTCATTGGGGCTGAATGCATTGGGCATATATACATGGCAGTCGCAGGGGCGGCCCGTAACCTCAATACTCCTGCTGTACACCCCGCATACATTGGTCACTGTCACGCCATACTCTCCCGTTGTGCTGATGCTGATGGTATCTGCATGGCTGCTGTCTGACCATGTATAGCTGCCAGGTATGGGTACAGACAGGATGAGGGGCAGACAAGCTGTAGTATCATGTGGCATATCAGCCATGCCCGCTGCCGGGTCTATGATCAGTACAGTGTCTGATAGCTGGCAGCCGCCTATGCCGGTGTTAATGATATACTTACCTGGCTTATCTACTACTATCACACTATCTGTGCTGCCTGTACTCCACAGGTAAGTCGCGTCAAGAAAGCTATGACCCAATCGCACATTCTGCCCTGTGCATAAAAGTATTGTATCGGGCAGTGGGTCGTACTCATAGATACCTACTTCATCTATATAATCAAAACTCAACATAGGTCCGCAATAGTTACTATAACAGAAATTGCTACCTATTGTATTTGCATCTGTCTCAAAGTTTCCGATGATGACATAGTTTTCCCCGTTTCCCCGGTAGCCGCCGCTAATCTGATACCATACGCTTGTATCATTCAGTATGCTCCCCCTATGTTCTATGGCGGGCTTCAAGCCAAGTGGCTCTTGATAGTTTATGTGAATATGATTAACGACGCTGTCTATGAGTTGCTGTGTCAGCGCCAATCCAATAGCATCTGTATAACAAGGCGCAGAGTCCAACGTACAATTAGTATTCCCCGGAGAAACAAAAAAGCAGATATAATACTGCTTACCAATAATCAATGTCTGATTTAATCTTGCTTCAAGATACCCCCTTTCCAGCCAAGGGATATTAAAGCCATATTGTCCTTGATAAGTTATGATTCCTGCATAACCATTCCCATCTTTGGGATATTTAAAACTCGCACTTCCACCACCTGTAAGTGGATCATTCAATGGAACTCCTACTTTGGAGAGAGCAGCACAAGTATTAAATACATCTGCATAAGTATAAGTAGGAGCAAACCAACCAGTAGCCAGCGTAATCTGGCCTGTGCTAGTAGGACAGGAGGAAAGTATCTCAAAAGAAGGATTGGGGACAAGATTAGTCTGAGCAGAAGCAAAGCCCCCAAAGCCCCAGAGGGGGCTTAAAAAGGCAAGCCCCCAAACACCCAAAGGGGACTTAAAAAGGCAGGAAGTGATATGATAAATAAGCTTACGCATGTAACTTAATACTTTGGTCTTCGGAAGAAGAAAAAACCAATAACGCAATAAGACCATCCTTATTACGCTATTGGTTTTGATTGATTAATTGGCAATTGTTATTTAGCAATTGATAGTTTATTTGTAAATACTTTTGCTGTACCATTCCATAAACTAGCTACATAAAGGCCTGTGGAAATATCGGATATATTGTAAGTTTGCGCTTGCTCTGATACATTGTTATACTCCCTTACCACTCTGCCACTCATATCTGTGAGGGTGAGATGATATTCTGTGCCGGGTGTGAAAAGGACATTATTTAACCTGAAACTAGCGCTTGCCGGGTTAGGAGATATACTTATAGGTGTGTTAACATCAGTCATCTCACAACCATCTCCCGACGGGCATATGTAGAAAGGTACAAAAACCTGCTCATAGGTAGGAGTGCCGCAGGGGTTATCACTTATACAGAACTGAACTTGATATTGGTGACCTGTAACCCAGTTTGGATAAACTCCTGCTCCTAGATGGAATAACAATCGGCTAAGATCCAATGTAGTGGGGGCTTGGCCACTAATCCAACCAGTTCCCCACCAGTTAAGGTAGTTGCCATATTGATCATACTCCCATCCGTCAACCTGATAAGCAGTTATTGCAACTGAGGTTCCCGTAGTGTTGATAGTTACATCTCCAGTGGGGTCAAAATTAGAAGCATTTGCAGGAGAATGGGGCCCGGTATATTCTGCATCTTTTACAAAAGTAAATTTAATATCAGCAGTAGATGGCGCACCTATAGAGATGGTATTTGAGGTCTCAGTAGCACCGTAATTACCACCATATCCTATCCATTGACCTAGGTAGTTGTCAATTTTTATATAGCCTCCCGGGCATGCACTTGAAACTTGCTGTGGGAATTGCCCTGTTACTTTGTATGTGCCTGGTGCCAAACCTGTAAAAGATTTGACACTAACATTAGGAGAACTTGCGGAAGTCCATGACCCACTTACTAGTTTCCACAAAGTGTATTGGTTAACGAGGGGGCCAGTGAGATTTACTATCTCACAGCTCCCAGATGTCCCAACAGGATAAATGTTGCCGCCACCAGCACCCGGACCTACATTTATACTATTGCTGTTGCCACTGCTACATCCGCCGCCGTTTGTGATAGTAAAGGACTGAGCATTTGCACTCATCCCTATGAGGACCACTGCGAGAAAGGCCAAAGAAAGTTTTAAAAGATTTTTCATGATTACATTGATTTCATTATTTTACAAATAGACGTCTTCCAATTTCTGCGAGAACGTATCACTCATGAGCATGCATCTGCTATAGCCCGTATATTGATCCAAAGGGCTTTCGGGCTTTCGGTGTGATTTGATCGGTAGGGGTGGCTTATTTCATTTTAGGTTGCAAAATAGGATTCAATTTATCCGACGCAAACATAGCAAATATTTGCCATATATCAAAACCCTCAAACTTTATCGGGTTCTAAATACAAGAAAGATTTCTGCGGAATGTAGCTCTATGCGCTGAGTAGCTGCGCAAACTGCCATACATCCTCAAAGGAATTGTATAATGGCACCGGAGCCACTCTGATCACATCGGGTTCGCGCCAGTCTGCTATCACGCAGGCTTTGGTCAGCCGATCAAATATCTTCCTGCCGTCTTTTTGTGTTTGCAGAGAGATCTGGCAGCCGCGCTCAGAGGGAGATGAGGGAGTGATAATTGACAATTGACAATTAGTAATGGATAATTGAGATCGCAGCAGCCAATCTAAATAACCGGTGAGCAGTTTGCTTTTCGCAAGGAGATTTTCAAATCCGGCTTTCTCAAAAAGTTCTAGAGAAGCCTTGTGTGCAGCCATATTCATGATGGGAGCATTGCTCATCTGCCAGCCTGCGGCGCCTTCTTTGGGCACGAAGTGCTTCTCCATTTTGAAACGGGTCTTTTCGTCATTGCCCCACCAGCCTGCGAATCGTGGCAGATCGGGTCTTTTGGCATACTTGTCATGTATGAATACGCCACTCACGGCACCTGGGCCTGAGTTGAGATATTTATAGGAGCACCAGGTGGCAAAGTCCACCTTCCAGTCATGCAGTTTTAGTTCCACATTGCCGATGGCATGTGCCAGGTCCAGGCCGAGAGTGAGGTCGTTTTTCTGACAGGCTTTGCTGATCTTTTTGATGTCAAAAAACTGGCCTGAGTAGTAGTTGACCGCGCCAAGCAGCACGAGCGCTATTTCATCTTTGTGCTTCTCTAATGTGGCGATGATATCCTCTGTGCGCAGGGTCACTTCGCCCTTTCTAGGGAGCAGTTCTATGATGTTTTTTTTCGGATCCAGACCATGAAACCGGATCTGCTGCTCTACTGCATAATAGTCAGAAGGGAAAGCGCTGCCCTCGATTACGATCTTAGTTTTCCTGCTCTTCGGTCTGTAGAATGTGACCATCATTAGGTTGAGGTTCACTGTGAGGTTATTCATGCAGACTACTTCGTTTTTTTTAGCACCGGTCAGATCGCAAAGCGGCTTTGTAAATAGATGATGATAATACAGCCAGGGATTGCGGGCGTGGAGATGGCCCTCTACGCCATACTTGCGCCAATCTTCTATCTCGGTCATGACATGCTTTTCGACAGATCTCGGTTGCAGGCCGAGTGAATTACCGCAGAGATAGATGGATTCTTTGCCGTTAATTTTAGGTATATAAAACTCTTTGCGAAATGACCTCAGGGGATCATTTTTATCTATCTTTTTTGCGAAGGCTAGTGTATTTTCAAACTGCATGATCTGTATTTCTTGTGTTCTTATCCTTTGAAATGCGTCTCTTTCATTCCCAGCCATTCGAGCGCATTCTTATAATTGAGTTTATCCTTTATAGTTTTGGAAACTTTGAGATCGGTGATAATCTCGCCGGGCATATCTTCGCCCAATGGGAATGGATAGTCACTGCCTATCATCACGCGGTCTTCGCCCAATAGGTTTATCACGAACTGAAGGAAACTGGCATCGTGTATGAGTGAGTCTACATAAAATTTGCCGAGATAATCACGGGGATTTACATCGTTATCGAGGGCGGTGAGGTCGGGGCGTACTCTGTAGCCCTGCTCGATGCGGCCGATCGTAGACGGAAATGAACCGCCGCCATGCGCAAAGGCCACTTTCAAACTCTTGAAGCGCTCAAACACGCCGCCGAATATCATGGAGCAAATAGCGCGTGATGTTTCTGCCGGCATACCGACCAGCCATGGCAGCCAGTATTTGTCCATGCTCTTGGTGCCCATCATATTCCAGGGGTGCACGAATACCGCCATATCGAGCTGTTCTGCGGCTTCATATATCGGAAAGAACTGCGGCTCGTTGAGATTGATATCGTTGATATTTGAACCGATCTCGATACCTTTGAGCCCTATCTTTTTGCAGCGTTCTATTTCTTTGATGGCGAGATCAGCAGAATGCATAGGGATCGTCCCCAGACCAACAAAACGCTGCGGATAGCGCTCTACCACTGATGCGATATGGTCATTCAGAAATCGCGATACATCCAGACAGTCTTTAGGTTTGGCCCAGTAGCTGAACAGCACGGGAATGGTAGAAAGTACCTGTACATCGATATGATGATGATCGCATTCTTTCATCCGCACATCGGGGTCCCAGCAGTTGGACTGGATCTCTCTGAAAAACTCATCATCTTTCATCATCCGCGCACAGCAGGTCTTGTGATGCTCCAGATGTATGAAGCCACCGTAGCCGAATTTCTGGCTCCAGCGGGGCAGGTGCTCAGGAATGATATGAGTATGAATATCTATTTTGAATGACACGCAGATATTGGATTAGCTGCCACAAAAAACAGATTTTTTTTGAATCTGTGCAGTATAATTTATCAGCATGTCATAACAACACAAGTATGACACAACAAAAAAGGCGCAAAATATTGCGCCTCCATAATGAATATCTGTTATTATTTTTTGGTTGCTGAATCTTCGGGAATGAATTCGAGAGAGACAGAGTTGACACAGTAGCGTTTGCCGGTCTCGGTGGGTCCATCGTCAAATATATGCCCTAAATGGCTCCCGCATTTGGCACACATGATCTCCGTCCTGATGGTACCAAAACTCGTATCTGTCTGGGTAATGATCTTGCCACCCTTGATCTCGCGGTCGAAGCTGGGCCAGCCGCAGTGCGAATCAAACTTCATGTCGGAGGTGAAAAGTTCATTGCCGCAGGCTGCACATTTATAGATGCCCTTGTCTTTGGTCAAATAGAGTTTGCCTGTGTAGGCGCGCTCTGTGCCTTTTTCGCGGAGCACATAGTATTGGTCAGACGTTAGGGTCTTCTTCCATTCTTCGTCTGTCTTTTTGCCTGTTGTGTCCATGGTCTTATTGGTTTTTGTTGTTTCTGAAGTGGTGGTGGGTTTGCTTTGTCCGCAGGACTGGAGTGATATGGTGAGCACTGCCAGCAGGATGATCGAATATCTCATTTTAATTGATTTAGTGTATAGATACATACGAGGGAAACAGCAGTTCCTGACTTGGGTTTTAAAAATTAACATTTGTTTGGAGAAAGGGGGAGTGGGGTGCTATTCAGGAATTGTCTGCAAATAGTATTGTTTGTGTTTGTGGCGAAGCCACGGGGCATATGTATGTTGCTCGGCATAGCCGATCAACTGTGATGAAATTGACTTACATACCAGAAAGAACAAAGGTATTAATCTGTACTTTGCAATAACGTCCAGAGTGAAAAAGTTGTATAGAATAACGATGTGTTCGTTTTGTTGTAGTTGATATCTCTTTATCGTTGTAAATCCAGTATGATCTCTGTATCCGTTCAAACAAATGACTAAGCTTAATTTTTAAAATCGGAGATCTATTTTTCTTGAAAAACAAATCAATTTGAACAGTCCTGTCCTTGTAGAGAAATAGCTTGATGCTATCACATCCATCCATTTTATAAGTTATTATTTGGGAATCAGGTATATTGGAATCAATGAGTTCAGTGCGATTTATTCCCATCATAGTTTTAATAGTGTAATCCGATTTATTCATCAGGCTCACCGTTGTTTGTAGTAATTTTTCAACGTCTTTTGAGTGGCAGGGAAGGCTGCAGAAAAACAAGAAGAGAACTATTAAATTTATGAATCTCATACGATAGGTACTTTCTATGATTTGTTTGATTGTATCGGGCAAAGTAACTAGAGCGGTTGGTTATTCTTCTTTGCTTATTGATGCTGTTTTGGGCTAAAAATAGGTGTACAATGTTATCAAAGCATTTTTTTTACCCCATCTGGCATCCTCACTTATCTCTTTGGTTATCCGACCTAATGAGTCAAACTCATAGGTGATGTATAATTTTAGAGGGATGAATTTTTCATGGGATATTTTAGTGGTTTCCTTTACGGCAAAAGTTTTCGGGTCTGTTTTATAGCTGTGATTTCTTGACTTTAAACCTTCCTCGCAGAGTTGAATACTCTGTTTTTGCTAATTTGCAGTTAACAGAGCCAAACATAGTAATTCCGTAATCTCTGGTTTCATTAAGATCATAATAGGTGAAAATTTTCTTTGTAGTGGGTATTCCTTTCTCCTTTTGAATGAGTTTGGAGGTGTTACCTCTTGAGCTATAATATCGGGCAATCAAGTAATTAGGTATTTCTCTTTTCTTCAGATTACCATTTCTATCGTAATTGTAAAAGGCAACTCCATCCTCTGATGTTACATGACCAGTTGAATTCAGCTTATGGATAGTAACCTTCGTACTATCGGGGGAGATATGATAGCAATAGACAGTATCATCAGCGTATCTGTAAATAGTAGAGAATTTCTCTCCTCTGTTAATTGACTTTAACCTTCCAAGGCTGTCATATTCATAATCAAATACAGCTTTTGCAGTGTCTGTGTTTGCATAATATTCAGTCTTTGTTTTTACTTTATATTTAGTGACCGGATATTTAATTGCTGAATTGAAAAATATAAAAGGGAGAACCCAAAGGAAAATAATCTTCATATCACTAAAATAGCTAAAACTTCTTGTGATGCATTCCTTTGGTGGGTGCTTAGTCGCCATCGCGCAGGCTAGCCTGTCTGACTATGTACAGCGCTTTTCTTATTTGCCAAGACTATGGATAGTGGGGATTCACTTCGCTACTGAGGGGCTTATTCTTCGTTCCGGATTACTACACAATTTTATCATGTTTATTTTTTAGGGGAAAAATTGTTCGTAATGACGGTGTGCTTTGGGGGGAATGTGATAGCAATGCTATCATGAAATTTTGGTCTGAACATGATTTGGCCTTCCTTTTATAGTGTCCAAAACTTGGGGAGGAGCTTTTTTGTATGTCGTAAAACAATTCGGGGAAGGTGGGGTTTGAAATTTGGGTTTGGTTTGCTAATTTTGCAATTATTGTGTGAATAAAGCTTTTTGTAAGAAATCGGGTTTTCAAATTTTTCTTCTGACCTTGTCCTTTAAAATTTAATATTGCAATAGAAATAAACAGACATCATGGCTATAATCAGACCCTTCAGAGCATTGAGACCGACATCAGAACTGGCATCGCGTGTGGCGACACTGCCCTACGATGTGATGAATACCGCCGAGGCGGCAGAGATGGCTGCGGGCAATCCTTATTCCTTTCTGCATGTGAGCCGCGCGGAGATCGATCTGCCAGCTGGTACTGATGTGCATTCTCCTGCGGTGTATCAAAAGGCGGCGGAGAATTTTCAGAGCTTGATACAAAACGGTACGCTGAAACAGGATGAAAAACCATGTCTCTATGTCTATGCGCAAACCATGGATGGCAGGCGTCAGGTGGGGCTTGTGGCTTGCAGTTCGGTGGAAGATTATTTCAATGATGTGATCAAGAAACATGAGTTCACCCGCCCGGAGAAGGAGCTGGACCGCATAGAGCATATGGAAGCTGTGAAGGCGCATGTGGGTCCGATATTTCTGACCTATGCGCCTAATGCCACAGTCAAGTCAGTGATAGCAAAGGTGACCTCTGCCGCTCCGGTCAATGATTTCACCTCTGAGGACGGGATACATCATTCGCTCTGGGTGGTAGATGAGGCCAATGATATTGAAACGATATGTAGTGCCTTTCAAAATGAGATAGCATGTACCTATATAGCCGACGGACACCATCGTGCGGCTTCTGCGGCTAAGGTTGGAAAGAAACTACAAGCGCAAAGTCCATCACATACTGGCAAAGAAGAATACAATTTCTTTTTGTCGGTGCTATTTCCTGCTGATGAATTGGCCATCATGGATTATAACCGGGTGGTCAAGGATCTTAATGGCTTGAGCAAAGAATTACTCAAAAAAATATCTCAGAATTTTGAGATAAGCAAAACAGATAGCGACCATGCAAAACCCGCACAGCTTCATGATCTCGGTATGTATCTGGACAGGCAATGGTACCGCCTCAGGGCAATAAATACTTCATATACTGAGGATCCGATCGGAGTACTCGATGTGACCATCCTGCAGAATAATATCCTGTCGCCATTGCTGGGAATAGCTGATCCGCGTACAGATACACGCATAGATTTCGTGGGTGGTATCAGGGGCCTCGGTCAGCTAGCCAAAAGAGTGGATAGCGGCGAGATGGCTGTAGCTTTTGCACTTTTTCCGGTTTCATTGCAGCAGCTCATGGATATAGCCGACTCGGGCAATGTGATGCCGCCAAAATCTACCTGGTTTGAACCGAAGCTCAGAGATGGCTTAGTGAGCCACTTGTTCTGATCATTGGTCAACCATTTAGTTGATCAGCAACAGGTGATTTTGCTGATAGATATATTGCTTTAATTATAATTGAGCAAAATCATATAATCAACTTCTATTAATGTTGCCAAATTTCTATCTTGTGGCAGGATAACGTTGACAACGTGATATTTCATAACTAAACCATCCACTTATGATCCATTATTACTTCAAAAAATTTGCATTCATCGCTGTCTTGTTCGTCTGCCTAAGCAGCCGGGCACAGGTCAATGAAGTGCTGAAAGCCAGCCAGTTCGGCGGTGTCACTAATGTCAGTTACAATCCTGCCATAGCAGACAATCCATTCAAGTTTGACATGAATCTGGTATCGCTGGGATTCGGACTTGAGAATAACTACATAGGATTGGACACAAAGACACTGACCAATCACAATCTTTTTAATGATCCGAATTTTCAATCAGATCACCTCACGGAGAGGCTCAATGGCAATGCAAAAAAGGCATTCATGGGTCTACAGGTGCAGGGTCCATTGTCCTTTATGTTTGGCTGGGGTAAGGACAAAAGCAATAAAAATGCCATAGCGGTGGCATGGCATATGAACTCGATCTTCAATATCGACGGGGTCAGCCAGCAGTTTGCGCGTATAGCCTATTACGGTATCGGTAGCAAAGCTGATTCCATTCAGCCATTCAACTATCAGAGCCTCAAAAATCAAAATTTTTCTGCCACAGGATTGGCATGGGCAGATTTCGGAGCTACCTATTCCAGAGTGCTATTTGATCAGGGACCGCATATGATCAAAGCGGGTGTGACCGGCAAATTTATCTTTGGTATAGCAGGTGTTTTTATTTCTTCAAAAAATATTGATTATAAATTCCGCAATTATGATACACTGGATATCAATCATTCTGATATAAGCTACGGACACAGCACGGTGATATCTAATAACTCCACACAGAACCTGTTTCAAAATATCATGAATGGCAAGAGCCCTGTTTCCTTTGCAGCCGATCTGGGCATAGTATATGAATGGAGGCCTAATAAAGATAAATACAAATATACCTCAGACTGCAAGGAGTGGTACCTGCAGAGTGTCAATAAATACAAACTGGCTATAGGATTTTCCGTGATCGATATAGGCCGGGTCAAATTCGCAAGGCCGGGTGATGTGAGCAGTTATTCTGCTGATATTCAGGGCTGGGATATCAAACATTCCGGGATCACCAGTGTAGCATCTTTTGACAGTGTGCTGGCCAGCAAACCGGCTAATTTTAAAGCCACAGAGTCAGGAACATTCAAAATATGGCTGCCTACACGCTTTAATATTTTCGTCGATTATGAAATATGGAAAGGCCTCGGTGCCAATCTGAGCGCTACGATCTCTCCGGTATTCGCTTCTGAGGCCAATCAGGTACACTATCCTACCTCAGTGTCGCTGACACCTCGATATGACTGGAAATGGCCCCCTGGAGATGATCGGGATATTTCGCCGCATACTCTATGGTCAGCATACCGCCCCAAGAGTGGCCCAGCAGATAGAAACTATCGAGGCCGAGCCCCTTGCGCACTTCTTCTACCTCATCGGTAAATCGCTCCACACTCCACAGCGCTGTGTCTGTAGGATGATCTGAATAATGTGACCCCAGCTGATCGTAATAATAAAATTCAATGCCTGCCTGCGGAAAGAAACTCTCCATGCATTCGAAATACTCGTGTGTGAGGCCCGGCCCGCCATGCAGCAGCAGCACTTTGATCTTGCCATCGCCGACCTTCTTGGTCCAGACCTTGTATTTGCCACCCATCACAGGTATCATCTTCACACCGCCGGATTGAACAGCGTTATACTGCGGAATGCTCGCATCCCGTTCTGCCACACATCGTTTTTTGCCGGTAGGCATGCATGCACTTGTGATAATGGCTGCCAGCAGCGCGATGATGCCGAGTCTTTTCATCTGAATGATTTTGATTTGTGAAAATGATCTTCTACTTCTTTGTGGCAGCTCTTTTTTTCAAACGCACAATGAGATACAATATCCCTGCCAGCACTAATATACAGATAGCAAAACTAATTATAAAATGAAGTGTGGATGGATTGACCAATTCCATCTTTGGCTTGGGAGTTTGAGCCGTCACCGAATCAAAGATCGGTGTAGCTGTCTGTACTTTAGCCGTCGTTGTATCGGTTGCATTGATATGATCGAGCTGTTCTTTATCGAGGCTGAAAGATTCGAAAAAATGTTTTTTCAAATGCTGCATCGCTGAGGCATGCTCAAAGGGCGCAGTGAATGTATAAACGATCAGATGCCCCTGAGTAAGCAATATCCGCGATGTGACGGCCACCAGATGCCCGCGTCCGCCCTGTACGTAGTCCAGCTCAAAACCCTGAATGCCCTGAATGTCCACAGGTTTGCTGCCTAGCAATGTACCACTGCTGGCGCGAATGATACCCTTGACCGTGCCGCCATAGAAAGCCGATAGCGAGGCGGAGTCTTTGATCGCGTCCTGTTTGGTCATGGGCGTCATACGCACCATATAGCTGCAGCTATCGGTCATATACAGAAAGTCTCTCACCCCGGGCATATTGCCTGTGCGGGGAGCAGCCGGAAACTCAAGGTTGAAAACCTTATCTACATCCTGTGTGACGCCATCAGCAAACACATTCACAGCCAGCAGTATCAGGCAAAGGTTCAGAAGCACATTTCTTTTCATCAATATCTACATTTCAGGATACGAAAATAGCACATTATGATATAATACCGGTCCGCATTGTCATGGCCAGGTCAAATCTTTCACAAAAAATAAATTATTTACCGAGAGCAGCCTTGATCTCGCGAAATTTCTGTTTGGTATGCTCCGGAAAATCGCCGTTCAGCATCCAGTTGTAATAGCTTGGCTCTTCTTTGAGCACGGCCTCTACGCTTTTGCCTTTATTCTTTCCGAAATTGAAGGTCGGCTTGCCGTTTTGATATACAAACCTTCTGCCGCTGTCCAGATAGCGCTCGTCATTGCTGACATTATGCAGGAAGTTCATGTCATTCTTCAGATCATCGGGATAGCGCTGCAGCTGTGCCAACATCACCTCCATCGTGGCCTCGGTATCTGCCGCTGCGCTGTGTGCATTAGAGAGGTCCTTGCCGCAGTAGAATTTATATGCTGTGGTGAGATCGCGTTTTTCGAGCAGGGTATAGATGCGATAGATATCGATAAGATTGCGGCTCTCGATATCCATCCAGAAACCTGCACGAATGAACTCTTCGAGAAAAACAGGTATGTCAAAACGATTGCTATTGAAGCCCGCGAAGTCGCATGGGTCGAGAAAGTCAAAAAGTTCTTTGGCCACCTCTTTGAATGTAGGGCTCATGGCTACATCTTCGTCATAGATGCCATGCACCTGCGATGATTCGATAGGTATGGGAATGGTGGGGTTGAGACGCATGGTCTTCTGCTCGCGGCTCTGGTCAGGATTGATGCGAATGATGCTCAGTTCTACAATCCTGTCTTTTACGAAATCCACGCCTGTGGTTTCGAGGTCAAAAATAGCCAGAGGGCGTTTTAGGTGCAATTGAAACTTATCATTAAAAAGATCCACAGTATGTATTTATGATGTAATGTTAATCTTTTTGGGCGTAAATCGATCGATCAGATTTTCCCCGAATTGTGGATAGTGTGATACCCCTTCAAAACACCTCAGATGAATGGCTTAATATGAATTGCTCAGATTTAATTGATAAATTAGTCCTTTAGCATAAAACATCGGACAGGCCTTATACAATCACAACTAATGAACAGTTATTTCTCCGGGATCAGATCGGTGATCATGCTATCGGCTGCATTTCTTTTAGGGGCTTACTTTATTTGGGAATGGCATTGGTATACTCTGGTCAGCTTCGCGTTCGTCAAATGGCATAGCCACCTCATGGTTTATGCATATATAGCTGCCTGTCTATTCCTAATCTATACATTATTCAGCAGATATGCACCTCCTGCCATCAGGAACGCCTTTTTGATACTTTGCTCAGTCATCTTCGCGCTCTTTATTGCAGAGGCATTTCTAAGTATATCAGGATCCTATAAAACTTACATGGAGAAGATATCGGGTGGCTACGCAAGCCCGTATACCCAGCCCACAGATAATCCATACCATGTTTGGCCTGCGAATGAGCCACACTGGCTCACTAAACCTGAATACAAATATCTGCGAAACACAAATTCACTGGGCTTCAGTGACAATGAATGGAACCGTGACAAAAAGCCACACGAGAAGAGGATATTGGCATTGGGAGATTCATTTACCGAAGGCGACGGTGCGCCATATGATTCGAGCTATGTGGCACTGATGAGGAAGATGCTCAGCCTCAGTGGCGATCCTATCGATATCATGAATGCCGGCACCTGCGGTTGCGACCCATTTATCAACTATATAAACCTAAGGGACCATCTATTAATTTACAAACCCGATATCGTGATACAATCAGTCGGATCGGGCGATCTGATGTCAGACGTACTGATACGTGGCGGGATGGAGCGATTTAAAAAGGGCCAGACTACAATGGCTCCGTGGTGGGAACCACTATATGCTATCAGCTATGTGAGCAGAATATTTTTCAGACTTGCGGGATATGATGAGCAATTACTGAAGTCCAACGCAGCCGATATTGAAAAGGGCAGAATAAATAAAAGCGTGGAAGATCTATTTAAAGAATACGCTGCTCTCTGCCATCAAAACAACATCAAGCTGTTCATCATCTTTCACCCTCAAAAAAGAGAATTAGATGAGAACACCTATGGCTACGACTTCACTCCTATCATTAAATATTTAGCTGCAGATCCCCAGATAAAAGTAGTCGATCTCATGCCAGCCTATCACTCATACATAGACAGAAGCGGCAGCACTTCTGATGATTACTACTTGAAAACAGATGGACATCACAACTCAAAAGGATACGAAATGATGGCAAAAACCACGCTGAATGGTATTATAACTGAGTTGAAAGACTCAACGGATCATTGACCACGTATCACATGGCATTTGTTATAAAAAAACAAACCGCATAGATCACATCAGGTGACATATGCGGCTCGAAATTTGTCAATCAATTAACCCTCTATCAGATCAGGAACAAGAGTCCCAACCAGAGTGGGCTGATATAGTACGGATCGTAGTACGGATCATAATAACCCGACGGATACACGTAGTTTTCTTCGGTGATCGTAGTAGTGGTAGTAGTGGTCTCCTGCTGATCGTCAGCTGCGTCCTGCTCTTCATTCTCCCGGTTCTCTTCTTCCTGCTTGAGCAGAGAGACGGTGATCTCGGCGCCCTGAGTTATGATGTCGGGCATCACGGTATCATCGCCCTGATTGACCTGCTCTACAGACAGTGCAGCATTGCATATCTGCTCCATCTGCTCCCATATTATACCGGAGCTGACATCAAACTGCCAGGTAGAAGTGCTATAGTCAAAACGATTTTCGTTGAGGAATGACATAAAGACGATCTCAAGCGGATCCACTTTTTTGTATTCAGCTACGGCCACACGCAGGTCTTCCCAGTTTTCCTGATTGAGATATGCATCCCATGCAGCATCGGTATCAAAGTCAAAGAATTTTGCGAAAGCAAAAGTGCCCTCTGTCAGATCTACCGCGCAGAACACATCGTATATCTTCAGATACTCGCTGTAGCGCTGCATGAATTTAGCCAGTGCATCCTTGCCCTTGTCTGTAGGGATATATGACCTGCCGCTCTCTGTCTGTCCGGGTGTGCGCACATATCCGGCAGCAGCCAGCTTCACCACCAGCGGCTCCAGTGTACGAAAACTACCGTCCATCATGATCGGCAGATCGCCACTGCGATTGATCAGATAGTCCATCAGCAGTATCGATGTGAACTGATCTCCTTTCTCGGGTGTTACTCTATATTTATCAGCCATTAGGATTGGTTTTAGCTGCTCTTTTAGCTTTGAGAGCGGCGAGTGCATCGTCGCTGCCGGCTACAGAGGTAGGTCCGAGAAGGTTATTGATCTCATCTTTAGTAGATGTGTTGGCTTTGTCTAGTTCGGTATATGCCTGTGCCATGTGCTCAGACTCTTCGGTCTTGCGGCGCATCCTGTCTATCAGGTCGTGGGTATTGTCCACACCTACGCTAGATAGTTCACGGCTTATGTCCTTAGTAGCCTCTGCAGATTCCTCACGAGCGGCCAGTTCTTCAGATTGGTTCTGTGCCTCATCGATCAGGTCATGCAGTTCTTTTACTTTTTTGTCCATGCCGTCGAGCACCGCCTGCTGTGTGGTAGCCTCTGCTGCATATCTGTCAGCCGCCTGCTGCGCAGATGCCTGTTGAGCCAGTGCTTCTTTAGCCAGTCTGTCGCCATCGGCAGCAGATACCTGATTGTGGTCGTCCTTGTCGAGTATCTGCTCGGCTTTGTGGCCCCAGTCATCGGCTGCAGATTGATTTTTCTGTGCGTTGGTGCGCTTGTCTATCACGAGTGCCTTGAGGTGTACCTCAGCATCGAGTGCTTTCTGAAGTTTGTCTTTCAGATCTTTGACCGCCTGTCTGGTCATGATGGCAGGATCTTCTGCTTTGTCGAGTGCAGCATTAGAATCTGCTTCAAATATTTTTCCTATGCGGCCTATCAAACTTGTGAGTCCCATACGTTTTAATTTTTATGATTGATAAATAATATCCCTGTCGATTACGATCTTAATGTCTTCTTGAGCTTCCGAAACTCCTGCTCGAATGTGAACTCGAATGTGAGCTCGAGTGCGAACTAGAATGAGAGCTGGATGGATGATAAGAAGAACCTGACGAAGAACTATGTGTGCTGTGGCTGCCGAATCCTCCCGAGCCTACAGGCTTAGAAGAACTTCTGGTGCTGAATGATTTTTGTGAACTGGTAGATCCTGACAGGCTCCTCGATGAAGATGGCGTAGAGGAAGTAGTACGCTTAGCCAAGGATCCTGATGGATGCGATGTATATGTAGTGACGGTGGTCCTGTAGGTGGTCATCGGGACACGTGCATAGGGTCTGTAATAGCTCGGATAGTAGCCATATCTGTATGGGCTGTAGTAGTATGAGTGCGGCGAAAACAGATATGCCAGCAGCAGCACCTCTCCTACCGAAAATCCTGACTGATAGCTGGCATTGTTGCCATACAGATTTTGATTTCCGTTGATGGCCATAGTGCCCTGATCGCCTGTACCCTTGTCGATCTTGATATCGGCTATCTCGGTCTTGGTGCCGTCAGACAGTTCGTCCACGAATTTCAGATCGCGCACAGTGCCCTGACCTTCTTCATTTACTTTTATGTAGTCCACCTTACCATTGCTATCGAGGTCAAGGTTATTGATAGAACCGGGTTTATTCAGCTCTTCTTCCAGTTTCGCAGGATTGGGGCTTTTCTTGACCAGCTCGCCCAGCGCCTGCAGATCGAGGCCTGCATCTTTGGCACCTTCGTCCACTACGGTCACTGTAGCATTAGGAAGCGGCTTATCATTAGTATTAGATGAACAAGAGGCCAGCACGAGGCCGACCAGTAAGGACCATATGACATTTTTCATAATATCTTTTTGTGTGAAGTTTATAAATTCAATTGAATCAACCCGCTGAAAGTAGATATTTATTTCTAAACTGAAAAGTCATATGTTTTTTGATGAAAACCATGTGATATTTTGTAATAATGAAGTTGTTTAAACTTTTGTACAAAGCTAATAAAAATGTTATAAAAGCGGGATAGGATAGAAAAAAAAAGAAACTACCTATCCCGCAAAAAATGATAGTTATA
>CAIXBT010000221.1 GCA_903917755.1 uncultured Bacteroidota bacterium
CAGGAACTTGCCTTCGTCGTTGTATTTGCCGGAACGCAGCGTGTCTATCACCTTGATATAGGTCTCCTGAAAGATGTCTTCGGCCAGGTAGGAGTCCTTGACCATCATGTAGATAGAAGTATAAACCTTGTCTTTGTGGCGGGCTACAAGGCGTTCAAAAGCCATTTCGTTGCCGGCGAGGTACTGCTTCAGCAGATCCTGATCGCTCATTAGTGGTGTGCGCATAGACTTCCTTTTTAATTGGGGGTTAAACAAAAAAATGTAGAGTCTATGCTGCTATAGGCGATTGGTTTTATTATTAGTTATTAATAAATATTAATTATTGAGACGAATACAAATGAAATGGTCATTTGCAGGGTCTGAATATCTAATGTCTGAAATCTAAAGTCTTAAAAAAATCGCAGGCTACGCTAATTCACTTATCTTTGACTGCCTGCTAATAGAGTAGAATAAATTCGATATTATATAAAGTTTGATTACGAATGTTAACCAAAGTTAATAAAGGAAATTCAGATTTCCAAATAAAAAAACAAATTGATACAAAAATAATTATCAAGGGTGCGCGGGTCCATAATCTCAAAAATATTGATCTCGAAATACCCAAGAATCAATTTATAGTTTTCACCGGTGTGTCCGGCTCCGGCAAATCATCCCTCTCTATAGACACGCTCTATGCCGAGGGGCAGCGCCGCTATGTAGAGAGCCTCACTTCATACGCACGTCAGTTTCTCAGCCGTATGGACAAGCCCGATGTGGACTATATCAAGGGCCTCTGCCCTGCCATAGCCATCGAGCAGAAAGTATCTACCCGTACTACACGCTCCACGGTCGGCTCTCTTACAGAAATATACGATTACCTGAGATTAATGTTCGCTCGCATAGGCCGGACCTACTCTCCTGTATCAGGACAGATAGTCGGCAAACATGAAGTGGTAGATGTGGTGGATTATATTTTTGGACTACCGGAAGGCGAAAAAGTATTTATCTATTATGAAGCTGTAAGCAAAGGCAAACTGAATGAAGAGTTGAAATTGCTTTTGCAGAAAGGCTTCACTCGTGTCAAGTGGCTCGGCGAAACTGCCAAGATCGAAGACCTGATCGACAAACCTGAAGTAGTCAAGTCGAAGGATAAAACCGTCAAGGTGCTAGTGGATCGTGTCATCGTAAAAGATGAAGAAGAATTGAAATCACGTGTAGCTGACTCCGTGCTCACAGCCTTCAATGAAGGTGGTAATGAATGTTTCGTAGAGGCAACGGGCCCCACCCAAACCCTCCCCGAAGGGGAAGGCTTAAATACATCTGTGGCAGCTGTTAAAGCCCCCCTTGGGGGTTTGGGGGCCGCTATTGTCTTCAACAATAAATTTGAAGCGGATGGGATGAGTTTTGAAATACCCTCTCAAAACCTTTTCAATTTCAATAATCCCTATGGTGCTTGTAAGACCTGCGAAGGTTTCGGCTCTGTGGTGGGTATAGATGATGATCTCGTGGTCCCAGACAAAACACTTTCGCTGTATGAAGGTGCTATCGCTCCCTGGCGTGGTGAGAAAATGAGCGAGTGGCTGGAGCCGCTACTCAAGAAGGGTATCTATTTTGATTTCCCGATACACCGTGCTTACAAAGACCTCACAGCAGAAGAGAAAAAACTGCTTTGGACAGGCAATGAACACTTCGAGGGCCTGACATATTTCTTCAAATACCTCGAGGAGAAAAGCTATAAGATACAGTATCGTGTCATGCTCTCCCGCTATCGCGGCAAGACGACCTGCCCCGACTGCCGCGGCTCGCGTATCCGTAAGGATGCACACTATGTGAAGGTGGCAGGACGTGACATCGCGGAACTCCTGATGATGCCTATCAAGGATCTTTATACTTTCTTTAAGGAAATCCAATTTTCACCGGAG
The DNA here is from genome assembly GCA_903917755.1 of uncultured Bacteroidota bacterium. Classification (GTDB taxonomy): domain Bacteria; phylum Bacteroidota; class Bacteroidia; order Chitinophagales; family LD1; genus UBA1941. Next base: position 1,902 of record CAIXBT010000221.1, read on the forward strand.
GATAAAAAAATATCTGACCGTATCATCATCGAGATCAATAGCCGTCTGCAAACCATGATGGATGTAGGCCTCGGCTACCTGATGCTAAACCGTCTCTCCAATACACTCAGCGGTGGCGAGACGCAGCGTATCAATCTGACACGTTCGATCGGCAGCAATCTTACTTCGTCGATGTATATACTCGATGAACCAAGTATTGGCCTGCATCAGCGTGACACCGAGAGGCTCATCACGGTACTCAAGAATCTGCGTGATCTTGGTAATACAGTTATAGTGGTAGAGCATGATGAGGATATCATGAAAGCCTGTGACCATATAGTAGATATGGGGCCCGAAGCCGGTATTCACGGCGGCGAAGTGATATACAACGGCCCTGCCAAAGACATAGTAAAAGACAAGAATAGCCTTACAGCAAAATACCTGAACGGTGAACTCAAAATTGACTATCCGAAGATACGCCGTCAGACCATCAACGCACTCTATGTGATTGGCGCCAATCAGCATAACTTGAAAGACGTAGATGTCAAAGTTCCCCTCAATGCATTGACGGTGGTCACGGGCGTGAGCGGCTCCGGCAAGACCACTCTGATCAAAAAGATCCTCTACCCTGCCCTACTCAGGCAGTTCGATGGTGGCGGGGAAAAGCCTGGTTCTTTTAAAGAACTGCGTGGCGATCTGAAGAAGATAAGCGGCGTGGAAATGATAGACCAGAATCCACTGGGTCGCAGCTCAAGGTCGAATCCTGTCACCTATGTCAAGGCATATGATGCGATACGCGATCTCTTCGCGCGTCAGCAGCTGTCTAAACTCAGGGGCTATGCTGCGGGAACATTCTCATTCAATATCGAAGGTGGCCGCTGCGAAACTTGTAAGGGTGACGGTGAGGTGGTCATAGAGATGCAGTTTCTCGCGGATGTACACCTGCGCTGCGAGGTTTGTAATGGGCGCAAGTTCAAAGAGGATGTGCTTGAAGTGCAATACAAAGACAAAAATATTTTTGACATCCTCGAACTGAGCATCGATGAAGCATTGGATTTTTTCAGTGAGCAAAATGACATCGTTCAGAAACTCGCACCACTTAGAAATGTAGGCCTCGGCTATGTCAAACTCGGTCAGTCATCATCTACCCTCAGCGGTGGCGAGGCGCAGCGCGTGAAGCTGGCATCTTTCCTCACCCGCGGCAATGCCACACAGCCATTGCTTTTCATCTTTGATGAGCCGACCACAGGTTTGCATTTTCATGATATCAATAAGCTCATGTCGTCCTTCTATCAACTCATAGATGCAGGACATACGGTGGTGGTGATCGAACATAATATGGATGTGATCAAATGCGCAGACTGGATCATAGACCTCGGCCCCGACGGCGGTGACGAAGGTGGTCACCTGGTATATCAGGGCACACCGGAAGGATTACTGAAAGTCAAAGAGTCACACACGGCGCACTATCTGAAAGAGAAACTGGTGGAGTGAGAAAACTCAATGGCTAATTTTTCGTGAGAATATATTCTCCGCTTTTATTCCGTCATGAAAATTAAAGGTGGTATAAAATTTAGTCCCTTTAACGTTCGTATATTCTAAGGTCATTGGCCTTTTAAGGACATTCGGAAGATCATTCATTAACTTAACTGAATCCTGTGCTTTAACCTCGAAATTTTGAAAGAAGGTGGCTGAATATTGAGTATTTGAATTAGGAATTAATGGCGCAAGAGGATTTATTGAAGGTTGTATAGCTATAAGAGTCGAGTTCCCAACAGGTTCAATGAGTTTTAAATTGTATGCTGAATATTCAGAATTGTTGTAAAAGGTTAGGGCATAATTCCACTCAATCCGGAAATGTCGTATGGCATCAAACTCATTTATAATTGTATCGGTTCTATTCTTCCTTGATAGTCCTAACGGTATTTTACCTACTCCTATTGACTTTAACTCCAAATGCACCTTTGGTTGATCAAAATATTTTTTCTTTATTGGTGGGATCAATAAACCTAGAAAACCTTTTAAGCCACTAAAGACAGTTGAAAAAATAGGCATTGATTAGTTAGGTTCATTTTGCAAAAATATAAAATCATAGTCTCCCAAATCACAGATACGCGTGATCACTATGATCACTCATATATTGCTTCTCGATCTTCTTTTTTGCAATAAGATTGACTACACCCTGCATAAAAGGGCTTAGCGCTTTCAGCTCAGGATTTTTGCCATGCTTCTTATAGCGGTCAAAGAATGCCTTCATTGACAACACTGCAAAAGCCGCGCAGGTATTATGATCGAGATGGTCACTCTGGTTATTGAGCCTGATATCCTTTTTTCCTGCTTTGGTCATGTGCTCATATGCCACTTCGGAGTTTTTGTAGTTCACCTCGCGATCACCTTTGCAGTAGCATAGTTGTACTGGTGCTTCCGGCTTCCAGTCGGTGAGGTTATTTTCCCTTAGGCGGGCGAGGAAAGGAAAGTCTGGATTATTTTTAAACTGCTCTACCATCTCAGGTTTGACCACCTCGCTCGGGATATGAGGCATGATCCTATCGAGGTCATCGTATGACTTATCTCTCACAGGGCCGAAATATCCGCGAAGCAATGTATCGAATGGAGATTTGAAAACAGTATAGATATCAGGATTGGGGAAAATATGATAAGCGGTCTGATAAGAAATGATCAGATATGGCAAATAGAAAGGACGCGGATACACCTGAAACATATACTTAGCCTGCTCGCCGGTCATATCGTATGCTCCAGACATAGGAGAAGTAGCAGTCACTTTAAACCTCAGGTCGTGCTGTGCCTCGATGTATTTCTGCGCGGCAAAAGATGAATGCCCGCCCTGAGAGTAGCCCGTCAGAAAAAGCTGCCCGTTGGTTTCGTAGTTCATGGTCTTTTTAAATTCTTCTACTGCATATAGCATATACAAAAACGCCATGCCTTCGCTCCATGCGTGCTGATAGAGGTGCTGTCCGTCGCCTTTGCCCATGCCATAGTAGTCGGGATATAGCGCCAGATAGCCGTCAGCAGCCATAAAGAGGCAAATGTCCTGCTGTGAGTCATCATCTGTGATATCACGGGCCTTGCTGATCTGGGTGCCGTGACCGAACATAAATGTAGGAGCTTTTTTACCGGCTTTCAACTTAGGTACATACATGATACCGGAGCAGTTGATCCAGGTAGAGCTGTCTATCCATGGGGCTTTGTATATTACTTCATAGATATCTACATCATCTTTGATCGGCATCGCAATGGTTGGAACATGGTGCTTTTTCCATAGAGCATGGAGCGATTCTTTTGTGTGACTCTTGATCAGTTTGGCACTGACCAGATAGGCAGTCGGAGTATTTACAAAACCAAAACTGTGAGATACCACTAACAGCGTTAGTAGTAAAGTGATATAAACTTTCATTATTTGCTTTTAATTGATTGTTTGAATAGCATATATACTGATTAATACTGCTTTTATTGTATGGGATCAGGCTTAAACCAACAAAAGCAATCTGTATTCGGATGAACGTCAGATTATCCGAAAAGTCACCCTTCTCATTTCACATTGTCCAAAATTCACACACTGCACATTATCAGCAAGAAAAACTAAAAGTGCGATTAGCGCAGCTTATCATGGGAAAATGTACTTTTATACTGAGTGTTTATGCCATTTTTGAAATTAGCGAATGGCTGACATGACATAAAACCAAATGAATTTTTTCTTGAAAAAACTGTATTGCATTTTTCTTATCCTCCTTATCGGTACTCGCATGGCCCATGCGCAGGACCTGATAGGCAAGATCACTGATCAGGACAGCGCCCGAACACCTTTGTTCATGGCAGAGGTGACACAGATGCAGGATGGCAAGACCATAGCTACTTACAAAACCTATTTCGACGGTACCTACCGCATCAAGGTCAAACCGAGTCAGACATACCAGCTCAAGGTCTCCTTTGCAGGCCGCAGCGATACTACTCTTACGATCTCTGTCGACAAACACGGAACCTTATACAGCGGTACACTTTTTATCTCGCTACGCAAAGACGGACTTAGGCTCACGGGCTTCATTCTCGATCGCGAACAGGATATTCCCATCAGCGATGCCTGCATCATCATGAGAAACGTGATGACACGCAAGGAAGACAGATACACGACAGATGTGAATGGCAGCTATAATCTCAAAATGGATTATGAAACCAATTACACGATCAGGATAGACAAGATGTCGCCGGGTATTTTTAATAAATATAGTGACACAAGTTTCAATGTATCGACCATTGGATTCAACAGGCCATTGGATTTCAGGCTGGATATCAAACTCGGCCCTACCAATGGTTATACAGCCCCTCGCCCCGGATATGACTCGCATGCCAAGCCTGTAAATCGAAATCTGAAGCCTGCACTGCTCGTGCTCGGAGCCAAAGATTCTACCAAAAAACGGGAGCAGGACTCTATACTGACTGCTTTGAATATTAAAGATTCCCTCATATCATCTCTTGATAAACGTATTCATGACATCAATAAGACTGCTACTGCTAAAGTAGTACTACGAGATGCAGATGAGGAAGAAAAGAAAAAAGCAGAAGCCGATGCCAAGATGGCGATGGAGGTAGAAAAACGAAAACAGCAACTGGCAGATGATTTGAAGAAAAAAGACCTCGCTAAAGCAGAAGCAGACCTCAAGGCCAAACAACTGGCCGAAAAAACACTACAGGATAAACTAGACAAGGAGGTTCGTGAAGCAGCAGTACGCAGAGAAGAGAAACAAAGACTCGCTGCCGAAAAGGCCGCAGCTAATGCTCAGGCCGAACAGGATAGCCTGCTCAAAGTAGCTATGCTCAAAAACAAAGAGATCATGGCACGTCGCAAGCATGTGGCTGACTCTCTGGCTCTCGTACAAGATCAAATTAAAAATGAAGTGCTGAAGAAAAGGGATGCAGCAGATAGGGAAAATATGAAAGTTCTCGCCGCAAAACAGAAAAAAGACGATGCTGAAAAAATTAAAAAAGACCAGAGCGAACAGGACAGTCTGCTCAGAGTGGCTGAATCGAGGAATAAAACACTCATGGCCACACGAAAACGTGTACTGGACTCGCTGATCAATATCGAAAGCCAGAAAGTACAGGTCAAGACGGATATGCGTGGCGTGGACAAGGCAGCACATATCAAAGACAGTATAAGGATACAGGAAGCCATTCAGGCAGAAAAACTCAAAAGGATAATGGCAGAAAGAGCCCAGGCAGAACAGGATAGCCTGCTCCGCGTGGCAGAAGAAAGGAATAGAGAGATGATGGTGAGGCGGAAGCTTGTGGCAGATTCTCTGGCAGTGATCGAAGCACGAAGACAACAACAGATAAATGATGCAAAACAACTCGAAAGAGCAAAACAGGAATATGATCTGAATGAGAAACGTGCGCGTGAGAAGAAAGAGCAGGAAGCTGAAGCAAAACAGCAGGCAGAACAGAAAGAAAAAGACAGAATAGCGCTCGAACAGACTCAACTCAAAAAAGCCAAAGAGGATCAGCAACTGGCAGCCGCAAACAAAGCTGAGAAGGAGGCAGCTGACAGAAGATCTCAACTGGAGAAAGATCTCGCCGCTATGAAAAAAGCTCGGGAAGAAGCTGAAGCTAAAGTGCTGAACGAAAAACGCGAAAAAGAGGCCGCCGATCGTATGGCTAAGAAAGAAAACAAACGGATAGCCAAAGAAATGGCAGAGCAGAACAAGAAACAAAAGCAAGCACAGGAGGAAACAAAAAGAAAAGCGGAAGAACAGCGTCGACTGGCAGCTCGCAAAGCTGAATCTGAAGCAGAACAGCGTGAACTGGAAGCTAAACGTAGCCTTCAGGAGCAGGAAAAAAATCAGCTGACCCAAAAACTCACTAAACTGCAAAAGGATGAGCAGTCTATGGTGACCAAAGATCAGGATACCAAGCAGCAGGATTACAACCCGGATCAGGCACTCAGTAATGAAAAGGCCAAAACCATCAGCGCCTATCAAGCTAAACTAAGACAGGAAAATGAGAACAGAGCCGACTCTGCAGCCAATATTTCTCATCCGCTCGCATCTACCAGCGGCACGAAACTGATCAAGGCCAAAGGCTTTGTGAAAAACGGACAGACCGAAGATCCCGTTCCGAAGGTATCTATCAATATTCGCCGCCTGAATAGCATTGTATCTCAGGAGGTGTCCTCAGATGAAAATGGACAATACGATATTCTGGTAGATAGCGGATATTACTATCTGGTTTCTTTTTACAAAGATAAATATGAGATCAGTAAACAGATATTGGATCTGACCTCATACACGAAAGCCAATTACACTATGGTGATCCAGTATCTCAAAGAGCGCGATGACTTCGACCCTAATGCCAAAATGCCGATCATCCAATTTGACAAAAACAGCTCTAAACTGCCTGCCGATGTGTGGGGCGACCTGCAGACCATAGTCAAAATGATGAAAGATATCCCGGAGCTGAAGATCAAACTTTATGGCCTCGGATCTCTGGACGAAGACTACCCGATGGAACTCTCCGTGACTCGTGCCAGACTGGTGGCAGACCTCATACTCGAGAGCGGTATCAAACCTTCGCGCATCCGGATCAACGGTATCGGAGCCTATCGCCCCAGGTCAGGATGTACCGAAGGCAAGATCTGTGCTGAAGAATCATACAAACTAGACAGAGTCGTGATGTATAAGGTGATCAAAGAATAAAAAAATCATATTACGATTGATTTTTAATATTAAAATATGTTTGCCTTAACATATCATTGAAATGGAACCTCGGTTCCCATAGTCCTCAGATTTTTCTATTTTTACCTGAAATCTACACATACATGATAACTAGCGATGACAAGAAATTCTATGATGATAACGGATACATTCTGATCAAAAATGTCTTCACTCCTGAAGAGATTGCTTTTCTAAGAAAAAGGTCAATAGAAATTTTTTCGTCAGACGAATGGAAAGCATCACCGCACAATACCGACAGGACTCTGGCGGATGTGTACAGATATTTTCCCGATATCATGAGAGTGTCTCTGACGCAGAAAGTCGTTGATATCATCAAGGGTCTGCTGGGTGAAGATGATGTGGTTCTTATTCCCGAGACCGCTATTATGAAGGGCTTCTACCCTACCTGGCACAAAGACTCGACCACCCAGGAAAAACTCGGCCATACCTTCCATAAAGATCCGGGATTCAAAATGATCCGTACCGGTATTTATTTTCAGGATAACGATGAATACGGCGGAGGCCTTTCTGTATTCGCAGGTTCGCACAAGACACCTGATAATTTTATGGGAAAATTTCCTGAAAGAACGCTATACACCAGGATATTGAATAAGATCATCCCGCAGAAGGACGAAAACAGCAAATTCCTCAATCCGCTGAAACTAAAACTCGTCGACATCCCATCCAGGGTCGGAGATCTGGTCATATTTAATTTTCTGACTGCCCATAGGGGTACTCTACCGAAATCACAAAGAATAGGTGATGTGCCTGCTGACAAGACCAAGATCGCGATCTTCGATATTTTCGGGGTCAACAATGAATATACTCAGCAGTATGTAGACTTTCTCAAAACAAGGCCTGAAGGTATCTATGGCTTCGCGAGAGATCGTCATCAGTCGAAGGAATTTGATGACTACACTGCCAGTCTGGGGCTCAAAACAATATAGTCTCGATCAGGTTTGAGTTCGTATGAAATTTGAATTTAATGAATGCGATTTGTGTTACTACACATCGAATTTTCATGTTATTAAATCACGTCTCGCCCATGCTTATATTTTTTCAACAAGTTGATAATAAGTGTTATAATTACACCTATAGGCCATTTTTCACAAACCATTTCACGGCAATGATGGATACTGTTAGTTTATGAAAGGGAAAAAAGATTTTATTGCTTCCGGTGCGGTTTATACGATTCTTGGATTTCTGCCTACTGCCTCCCGCTTCTTTTTGTTTCCCCTTTTTCTGCATTATCTATATCCAGATGACTTTGCCTTGATAGGACTCAATACAATGGTAGCAGGCATTCTTGCTCCGTTCATGACCTTAGGTCTGGAGCAGGCCATGAATAAGTTCTATTTTGATTTTATCAAGTATCCCAAAATAGAAAAGACATTTCTCTCTACACTTATCATCAGCATATTCTGTTTTACTATTCTTTTGGGTGTCATATTTATTATAGTCGGACCCCATCTGTTTGCCATTTCGTTCAAGTCGCATCGTTTCAGGTTTTTCCCTTTTGGATTCACAGCCCTCCTGACCGCTATGCCTGCAGGGCTATATTCACTATACCTGAACTATCTGAGATGCCGAAAGGACCTGAAGAATTACATCATTCTGAATTTGGGTTTCTTCATTCTGTCTTCGCTCGGCGAGATCATCGGTATCGTATTTCTCAAAATGAGAGTAGAGCATCTGGTGTGGATCAAACCTGCTATCTCCTGGGCCTTTGTGATAGTCACCACCACCGCTATCCTCTGGAAGACCGGTATCCGTTTTGACAAAAGATTACTTCGCATATCATTGAACTATAGTACGCCCCTATTGCCCCATCTTATCTTCAGTCTTGTGTTCGTCTATACAGACCGTATCATGATCGAGAATAATCTTAACCTGACCTATCTCGCTATCTACAATCTAACAATGGCCATTAGCAGTATCATCGATATATTCGAGCAGGCACTGCGCAATGCCACCTTCCCTAATATTTTCAAACTGCTCAAAGAAAATGTTTATACCAATGTCGAAGCCGTGAGCCGCATCCATACCATCAACGGACTCATCCTGATGGGCATAGTAAGCGGTGTGGCGTTTATGACTCCAGTCGGTGTATTTTACTTCCTCAAACCCGTATATCAGCCGCTGGCCTATCTGATACCATTCGCCCTGATCATATCAGTGATCAGGTTTTTTTATATCGTTTATGCAGAACCGCTTTTCTTTTTCAAAAAGATCAAACACGTCTCGACCTCTACATTCCTGCAGGGGAGTTTCTCTATCCTTTTCAACTTCCTGCTGATACCGAGGTTTGGGTTACCAGGCGCTATTCTGGCAAACATCATTTCAAAATTCATACAGGTTGTTTTTATCTATCTTGCCTCAGCCAGTATCAAGATATTCAAATACAAAGTCCGCTTTATTCTGTCATCCAACTTTGTAATGATCGGCATCTTAGTTTGTGTAAGTTCCCTGTCCGGATACTTTTTGGTAAACAAACTACTGGTCCATATGCTGGCATGCCTACCCCTTATTTTTACCTCGGGTATTCTGTATTATTACATTAGGAAAAACAAGGTCTCCTTTAAGCAATTATGGTAGAAATATTCATCACTGATAGTCGCGAGAGGTACGCTCAGAGCCAATACCCCGATAGAATATTATACCTGGATGGTTTCATCGGCGAATGTACTTTCATCAGCAAAGAAGACCTCGAAGATTTCAATGGCATACTGGTGGGTCTGGACGATGAAGCAAGTAGGCTCATGCTGATACAACTGGATGCCGACACCAAAACGATCATTGATAACAAACTGAACTTCGGCGCCAATCGTTTCATATCGAGACTTCCTGCCGTCGAAAAGATACACAGCACCCTGTTTAATTTTCATAAGCATTTTGTTCTGTCCAAATACCTGTTTCAGATCGTGCTTGACAAATTCTTTGCTCGATTTTCCATAGCCCGGCTGCCACTCATCATAGAGATGTCAGAAGACTATTACCTGACGCAGGAGCTGCCCTACGAGATCAAGACAGCATTATACTATCCGGCTTTTAAAAATGTGCATCCGAGATTTCTGGCCAAACAGGTTTTCTATTTTTTCCATCGCCTGTTTCGCAAGAGCTCCAAGATCAAAAAAACACAGATCGCCATTGTTCTCTATGATATTCACAATGAATTTGACCTCTTCAAGAGATTCATGGAGCTGGCAAAAAAAGAAAACAAAGTAGCCATCACCATCATAGTGGTAGATAGCGGAAACCCGATGGATAAGAAGGTGGATACCAAGATGTATGAAGGCGGAAATGTGAAGGTCGTATATCTCTATGATCAGAAAGCCAACCTTCTCAGCAACTATAATGATTTTTATGCTGTATGCCGGAAGCTCAATCCACTATATAGCATTTTCAAAAAGTCTCGTCTGTCTGAACTGGAAGATATCCAATACGGCTTCACGAATAATGTACTCTCGAAATTGATGCCCAATGTGTGCCTATATGTGAATATACAGGAGTTCGGCCGTGTGGTCGCAAACGTCTGTGCTAATTACAACATTCCTTCTATCTGTGTGGAATATGCATTTGCATTTGATACATTCTACATGGAGAAAAGGATACGCTTCGATGTGCGGGCATGTATGAGTGAAGTGACCGCTCAAAACTGGGTGAAGCACAATGATCCTACACCACGTCGTGAGATAATCGGTTTCTGCAAGATAGATGACTGGAGTGATAAACTGATAGCCAGACAGCAGTCTACTGATAAGAGACCATTTGACAATAACAATCGCACTATTTTATTTGCGAGCACTTGGGCACCAAATCCCAACTCACCACTGCTGACAGAAAAGGTAAAGATCGTGGAACAACTCTCTGATGTATGCCATCGAAACGGCTGGAACCTGATCATAAAGAAACATCCATCCGAATTTGATAAGATGGTGGATACCGTTTTTGAGAAGAATAAATACCCCGGTCAGAGGATTTATGAACACAGAGAAATGAACCTATTTGACTGCGTATATTATTCGGATTTTGTTTGCACGCAAAACTCTTCTGCCTTCGTCGAGGCATTGTATCTCAACAAACCATTCTCTTATATCACAGCGAATGGGGAGAACCTTTGGGCGAATATGTCGTACTTCTCCAGAGAAAAAGAAGTTGGAACCTTTGGGTCGGTGGCCGAATACGAGCAATATCTCCTGGCTAATGCAGGCGAAGAAGCTTATAAAAAATTGCTGGCCGAGTTTATGAAATTGCAAACTAAATTTCTGTACAAAACGGACGGAAAAGCATCAGAACGACTATTCGCACTCGCAGAATCTTTTGTAAAATAAAAATGAATTATTAAGACAAGCTGACATGGATATCTCAATTATCATTCCGACCTACAACAGGAATAATATCTTATACAGACATTTGGCCATAGCCTTTAGCGAATTGCAGGGCATGGACTGTGAGCTCATCGTGATCAATGATTCAAAAACCAATAAAGTAGAGCTCCAACCGGAATGGCAAAGCAAAATAACGCTGTACAATAATCCCAAACAGGGTGTGGCATCGGCCAGAAACTATGGAGCATCTCTGGCCAAATCCGACAATCTGCTTTTTATGGATGATGATATGATCATCAATGACAAAGCTGTGCTGCGGGCCATCGATTTTCTAAAAGAACATAAAGGAGAGTGTCTCAATATTGATTGGGTGTACCCTCCCGATCTGACAACGAGGCTCGACAGCTATCAGTTCGGCAGATATCTGGAGTATTTTGGCTTCACTACACTCAGAGGCTGGCTGGGGCCTGATTTTCCATGGAAAGATAACAGCCTCATTCCTGCCAAGGGTGCTGCCAGTTATTTTCTCGCTATCTCAAGATCGGATTTTGAAAAAAGCGGCAAGTACGATGAGAATTTCCCTTTTGCGGGTTTCGAAGATCATGATTTTGCTACCCGTCTGGACCGAAAAGGTATCAAAGCCCTGCTCGACACAGGTGTGCTGGTCTGGCACAACGAAGAAGACCGTGTGCAACTGGATGGATGGATGCAGCGTAAATACAGAGGTGGTCAGACACGCCGCGTAGCAGTACAGATGGGGCACGATGACCTGGAGTTGAATTTCAATAATCTGAAAGGAAAACTATATTTTATCATCAGTAAGACCGAATTTCTTTTCAACTTAGCATTGAAGTTGATACCCAACAAGAAAATGTTTGATCCCTTATACTTCAAGATCGTTAATATATTATTAGGTACAAATCTGTATAAGGGATACACCAAATAGTTACGTCTCTCACTATGATCAAAGTTGTTTACATAGTATCTGATATCAATAAGGCTGTGTTTTTCGAGCACACCGCTCTTAGATTGCGGGACGCAGGCATTGATATCAGTTTTATACTCATCAACAGCAGTCAGGGAGCACTGAGCACATTCCTTCAGGCCAATGATTTCCGGTTTCATTTTCTGGAAGTACAGAAACTATCGCATTCATGGAAACAAATAATAGATTGCACAAAGATCCTGAAAACAGAAAAACCTGATGTCATACATTGTCATCTGGGCACAGCGAATTTCGTGGGCCTGGTATCGGCATATCTCGCCGGTATAAAGATCAGAATATACACCCGACATGCGGGACTTCCATTGGCTTATTCCAGGAAGGAACGTTTGATAGACAATATCCAGAACCGTCTGGCCACAAGGATCGTAGCCATCACTCAAAACACTAAAGACCTACTGATGGAGCAAGGTGTGGCGGAGAGCAAAATAAAGATCGTTCATCATGGTTTTGATATCGACAGAATGATGAGGCCGGACCCAAGTGAGATAAGAAGGATCAAACAGGAGTATAATCCTGAGAATAAATATCCTGTAGTGGGTGTGATAGCCCGCTGGATGAAATGGAAAGGAATACACTATATCATTCCTGCTTTTGAAAAACTGCTAAAGGAATATCCGAACGCAAAGCTCTGTCTGTTCAACGCCAGTGATGATGCTGACTATAGCCGCGAGATCAGAGAAATGCTGAACACACTTCCTGCCGGATCATATCAGATCGTTGCATTTGAAAAAAAAATTTACGACCTCTATCATCTGTTTGATATCTATGTGCACGTACCTGTCAATCCCTATTGTGAGGCATTCGGTCAGACATATGTTGAAGCGCTGGCAGCAGGCATACCTTCTGTTTTTACACTGTCGGGTATAGCCAGAGAGTTTATCACCGAAGAGAATGCCTACATCGTAGATTTTAAAAATAGTGATGATATCTATACTAAAATGATGGCCATCATCGCCAAGCAAAAAGACCCTGATAAACTATTCAAAAACGGACAGGAAGTAGTGTTGAAAAAATTCACTCTGGAGCGCTATATCTCAAATCTGCTATCAATATACAAGTAGCATTTCTATTCAATCAGCTTCCTGATCTTATTTATCACAATTGCACTTTCCCATTCATCAGGATTGACTCTGCTATATACTTTTTGCCCTTGAGCATTGAAGATATAATTGGTCGGATAGGTATAAATGCCTATGTCATGAAAACTTTTCTCCGAATGAAGGATGATGAGGTTGTCACCGAAATGTTCCTGTATTGCCTGTAGTTTTTCGATCGGTTCATCGCAGATACACACCATCTGCAAATGCTGATCCGCGAGTTTAGCTTTAAGGTCAGCGAGCTCCGGCAGCTCTCTGATACAGGGGCCACACCAAGTAGCAAAGAAATCCAGAAACAGTGGATGTCCTGCATATGATTGCAGAGATACTTTGTGACCCTGCAGATCTGTCAGCTCCATGACTGGCAGCTCTATTGATGGCGGTATATTGTATCTTTTATAAAAAAAAGCGCCGATGATCATCGCGGCAATAAGGACGATGACCTTGAGTCGATTCTCTTTCATGAAATTAGAAACTTGTTTTGGTAGTCTTTCTGGCTACGGCGAATGACCTCATAGGCTTCTTCTTTGCCATAAATCGCATCGATCTGCACTCGGTTCTCACTATCGTTTGGTCCTTTCTTATAAGTGAGAAAATAGTGCTTCAATCTCATTAATATGGCCTCATTCACATCGGTGATATCATGCCATGCACCGTAGACCTCATCGCCTTTCATGATGGCTACGATCTTGTCATCAGCCTGATTTTGATCGATCATCCGAAAACCACCAATAGGTATAGCCTGTACCAGTATTCCTCCGCGCGCTATGATCTTCTCCGTCAGAACTATGATATCCAGCGGGTCCTGATCTCCTATGATACCGCTACGACCGGTTTTTTCCATACAGAAATTTCCCACTTCTATATCGCAGAGTGTCTGAGGCACGAACCCATAGAGCGCCGGAAAGATATTAGAATACTGCTGGGGTCTGTCCACTTTGAGCAGGCCCGATTCCTTATCCACTTCATACTTGATAGTATCTGTAGGCACTATCTCGATAAAGGCCGTACAAACAGCAGGCGCCTTTTCACCTATTTCCACACCATGCCAGGGATGCAATTGATATTTAAGATTTGGGTCCATATTTTATTTTAGTCATTACAAAACTTATGCTACCAGTCACCTCCTGCTCCGCCACCACCGAAATCTCCACCCCCAAAACCACCGAAGCCGCCACTATCTCCGCCACCGAAATCTCCATCCCGACCACCGCCGAAACCACCACCCATCATGCCACCGAGCAGGAACCAAGGCAGTACGGAACCGGTGCCATTATACGTTTGTCCACCACCACCGCCAAAGAAGATGATAAGAACAAAGATAATAACGATGACCAATGCGATCCATTTGGCATTATTTTGGGGCCTAGCTTCAGTTGTATCTTTACCTCTATCATCATTCACAAACTGCCCCGACAGGCTCGCCATCATTCTATCTGTAGCGGCATTGATACCTTCATAGTAATGGCCGGCTTTGAAACGTGGTTTGATGATGTGCTCTATGATACCTTTCACCGTTATATCCGGCAGACTGGCCTCTACACCACGCCCGGTGGCAATGAAAATTTTGTGGTCGGTTTTTGAAATTAGGAGTATCACTCCATTATCTTTTCCTTTGATACCTATCCCCCACTTAGTAGCAAGCTCAGTAGCGTATTGGGCTATCTCAGCCCCCTGCAGCGAGCTGATGATCACCACTGCTATCTGAGTAGAGGTCGAGTCGCTGTATGCCACGAGTTTATGCTCCAGTGCATGGCTCTCGTTGTAGGTCAGCATGCCTACCATATCATTGACCAGACGTGGCGGATCGGGACGCGGCGGCAGATTGATGTCCTGTGCGGATATGGATATCGAGAATAGGAAACAGAGAACAACGAACAAATAAAATATTTGCTTAGAAAATGGATTGCCATTCACTCTCGCACCCTTCCTATTATTATCCCTCACTGATCTCATTGCTTAGTTCATTTATATCGCCTGCCTCGTGAGAAAAATATTTTGCCAGATGTACTGCTGATTCTTTAATACCATGTATCACGCCAGCCTGAAACTGTCCCTTCTTGAAATACGCTGACATTTCTTCCTTCGTCGTATCCCAAAAATCCGGAGGAACCACATCATTGATACCCTTGTCGCCTATGATCGCAAAACGCTTGTCATCATATGCCAGATATATCAGCACTCCGTTCCGCTTTTGAGTCTTGTGCATTTCCAACTTGTTGAATACATCTGCGGCACGCGCTAGAACATTGCCTTTGCATCGCGGCTCTATATGTACACGGATCTCTCCCGAGGTCTGCATTTCTGCAGCGGCTATGGCTGCTACGATCTGTTTTTTTTCAGACGAATTGAAAAGGTGTTTTCGGAAGAGCACTGTTTTTTTAATTAAAATTTGACGGTAGGGGCTTTGTCACTTCCCGATGAAGCTTCAAAATAACCCTTAGGCTGAAAACCAAACATCTTTGCGGTGATCAGCGCCGGAAATTGTTGTATAAAAGCATTGTAGTCATTGACGGCCGCATTGTAACGGTTGCGCTCTGTATTGATCCTGTTTTCAGTTCCCTCCAGCTGTGCCATCAGCCCGATGAAAGCTTCATTGGTCTTGAGGTCGGGATACTTCTCGACAGATACCAGCAAGCGAGACAGAGAACCTGACAACTGCCCCTGAGCCTGCTCAAATTTTTTGATGTCATCCTGAGAGAGCCTACTGGGATCGAGCTTCACACTGGTAGCGCTGGCACGTGCCTGAGTCACATCGACCAGCGTTTGCTGCTCGAAACTGGCTTCCCCCTTCACGGTGTTCACAATATTAGGTATCAGATCCGAACGCCGCTGATAGGAAGATTCTACATTCGCCCATTGCTTTGAAACGGTTTCACGCTTTTCGACCATAGAGTTATAACTACATGAGGACAGAGAACTGGCTATCAGAAATAGGCCCAGAATTTTTACCAGATTTTTCATTGTGCTTTTGATTTTGATGTAAAATAACGAAATAAAGTTAATGTGATGCGCATTGATGATAAGCTCTTAACCGATTTTATATTATGAGAATATCTATAACATAAATATTGCCGAAGGATAATCGAATTTGTGTATTAGTTCATACTTTAGCTAAGACGTAAACACTAAAAACAAATTGTATGTCAGAACTGATAAATGACTTTAACGACTATCGAAGCCGAATGAATGAGGTGATCCTGGCCAAGGACAATCTGGTGCTCAAACGCTTCTGGAGCCTCGACAATCAGGCATATGCAGACGGTGCGCTGGATGCCAGGACCAAAGACCTGCTGGGTCTCGTGGCATCGATGGTGCTGCGATGTGATGATTGCATCAAATATCATCTGGGCAAAAGCCACGAACTGGGTGCTACGACCGAGCAGATCTATGAGGTATTTTCGATAGCCAATCTGGTGGGCGGCTCTATCGTGATACCCCATACACGCAGGGCCGCAGAGTACTGGGAAGAGCTGATCAAAAAATAGTTGTTTAAAAAAGAGAATTCTTTATATTTGCACTCCCCAAAAGGGAATGGTCCTATAGCTCAGCTGGTTAGAGCATCTGACTCATAATCAGAGGGTCCCTGGTTCGAGCCCAGGTGGGACCACCTTCAAACCAACGAGTTACGCCAAAAACGTGATTCGTTGGTTTTTTTATTTGCAAACAATTTGCAAACATTCTTTTGAAAAAAGCATTCTTAAATCGAAAAGCTTTCAATTAGTGTAGACTTAGGGAAAACTTATAATCCAATACCTATTAATTATGGGGTCATTGGTTCGAACCCAAGAGGGGGGCTTGATTATCAACGGGTTGTGACAATAAATCGCAACCCGTTTTTGTTTCTCGCAAGTATTTCGCAAGTAAAAAATTTCCCACTAAGCTTACTCAATTACACCTTTTTATTTCCAGTCTGTTTGTCTTTCTTCTCCATTTTGATGGGATTTTAATTGATTAAATAATTAATAATTCCCACCTTAAATTTATCTACTTTTAGTCCACTTTATGCTGACGATTTACAGTGTCAGGCGGCTCTCTATATACTCTATAGCTGCTTCATAAGAAAAAACAAAAAGCCGCAATACGAAAGCCGCCGAAGTAAGACTAAAGATCACAACTCGTGTATGAACAGGTATATGCTCCTGAATATCAGAGATAAGTTTTGGACTTAGAGATGTGTAATTGACGATGATAAAAACCGAAACGGTAGAAACTATTGTGCCATAAAATGGCGTATTCATTTCTTCGATAAAAAAAGCAAAAGCATATAACATATTGATAGCGTATAGAAAACCTATACCCGTCATCGGCGATGCATATACTCCCGGATCTGCCAGCAGCAATGTGATATCAGACGCTCCAATAAATACCACTGCAGTCAGAAGATCCTTTCCTATAGAATTGGTATAACTAAGTAGTAGGAAAAGAAAACCTAAGATGACATAAGCTATAAAAACTGAACTTATACCTCCGAAATAATAGAAAATACCAGCCCAGGTCAAGGTGAAACCCGCTATAAAGACAATGTTCCTGCTTAAATATTTCAGAAAGTTATACGTCATATATTAAATGGTCAATGCCACAGATATATATTGTGACAATGTAATGAAATACGGGAGGGGGTTGTTAAATATAATAATTTTTTGAGTATCCATTAAATCTCAATGATATATTAAATAGAACAGTAATTATCAGACCCCAAATGGACCCGATGCTCTTATTTTAGTTCTATTTTATTACAAAGTTATGCTTTAGGTGAGCATAAATGAGATAAAGATCAAGTGAGTATTTACAGATCAAGTGGCCCAAACTTTTGCATGTATTCCGGACGTACTACCCAGCTTTGGGCATTGGGTTTTCTATATACCAGCCACCAAAAAAAGAAAATGGTGGTTGTGATGATCATAAAGGTGATGCTCCACTCATTCAAGATACCACGCAGACTGATCAGTAATCCATCGTCCGCATATTTGCCGAATCCAAACAATGCCGGGATCCTGTACCAATAATAGCAGGAAACTCCCGCAGCTGAAAAACAACTGACCAGCACTCGTTGATTTTTGCTCTCCAAAATTTCTTTCAAGATCATGAACAGAAAGATCGTGATGCCCATACTGCAAAGCGGTATGGCATAAGCTTCGAAATAAATAAAAGGATTTTGCGGTCCGACATGGTCAGGCACATGAAACCATCCCCATATAAAACCCGGCAACCCGCCAATGGTCAGCAGCCCGCACAGCCTGTTGTATATATTCTTCTTAACCATTCCGGGATGCATATTGGGTGTCGAATCGGGGCATGGCACAGTGCAATTCGCACACTGATCACAGTGTGCATTGGGGATAGAAAGGAAGGTATTGCCACCGTATAATTTTTCGACCGGATGAACAGGACATAGAGACGAACACCATGCACTTTTCCAATCATACACAAAACCCATAGATATGCCTATGATAGCTGCTGAAAAAAGCAAAATGGCTGTAGCTATACCACTGTTATTAAACAAGAGATGGCGGAGAGGTACGATCAAATATAATGCAATGATGGCTACCAACTGGAGCTTATTTTGTGTTAGGACCGGCATCTTCTTTCTTTGTGAAAGATCCAGATGACGAGGCAGCATGACGGTATTAGCCAGAGGGCAAACATTGCGCCATACGCCTGTAGCCACTACCAGCAACGCAGGAGCCACAGGGATCAATACATTCCAGAACAGTAATGTACCGATGGAGGGATAAAAGATCAAACAAAGAAAAATAGTAAGCCCGACCAACCAAACCAACACCTTTACAACACGCCAAATTAAGATCGATCGTGCCGACAATTGTTTGCCTGACTTGAATGTCTGCGCAGTAGTAGCCATGACCTGAATGATTTTTTAAAAAAGATAAATACCAATGTATCTAACTATAGATGAAAAAAGCATGACCTACATCATGCTGCAGATACAACTATTATTTTAACACAGTGTTCTATTACTAAACCATAAAGTATCAGGTCGTTTTTCTATAATTAAGTATAGCCCAGGTATTGAACACTATGCCTAAAAGAACAATGGCTAAAAAGTGTGGCATGATATCATGGAATGTGCTTCCCTTCAGTACTACCATTCGCATCACGGCAGCGAAGTGGCTCATCGGACTAAAGTATGACATTACTTTTCCCCACTCAGGCATACTATCGATAGAGGTAAATACACCGCTTATCATGTTGAAGATAAGCATAAAGAAGAATGCCAGCGAAACCGCCTGCTGCTGTGTGTCGGAGTAGGTCGATATTAGCAGTCCTGCTCCAAGCAGTGTGACAAGATACACAGACAGAAAACCATATAGCATAGGTATACTGCCCAGAGGCACGATGCCATATACAAAACGTGACACTAACATACCTATCGTAAATACGGTCATACCCAGCACCCAATATGGAATGAGTTTGCCCAGAATGAAGTGATATTTTCTGATCGGTGTGACATTGATCTGCTCGATGGTGCCGATCTCTTTTTCCTTCACGATATTAAGCGAAGCGGAGAATACACCGAGACCTGTGAGCAGCGAAACGATGAGGCCGGGGACCATAAAAAGAAAATAACTCATGAAGGGGTTATACCAGTTAGCCGGGACTATATCAATGGCAGGTGCATCACTGAAGCGGCTCGCATGTACCCATTGTTGCCTTATGTCATTATTAAAGTCGGCTACGATAGCACCTAGATAGCCGCTGCCAATACCCGCCTTGGTGCCATTGATGGCGTTTACGGCGAGAAAGATCTGTTCATGGTCATCGCGTATCAGATTGTCTTCAAATCCATGAGGTATCTCAAGAATGATATCAGCTTTATTTTGCTCAATGAGCTTGCCGGCGGCAGAATAAGATGTAGTATAACTGCCACCACTGAAATATTTAGAAGCAAATATCTTGTCGATGAGTTTTCTCGAGTAAGATGAATGATCATGATCTACTACAGCCACAGCTATATTTTTAACCTCGTAGTTAGCTGCTAGAGGCATGAGTGTGAGCTGGATGATCGGCATCATGAGTATGCTGATCAGCAGTGATCTGCTGCGCAATATCTGCTTGAATTCTTTCTGCAGTAAAAATCTTAGTGTTCTCATGCCAGCCTTGTTTTAAAACTTCTAATATTAATACCGACCAGTACCAGCGTAATAAAAGCCATGATCAGTGTCTCTCGCCATATAGACGCAAAGCCAAGACCTTCGAGCATCACAGCTTTTACGATCACATAATAATAATGCGAAGGTATGAGGTAAGAAACTACCTGCATGGCCACAGGCATATTCTCGATGGGAAACATAAAACCAGTCAAAAGCATCGTGGGCAGCATCAGGCTCATCTGTGAGGTCATCATGGCCGACATCTGAGATTCCGCTCTGACTGATATGAGCAAACCTAGCGCGAGTGATGATATGATAAATAATGTGCTCTCTGCAAATAAAAGCACGATACTTCCCTTGATGGCCAGATCGAGCAGATATACACTCATGAGCAGAATAGCGGTAAGGTTCAGCAATGAAATAAGCAAGTATGGGACTGTCTTAGCAATGATAATGAGGTATGGTTTGAGCGGTGATACCAATAATACTTCCATTGTTCCCATTTCTTTTTCCTTCACTATCGCCACAGATGTCATCATGGCACAGATCAGCATCAGCACCAGTGCCATCACACCGGGTACGAAATTTGGCGCACCAAGGAGTTCGGGATTATAGAGCATTCTCACTTCAGGTTTAATAGTATATGGCACCTTGCCAGTAGATATCATCTCGGTCTGAAAATCATTCAATATTGATGACAGATAACTGGTGAGTGTCGTAGCTGTGTTTGGATCTGAAGCATCTGCTATTACTTGTATCTGAGCTTTGTTGAGATGTGAGAGATCGCTATAGAAATCTGCAGGAAAAATAACAGCCATTTTGATCTCTCCTGTCCTAAATGCAGCCTCTATCTGATCATGACTCATGGATGCTTTCTGCACGTTGAAATATCTGCTTGCCTCAATCTTGCGAATCACCTCCTGCGAAGCATAGTCTTTAGCATAATCGCAGACTACGATCTTGGAATTTTTGATCTCGTTGGTCAATACGAAACCAAAAAGCAATACCTGTGCTATAGGCACTCCAAATAGCATAAGCAAGGTTTTTTTATCACGAAAAACGTGGTAAAATTCCTTTCGGATGAATGCGAAAAATTGTTTCATGATAAACTTATTTATTCATTTTGATCAGTCTCCGGACCTTTTGGCTTCACGGGCCAGTTGGTAAAAGACTTTATTCATAGAATCCACATTGAATTGTTTTTTGAGATTTGATGGTGTATCTAATGCATCTATACGACCATCCACCATCACCGAAACGCGATTACAATATTCAGCCTCGTCCATATAGTGTGTAGTGACGAATACTGTAATGCCACTGTCAGCTGCTTCATAGATCAGATCCCAAAACTGTCGACGAGTGACAGGGTCCACACCGCCCGTAGGCTCATCCAGAAAAACTATTTTAGGTTGATGTATCACCGCTACCGAAAAAGATAGTTTCTGTCGCCAACCCAATGGAAGAGATGCCACATAGGTTTTTGCCTCATGCGTTATCCCCAGTCTGTCCAATAATTTTGCTCCTCTTTCTTTGATCTCCCGGTCAGACAAACCATATATACCTGCATAAAAAGTAATGTTTTCCATCACGGTCAGGTCTTCATACAAAGAGAATTTTTGACTCATATAGCCGATATTCTTTTTGATCTTCTCGGCTTCTTTATATACATCGAATCCGGCTACAGTAGCCGCACCGGAGGTAGGTCGCGACAAGCCACATAGGATCCGCATAGCGGTGGTTTTGCCTGCGCCATTTGCCCCTACGAAGCCGAATATTTCGCCTTGCCTGACATCGAATGTGATAGCATCCACAGCGGTGAAATCATCAAAGCGTTTGGTCAGTTTGTCTGCCTGTATTGCTATATTATCCATGTGCGGGTTCACTTATCTTGATGAAATAATCTTCGATACCAGCCTGTATCTCTTTGATCTCAAGGTTGGTGTGACCGATATTGTTGAGATACTCATTTAGCCTGGTCACATTGCCGTCATTATCTTCCCTGAAGGTCAGGTGCATTGAATCTCCAAAAGTGAAACAGCTCAATGTGTCGGGATAGCTACGAAGATCTTTGAGCAACTTATGCATATTCAGAGAGTGTACTGCATACATCCTGCCCGGATATTTTTTCATGGTATTCTCGGAGGAATCAATAGAGAGTATCTTGCCATCCTGTATCAGTGCTATTCTGTCGCATAGAACTGCTTCATCCATATATGGGGTAGAGACCAAGATAGTGATACCCTGATGCTTCAGTCGCTTCAGCATCTCCCAAAACTCAACACGAGACACTGCATCCACACCGGTAGTAGGCTCATCGAGAAAAAGAACTTTAGGCTTATGGATCAGCGCGCAACAGAGGGCTAGTTTCTGCTTCATTCCACCCGAAAGTTTTCCGGCGCGACGAGTTTTAAAAGGTTCAATCTGTATGTAAATGTCTTTGATCAGTTCATAATTTTCCTCAATGGTGGTTTCGAATATGGTAGCAAAGAATTTCAGGTTCTCTTCGACTGACAGGTCCTGATACAGAGAAAATTTGCCGGGCATATAGCCGATACAATTGCGGATCTCCTTATACTGATCTACTATATCAAAACCCGCTACCGTACCACTGCCCCCGTCAGGCAATAGCAATGTGGTCAGGACCCGGAAGATGCTGGTCTTGCCTGCTCCGTCTGGGCCAATCAGACCAAACATCTCGCCTTCAGCCACAGTGAAGGTAGCCTTATCGACTGCCAGCACCTTGCCTTTGTTATAAGTTTTGGTGATATTATCCAGTGTAATGGCATCCATCTTATTTGAATTTTATATCAGCATACATGCCTATTTTCAGATAGCCGTCATTTTTCACTCTGATCTTTGTAGCCCAAACGAGATTAGCCCGTTCATCTTTTGTTTGTATGGTTTTAGGAGTAAATTCTGCCTTGTCACTTATCCATGTTACCTCACCTTCATACTCCCTGTATTTGTCAGCAGTACTGTCTATGAACACTCTGATCTTCTGACCTAGTTTGATCTGAGTAAACTGATCATCTGTCACATAAGCACGCAGCAGTAAACTTGAGACATCTGCTATCTTATAGAGCGGCTTGCCGGGAGAAGCTTCTTCATCCAACCTCGCATATTTAGCCAGCACAGTGCCATTGATAGGATTCACCAGATAACATTTATTCAGCTGATCGTTGAGCTGTTGTATCAGTGCACGAAGCGGCACTGTTTCCTTATTGATGCTCTCAGTTGATATATCCAATGTAGATAATTGTGCATCTATTTGCTTTTGAATTTGTGAGACCATGAATGTTTGGTCATCCAGCTGTTTTTGTGTAGCGGCATCGGCTTTAACGAGATTGGCTATACGTGTCTGCTCGTGTTGTGCATTTGCCAGTTGGACCTGCAGGGCTGCCACTTGTGTGGCTATATCAGGGCGTTTGCTGAGACCCGCCTGTATCTGAGCTTCAAGATTTTTTTTACTGAAATAGAGCTGTGCTGTATCAATAAAACCTATATACTCACCAGCCTTGAGGGTCTGGCCTTCTTCAATATTAAATTGTTTGATCCTGCCTGAAGCTTCAGCAGAAATCACAGTTTCTTCGGTCTCAAAAGTACCAGATGCATCAAATTTAGATTTTGGTGTGCAGGAACTGAGCCAGATCAGTGCTGCCAAAGCCAGTAATGAAGTTCTTTTCATCATTGTTGATTTTATTGAATGATTTAATTTCCGCTTGTATTTAAGTGATTATATTCTGCCTGTAATAGTTGTACCTGATGCAATATCAGATTCAGGCGCGCCTGTGCCTCTGCATCTACCTGCGTCAGATACTCATGCCCTGTGATAACACCATTCTGCAATTGTGAATCGGAAGCATTTTTGACAGAAATACGCAGATCCACTATCTTCTGGTCATTTGCCACTAGTTCATTATATTTTCGAATTTCCTGATCATGCTGAGTTAATGCAATCTTTGTATTGAAAAGGAAAGTTTCTTTCTGTATGTCAAGGTCACTTTGGTTCAACCCAAAAATGTACTTGTTATTTTTCCAAGTATATAATGCTGTAAGGCTCCAATTAAACCTGACTCCAGCTATCCAAAAGGTACCGAAATCGTTACTCACCGTATTTAATGTGGGCCTTCCATATGATGCATCAAAGTATGCGCTAATGAGCGGCATGAGACCTATTTGCATTTGCTTCGATTGAACCTCGTAAGTCTTTTTCTGAAGTTCATAGAGCATCAGTTCGGGCCTTTTGATATCAGAGCTGATTGTCGGTGCCTTAGGTTTTATCAGTTGTGCGTTCTCATCGAGTTGCTGATTGGTCAGCAGGCCCAGCACCAATAGAAATGATCTGCGAGAGCTGTTTAGTTCCATACGGTTCTGCTGTACCTGCATGAGTTGAGCTTTCAGTTCATCTACACTACTTCTGTATGCTGTACCGTTATTGACGAGTGCCTGGGTTTTATCGATCCCATTTTGAATATCATTCTGCTGAATGGAATTTTGCAATAATTCCTGATCAATGAGCAACACTCCGAAATATACTTGATTAACTCGGTCACGCAGCGCATATAAATTCACCTCAAGGCTTTGTTCCTGAATGGCTGCCTGAGTTTGCGCATTTTCCTTTTTGAATCTGCTGGCCTCACCATCGAAAATCGTTTGATTGATCTCTCCAGTCAGCCGGTACTGATCCTTGCTGTATGTCGGGAATTTCATATTCGCAAATAAGGGATTTGAAGCAAGGCTTCCGAATGCATCTGCGAAATTAGTGGTCTCTGACTGATACGTAGCCTGCCCTGTCACAATCACCTGGGGGATATAGCCACGCCATGCATTGTGTATAGTGAAATCCTTTGTTTTTTGGATCAGGTCATGCTGCTTGAGCAATGGATAATTCTGACGTGCCAGATTGTAACACTGCTCAATCGTCAATGATTTCTGGGCAGATAAATGAAGGGCTCCCGCAAGGAATATGATAGTAATAATGCGTTTCATTTATAAAGTGTTTATTTCTTCTAATTGATATTTATTGTGCTGTCATGATCGCCTTAAGCCATATTGGCACTAGTTTCTTTCGCTCTTCCATCAATGCATCAAATTCATTTTTGTTGAACTTATTTACCTTCATCATGATGGGCTGAGCCACAAATGGGAAAATGATCAGTCCCATAAAATTCATCATCATGTGCCCCATATTGGTCCTTGATATTTTCTTCTTCAGCAGCGTATCTTCCACACGCTTTATAAAGGCCGCACGCACATTGGCCATTTTATCTTTCACGAACTGAAGTTTCGTTGAGTCGCTTCTCATTTCATTCATGATAAAAAAGGGCAGATCGGGATTCTGTGTCAGCATATCAATATAACTGCCAGTGACCTGAGTCAATATTTCATCGAGTGATAAACTTTCATCTCCTAATATTGGTATCAACTGCTGAACGAACTGGTCGAAATTTTCGATCATGATGATATCAAAAAGTTTCTCCTTGCTACGAAAATAATAATTGAGCAATGCCAAATTGATACCTGCTTCTTCTGCTATATCACGGGTTTTGACAGCAGCAAAACCTTTTTCTGTAAAAAGCTTTCGTGCCGCCTGCTTTATTTTCTCCTCCGTAGAAACATCTGCCTTTAGCTTCTGCTTAGCCATATATTAAAATTAAAGACGATGCAAATGTAAGCATATTTTAGTGATTTAAACAAATATTTTAATCAAATGATTAAATCTGTGACAAAACCCATTGGCCGAAGAAACTATCAATAAAAAAGGTGTAAATTAAAATTGAAAATATATGAAAGGCTGAATGTCTGAGCCTTTGACCTGAATAACTATGACTACCACGATGGCCATAGCTACAACCTTGGCTGCGAGAGGCATCCGATATACCCAATCACGTGCCTGAAGCTCAATACTTTTAGGAGTGAAATGAAGGATATATCCCATCAGCATTACTAGCAGAACGGTTTTATAACCGGTGATGAAATTCCAGAAGATTCCTGGTGTAAAATGCAATGCTATCTGTGAGATCACCCCCTCCGCCACCTGCATATTATCAGCCCGGAAAAATATCCAACAGAAACAAACAAAGTGGAATGTAAAGAGGATACCAAGTACCTTGGTCAATGGGTTTTTAGGTATGTGTATATACTCTCGCACTGCCTTGTCGATACCAAGTGCCACTCCATGCAGTGCCCCCCAAAGAATAAAGCGAAATGCTGCTCCGTGCCAAAGCCCGCCGAGCAGCATGGTGATGAATTGATTAAGGTAGGTGCGGAAACGCCCGTTGCGATTTCCTCCGAGCGAAATGTAGAGATAATCTCGCAGCCAAGTAGAGAGAGATATATGCCACCGGCGCCAGAACTCAGTGACACTCGATGACTGATATGGGGAATCGAAATTGAGACAAAGCCGATAGCCAAACAGAAGTGCTATACCTATGGCCATATCACTGTATCCGCTGAAATCACAGTATATCTGCAATGCATATCCATAGACCCCGAAGAGATTTTCGAGACCGGAATATAGTGTCGGACTATCAAAGATCCTATCCACAAAATTTGCGCTGATATAATCTGATATGATAGCCTTTTTGAAAAGCCCCGATATAAGCAGAAACATTCCTTCACCAAACATGGCCCGGGTAACGATGGTAGGCATACTGATCTGTGGAATGAAATCACGTGCCCGCACAATAGGCCCTGCCACCAGCTGAGGAAAGAACGACACAAAGAAGGCATAATCAAGCATACGCTTCACAGGTTTCAGTTCGCCCCAATATATATCAATGGTATAGCTGAGCGACTGGAATGTAAAGAAGGATACTCCTACCGGAAGGAATATCTGAAATGGGCTGAAATGGGATCCAGATGCTGCACAAAAAATTTCATAAAGAAAATTTGTGTACTTGAAATAACCTAATAATCCGAGATTAAGAACAAGGCTGAATATAAGCAATGCCTGACGCTGCCTACCTTTCGGAGCATTAGCCATGATATTGGCAAGGTTGTAATCGACCACGGTAGAAAGTATGAGCAGCAGAAAATATATACCACTCGACTTGTAGTAAAAATAGTATGAGAAAAGAATAACATAAAGCAATTTGACATTATGCTTGCGATGCAGCAGATAAAAAATGCTGATAAAACCCATGAACATAAACAGAAATAAACCTGAACTGAAGATCAGAGGGTGCTTCGGTATGTAGATGAACTGCTCCAGCAGTTTATGGAAATCTATCGATGGCATATCGCTTCTTATATCGTTATTTATTTTTTTGCCCGCACATATTTGTCATATGATTTGATGATCGCCTCATAGAGCAGATTACCTTGAAATTCATATCCTTTTTTGACAAAATGTATCCCGTCAGATCGCATCAAACCATACCGTAACCATTGATAGCAGGATTTATATCCCCCTGCTATGGAATAGAGATCCCAAATTGCTATATGATGTGTAGCGGCATATTCCACCATAGCCGTATGCAATGCTGCCAGCGAAGTGTTGTAGTATTTTTTTCGGAAATAAGAATCTGATGGTGTGGTAAGGAGAATAGCCGCATTCGGATTGTATACGCGCAATACAGTGATAAGCGAATCCAGCTTTTGAATAGCATCCACCTTATCAAATGGCAGACGTTGTGCCTCATTGGTACCCAAAGAAATAATGATGAGTGATGGCTTGAGGGCTCTGGTCTGTTCTCCGAAATACTGCGCCCGCACATATTGGAAAGCCTCGGCACCATTGACACCGACTGCATGATAGAGCACCCCGCTATTGTCAGTTTCCAGGTTCAGACCATAGACTGTAGTCTCATTTTGAGTTGAGGCATTCTTGCGCGCCTTCAGCGTCACTTCATTTGTACTGGAGGGAAGAGTGATGCGCGAAGCATAATCAGAACTATCTATATGGTTTAGGCTACCTACCACCCTGCCGGTAGAGTCGAGTACATCAAAATCAAATGCAGAACTGTCTTTCTGATAAAATACTGTTAACTTATTGAATGCATAATCAAGAGGCGGAAAATTAAAAGTCTTGATGCGAAAGGATGTGTTTTCAGAAAAAGACCTGATCGTGACACCACCTATCCCGATGGGCATGGGATCATTTACGAACACACATCGCTTCGATGTACAGACCACATTGCTGGTGATCTTGTAGTTAAAAGCCTCATTCGTGCCTGCCACATGTAGCGGCACCACCAGGCCACGACCCGCATTGCCAAAGTCGTTTTGAAAATCCGTCCTCACGGCACCCGACAGCAGATCACACTGTATATGTGAATCACCGATCTGAAGAATATTGACCTGAAGCGGCTGTGCGGTGCGCAGGAGATAGAGTTGTTCAAAAAACGAATCGAGCACTTCCGCATGTACTACCTCATTTCTCTCGGCATGTATGAAAGGATACTTGCTGACGGTATAGTGTACTTCTTTGCTTTTCTCACCTGCACTGCATGACTGCAAACATAGCAGAGCGATCATGATATGACCAATACGTGCAATGTTCTTACTGCAGATATCGATCCCCAGTTTGAAATAATATTTTATTGTATTGATCAATGTACTTGCTCCTTTGGTAAATGATGTTTATGAATAATAATTTTCTTTTTGCGGTCGAATTTTTCTTTTTCATAGCGAAGTGTGCTGATCAGAATATCTGATATCTTTCTGCCTCCACGAAATGTCAGGTGGGTATAATCCTTATTAGCCAGTGCTGGCTTCAAACCCACCCATCTGACCATAGTAGAGTCGCCGCCCATCGCTTCAAAAAGATTCCAAAAGCATACACCATTGTCAGCTGCGACTTTGCGCTGCACCCCGATAAGCTCTTTGAGCATCGGCATGGTCTTATATTCTCCATCCACCTTTGCTCCACGATCGCTTACACCCACGAGCAGTATGCTGCTGTTTGGAAATGCCTTTTTGATCCTCTGCACTACTTTGGACATATTTTTTCCATAGCCGTTATAGTTCTTAGCTTTTTCATTAGCCACATTCAATCCATATGAGAGGATCACGAGACTATAGGGATGCAAAGAATCAAAAGCACGGTACATACTTTCGCTCACGAGGTTGAGCCCCATACCGGAGTTACCACGGAGGGAGAAATTATCTACAGATATGCCCTTGGTATCTTCGAAACTCATCCCGTACAGATCTATAGGATTATCGCCCGCTATCCCGATCCTGATCGATGGGTCATTCTTGCCCAGCAATATCGCATTGATCTCATCGCTGCCGCCTAGAGTGATCGTGTCGGCTTCATTGACAATAATGGCACAATCATTACACTTTCTATAAAAAAGCCTGCTGGTCGGAAGGGTATTGACATGCCGGTGATTAGGGGCTTTGTAGCTGACCTCACTGCCGGGTTTGGACACGAATGTGAGACCCGCCGGCCCGAGCGGGTGGTCTTCGCTCCTATCGCCTACTATGGAATAGGTTTGCCACTTGGTAAAGCTATGAATGATGGTCTGCCGAAACCCGGCTACCTCAGAGGTAATAGGTACAAAACCCACACCGCTGCCCCCATAGATAGATTGCATACTATCGCGAAAGGACTCCAGCATGATATCACCTTCGACATAAGAATCTGCAAAAAAAGCAATGCGGACCGGCTTGCGGCGGGACGAATCCAAAGCCGAGAGATAGGCATTCATACCCGCACTGTCAGGACTGAAATCTTCTACGCAGGTGACTCCGGTCTTGCAGGTATCGATGTAGGTGGGTTTGACTATAATATCACTATCGCCGTGAGCTATCTGATCGGCTGTTTTTTTATTCAAAATATCCGCGAGGATATTGACACGTTTGAAATGAAAAGCACCGAGGTCAAACTCAGGCACGAGGTACATCAGGCCAAGACACAGGATGAGCCCGAAGGTCGCTTTGACCGAGTAATTAAGATAGTTCCTCTCCTCCATAAAATGTGTGCGAAAATATGAAATATATCAAGGTAGTATGCTATAAACGCATTTAATAAATTAAATATTGTCAAGTATCCGGAAATTATTTTGCAGGCATACTTGCCTCATAAAAACATTACTATTAGGGCGATCTATCGCTTTGTATAGATGATCTTCTCGTCCTCGTCGAAGCTGAAGGAGAATTTCAAACCGGTCGTGACATCTGAGATATGAATGACCAATTCCATTTGTCCATTATTCAAAAACGTGCCCTTGGCCGTCCACATTTTGGTAACCTGATTGGCAGTATGAGAAAATTCGTGCGGGGTCTTGAAATGTATTGAATCTTTCATCGTGACCATAAAGGTCGGTTCTATATCTCCCGGCTGATAAAATTCCACTTTACTATCATCACTACGATTAGCTTTCAATATCCAGGTGGCTTTTTTAGAAGTATCACTGAGAAAATAATTACCCACGAAAGCAGGGTTCACCTTGATCGATTTCTCTTTGAAAGCAAGCAAAAATGAGGCTGCCACTATCAGGAACAGGAATTTTTTCATAAAAGAGGTTTTTACCGTATTGAAGATACTAATCCTGTGCCAAAAAATGATACCTGTAATCTGTAGGTGGGACCAATGTTTCCTTTATAGTCCTCGGTTGAACCCAACGAAGGAGATTGATCATCGATCCGGCCTTGTCATTAGTACCCGATCCTCTGGCACCACCGAATGGCTGCTGACCAACCACGGCACCGGTCGGTTTATCATTGATATAGAAGTTTCCTGCGGCATTGCTGAGCTTCTGTGTAGCCAGTTCGATGGCGTAGCGGTCCTGAGCGATGATGGAACCAGTCAGCGCATAGATAGAAGTACTATCCACGAGCGCTATCGTCTCCTCAAACTTATCATCATCATATACAAATATGGTCAGCACGGGGCCAAAGAGCTCTTCGCACATAGTCACATATTTCGGATCATGAGCGAGAATAACAGTAGGCTCGATAAACCAGCCTTTTGATTTGTCATAACCGCCACCTATCACTACTTCGGCCAGGTCGCTGTTTTTAGTATCATCTATAGCTGCAGCGAGTTTGTCAAAAGATTTCTCATCTATCACAGCATTGATGAAATTGGTGAAATCTTCCGTAGGGCCCATCTTCATGGTCTTCATATCTGCAGTCATCAGTTCTTTCACTTTCGGCCAGATGCTTTTGGGTACATATGCTCGTGAGGCAGCAGAGCATTTTTGTCCCTGATATTCGAATGAGCCGCGAGAGAGCGCCACCGACACCACATGTGGGTCAGCAGAGCTATGGGCAAGAACGAAATCCTTGCCACCTGTCTCACCTACTATACGAGGATATGATCTATACATATGAATATTATTTCCTATGCTTTTCCAAATATCCTGAAATACTCCTGTAGAACCGGTGAAGTGTATCCCAGCGAAATCTTTGTGCTTAAAGATCACATCTGCCGCATCAGGACCGGACGGATAGATGAGGTTGATGACACCAACTGGTACACCAGCTGCACGAAATATTTTCATGAGTACATGAGCTGCATATACTTGGGTATTGCTCGGCTTCCAGACCACCACATTTCCCATCAGAGCACATGAGGACGGCAAATTGCCAGCTATGGCAGTGAAGTTGAACGGCGTGAGCGCATAGACGAATCCCTCCAGAGGGCGCCATTCGAGGCGGTTCCACATGCCAGGATTTGAATCAGGCTGAATGCTGTATATCTCGGTCATATACTTCACATTGAAGCGCAGGAAGTCTATGATCTCACAGGCAGAATCTATCTCGGCCTGATAGGCATTCTTAGACTGGCCAAGCATCGTGGCGGCATTGAGTTCTGCGCGATAGGGGCCTGCTATCAGGTCAGCCGCACGGAGAAATATCGATGCACGGTGCTCCCATGTCAGAGCCTGCCATTTTGGTGCTGCGGCGAGTGCTGCATCAATAGCCAAAGAGACATGGTGTTTTTCGCTTTTGTAGAAATACCCCAGCAGGTGCTTATGGTCATGCGGCGGGTGAAGTTCTGTTTTCTTGCCATCACGAATTTCCTTGTCGCCGATGAACATCGGTATATCGCGTACCTCGGCACGCATCTCTTTTAGTTTCGCCTGCAGTTCATTACGCTCGGAGCTGCCCGGAGCATAAGTTTTGACTGGCTCATTCTGTGGGGTGGGTACTTTGAAAAATCCTGTAGCCATATTTTTAATTGATAATGGATAAATGATAATGAAATGCATAGGTACAAAAGATTGAGCAGAGGAGGAAAAGGTCGTTTATTTCAAACGAATTTCTTATTTTGTTTGCGTCAATACCTATGTTATTTCAAACCTGATGAGGGATTTTTCAAGCCCCATAGTACCTACCCGGTAGGGCAAGGTATGCTGTTGAATAATATTCGTTTTGGCTCTAATCTGTAGGTTCGAATCCTACACCGTCCGTGAGGGTGGTTGGCGAAATGGTAAACGCGTGCACTGAAAATGCGCAATCAGAGAAGGTGGCTTCTTCGCAAAAAAGCCTTAGGAAAATCTGGCGGAGGAATCCGGTATGTCTTCGGGAAACCGAAGTAATACAGTCGGAACCTTACCATGCAGGCGGACAGATACCGTTTGTGCCGATCGTGACACATTCACCGAAAGCGGTCTTGCATCAGCAGGCACCCTTTCAATGCGCCTGTCGCGAGGAGCACCTACTCAAGACCGCTTCCGTAATTTTTTGATGGGCTCCTTTGCCGATTTTCTTTTTTGATATAAAAATGAACAACATGATATACACTATTGGCGAGAATTCTGTCGGACTGGTTTACAGCAGTCAAAACAACTACATAAAACTATTGGAACTAGGCACACACTTCGTATCGCCTATG
The DNA here is from genome assembly GCA_903917755.1 of uncultured Bacteroidota bacterium. Classification (GTDB taxonomy): domain Bacteria; phylum Bacteroidota; class Bacteroidia; order Chitinophagales; family LD1; genus UBA1941. The sequence continues at coordinate 34,939 of CAIXBT010000221.1, forward strand.
AACAAAGTTCATGTACACAGCAAGCTGATGCCATTCGAAGCAGCATCCTACCTGAATATTTTTATAAAAGATGAGAAGCTGATGTCTATGCTGCATCTGGTAGAAGTACGGGACAATGAGATCGTTTTGCTATATGAGAACGGAAACTTCAAACGTGTCCTTACTCCGGGGCGATATACCTTTTGGAAAGAACTCATAGCATATACTTTCACTAAGATCGATCTTTCAAATATTGAAGTTGATACCGCCTTGGACAAAACCGTTTTCATGAAGCCCGAAGTTGCGGCTTATCTGCGTTTATACGCAGTAAATGTTTATGAAAAGGGCCTGCTTTATATTGACAATAAGTTTGAAAAAATACTTGAGCCCGGCAATTACATTTTTTGGAAAAATGCTACCAGTGTAAATGTTATAGCAGCTGATATGAGACAGCTCCAGATAGAAGTGTCAGGTCAGGAGATCCTCACCAAAGACAAGGCCGTACTCAGGATCACCTTTATGTGCCAATATCATATCACTGATATTTTTAAGGCACTCGTCAATGTAAAAGAGTATGAAAAACAGCTTTACATCCTGCTACAACTGGCACTCCGCGAGTATATCGGAAATTTCACCATAGATGAACTACTGGAGAAAAAAGAAGAGATCGGCTCATACATATCCGAGAAGGTAAAAGAAAGCTGTGAGAACATCGGCGTTTCCATTATCTACTGCGGGATCAAAGATGTGATACTGCCCGGCGAGATCAAAGACATTCTCAATCAGGTGCTAGTGGCTGAGAAGAAAGCGCAGGCTAACACCATCATGAGACGCGAAGAAACGGCATCTACCCGCAGCCTGCTCAATACGGCAAAATTGATGGAAGAAAACGAATTGCTTTTCAAACTTAAGGAGCTGGAATATATAGAACGTATCAGTGACAAGGTCTCCAGCATATCGCTATCCGGAGGCAACCAGATTATGGAACAACTGAAAAGTATGTTTGTGAGCCTGAGAAAGGATACCAAAGAGTAAATTCATTAAGAATTACAACGCCCCTTCAAACTGCTTCAATAACCTGACATCATTCTCAAAGAATAGCCGCAAGTCATTGATCTGATATTTGAGCATGGTGATACGCTCTATGCCCATACCGAAAGCGAAGCCACTGTATCTGACGGCATCGATCTTGCAATTTTCGAGTACCACTGGGTCTACCATACCGCAGCCGCCTATCTCTACCCATCCGCTCTGTTTGCAGACCGGACAGCCGCTACCGCCGCAAATGAAGCAGGAGATATCTATCTCTGCGCTTGGCTCTGTGAATGGAAAAAACGATGGACGGAAACGGATCTGAGTATCGCGACCGAACATCTCCTGCGCGAAGTAAAACATGGTCTGTTTGAGATCGGCGAAAGAGACATTTTCATCTATATACAATCCTTCCACCTGATGAAAGGTGCAGTGTGCACGCGCACTGATAGTTTCGTTGCGATAGACGCGGCCCGGCATGATCATGCGCAATGGTGGCTTCTGATTTTCCATCATACGCACCTGCACGGATGATGTATGCGTACGAAGCATCCATTCTTTGTCTTCGGATAGGTAAAATGTATCCTGCATATCACGGGCAGGGTGGTCTTTGGGTGTGCCGAGTGCGGTGAAATTGTGCCAGTCATCTTCCACTTCGGGGCCTTCCGCTACGGTGAAGCCGATGCGCGAAAAGATCTCGATCATTTTATTTTTCACAATAGAAATAGGATGGCGTGTGCCCATAGCCACAGGGTAGCCTGGTGCTGTGAGGTCGGGTATCTCGGTAGATGATTTTGCGCCTGTGTCGGCTGCTGCTTTTTGCTCCTCATATTTTGCCTCGGCGGCAGCTTTGAGGGTGTTCATGAGCTGACCGTATTCCTTTTTGCGTTCGCCGGGCAGCTGTGCCATGGCGCTGAAGAGATCTTTCAATACATTCTTTGAACCCAGATACTGAATACGGAATTGCTCCAACTCCTCTGCGTTAGAGGGTTTAGCGTCGTTGATGGCTGCGAGTACCGCGTTTGCTTTGTCAAAAATCTCCTGCATGGGTCAAATATAGTAATGAGTCTTGAGTAGTTAGTATTTAGACAATACAAAAATGCAATGCGCGGATGTATTGTATAAAAGATATCAATTATTGTAGAGACGCAAAAAATCTTGTGTCTGTATATCGCGGATGGGACGCAAAATATTGCCATTTCGGGAGACGCAATATTTTGCGTCTCTACATGTGGGTTCGCCCCCTACGTTATTTCCTGCTGTAATTCGGGCTTTCTTTTGTGATGGTCACATCATGCGGATGTGATTCATTCACGCCTGCTGAGGTGATGCGAACGAACTGTGCCTGCTGAAGGTCTTTGATAGTTTTAGCACCACAGTATCCCATGCCCGCACGTAGACCGCCGATATATTGATAGATCACCTCAGCTACCGCCCCCTTGAAAGCAACCCTGCCCACTATACCTTCGGGTACGAGTTTCTTGATATCGTCTTCAGCATCCTGAAAATAGCGGTCTTTTGAACCTTCCTGCATGGCCTCGACAGAGCCCATGCCGCGATAGGACTTAAATTTGCGTCCTTCAAATAGGATCGTCTCACCCGGAGACTCATCCGTACCTGCGAAAATACCTCCGGCCATGATCGTGTCAGCCCCTGCTGCCAATGCCTTCACAATATCGCCTGTGTAGCGTATACCTCCGTCAGCTATGATCGGTATGCCTTTTTTCTTAGCTGCGTTTGCAGCATTTGCTATAGCTGATAGCTGGGGAACACCCACGCCAGCCACAATACGGGTAGTGCATATGGAGCCCGGACCCACGCCCACCTTTACTCCATCCACACCGGCATCTATCAGCGCCTTTGCGCCTGCCTCTGTAGCGATGTTTCCGCCTATTATCTCAAGATTCTTATAGGTCTTTTTGACCCTTTTTATAGCTTCTAATACCCCTCTGGAATGACCATGAGCAGTATCTACCGTCACCACGTCCACGCCTACATGCACCAGCGCTTCGATCCTCTCCAGAATATCGGCAGTGACTCCCACGGCAGCACCGCAAAGCAGACGACCCATAGCATCCTTGCTGCTGTTTGGGTTATTGCGGACCTTCAGGATGTCTTTATAAGTAATGAGCCCGACGAGAAAGCCCTTACTATCCACTACAGGCAGTTTTTCGATCTTGTATTTCTCCAGAATGATCTCAGCCTTCTTGAGGTCAGTGCCTTTAGGTGCAGTGATCAGGTGCTCGGTGGTCATAACCTCACTCACGAGCTTTTTTCTATTCTTCTCAAAGCGAAGGTCACGATTGGTCAGGATGCCGACCAGTTGATTCTGCTTATTGATGATCGGGATACCTCCTATTTTGTTCTCACTCATCAGCTTCATAGCATCACCTACCGTGGCGTTCTCTAGCAGTGTGATCGGGTCGATGATCAGCCCCGAGTCGGCACGTTTCACACGCCTGACCTGCTCGGCCTGTTTGTCTATGGACATATTCTTATGCAAGATGCCTATGCCACCCTCACGAGCAATAGCTATAGCCATCGCATATTCGGTCACGGTATCCATAGCAGAAGATACTATGGGAACATTGATCTCTAAATTTCTGGTAAGTTTTGTCCTGATATTTACTTCGCGTGGCAGCACCTCAGAATAGCCCGGAAGCAGCAGTACGTCATCGAATGTGATCCCCTCGACTGAGAAGCGATCAGCGGTTGTATTTCTTATTGCCATGTGCAAATATAGGAAAAAAGTAGCCCCTCCCAAAACCTCATCGATGAGAAATGCCTAAAAATGTTTTCCCGGAATAATGAAACTCAATATTTCGCAAAGGATTCAAGGATGGAAATATTTTTCACAATTAAGAAATTTTAAACATTCCACCAGTTGTGGCTCAGTATTGTCGTCTTTTTTTATCCAGATACTCAGCGATCTCTCTAATAAAAAGACTGTTGTCAAATATCCCTCTGTCCAAAAAATCTTCGGGTATACAGGACCCGACAAACCTTGAAAACCGGATATCGTGTGATATGAAATGTGTTCCTTTGTAATTTATCTGCCATGGAAGATTCCACGGTGAGGATGCATAAAATTGCCTGGAGATGTGCAGTGTGTCATTGTTCTCATTGACTAAATGTACACCAAACCAGTTACTCGTAGTGCTCCAGATGCCCTCAGGTTTATCTAATATCTCACCTATCAATGATACGGGGAGTGTGTCAAGCATGGAGAGAATCTGCATATAAAATCCCATGTCTAGTTTCTTAGTATTCGCTTGGGCATCTTTCGTTTTCGTTTCTTCCTTTATCATTGCCCTGTATTTTTCCTTGTCCTTTTCCGATATTTGAAAATCAGCTAGGGCCGGCAGGGCTCCCGGAGCAGAATCGATAGCAGCAAGCAGTTCGAAAAGTTGCTGTGCCTTTACACTTTTCCGATACAGAGGGTCTCGATTCATTTGATTGCCTGCTGTCACACATTCTTTCACGGTCAGGGTCGAGTTTAATACATTTTCAAAGCTTACATAATTCGAAAAACCATGAAAGCAGCCCTGACTCCCGGATTCGATGACAAAATTGCTGATAGGAACTTTCAAAAAATCTCTAAGCGGAAAATGTAGCTGATATAGTTGTATAGAATGATCTCTGAGTGTGTAAAGATGACTTTGTATGCCGTCCCAGATGATAGCAGCAGTATCTCCCAGAGCCCGGATCGATATGATACTGAAATCACAGACTGATTCCCGGTACCAATCCTTTCCCTCATTATCAGAGATATACAGATTATGACTCTTACCACCCCATGTCAATGTCGGGGCTTGCGCCACTATCTTAATCCCATTTATTTTATGGTCAGTGGTATACAGCCCTATATTTACCAGTGTCCTATTGCTCACCTTGCTGATTTTATCTTCACCATCTATCAGATACAGTGTGGCATTGACCAACTTTGTATCCATAGGCCTTTTTTTGAGTTGAATATTCGATAGCATTTCATATTCTAAGGGATTTGAAAATTCTACCATCTTTAGATCAGCAGTGATGGCAAAAAGTTTGGAGCGTATCTGGTCGATATCAAAGTCAATGATGTCAATAGGGAACTTCTTCCAGTTGATCTCCCTTTCATCAGAATAAAAAACATGACCGTTTTGATTGACCACGATATATCCATTGAACAAAATTATTTTCCCGATCCGGTTGTCAGAATAGTGTCCCTCGTCATGTGCGTATTTTTTCTGATCAAAAGGAGTAATGACTTTATGTCTTGTAGTCCAGTTGTTATCAGTTGAATATATTTCGTTGAATAAAGCTCCTGATATACCTTTCTGATCTGTGAGCATAAATATACTGTGCATGCGCGATGATCCGTCAAAAGGAGAATGAAGTGTATCCCAGCTGAAACCGAAATTTTGTGAATAAAAAATCTTACCAGATGAGCCCCCCATCCATATTTTCCCGGTAGGACTAACATAAGCATCATATATCCAGTCATTGCCTCCATAGCTTTTTAGCTGCCAGGTTTTCCCTCCATCCTGAGTCATGTAATAACCGTCTTTGGGAGAGTATCCGCTGGTCGAAGAAATATAACCTGTTATAACGGCCGTATCTTTATTAAAGAATGAAACTCGCTCCAGATGCGGTTCTCCGGACGAAAATGTGATAGCTTCTGTTTTGTCAGATGTTTTTTCGACTTTATGCCAGTTCGAATCAATACCAGTAGTGTAATATAAACTACCCAAGGCAGTAACAAGCCATATCTTTCCGTCAGGGCTTACGGATATTTCGTTGACCCTGCCTTCTATATCTAACTCGGCCCTCAGGTCCCTGACCTGAGGGTGTGCCAATAGTGATATCAACGACATCAATGCGATCAATAAATTTTTCATAGTGAAGTTTTGAGATGACATGATTGAAGATAATCAAAGGTTTATTACCATGAGATTTTCAAACCCTATTTAAGTCTTTTTTGAAAAACTAAAGCCTCAAGATACGCTTCAGATACAAAAAAAATGTGCTTTGGTTGATTTGAGCAGACATGGTCAAATCAAAAGATATAAATTCGTATTATTATGAAAAAAGCATTCAAGATCATCGCTATCCTGCTGGTGGTAGTCATCATATCAGCAGTTTTATACGCCACTGCACTACGGCCTAACCTGATCATATCAAAAGCGGATGACAAAGCCAAATTCGCTCAACCTACATCGCACTTCATGAACTGGCGCGGAGCTGAGATACACTATACGGATGAAGGACAAGGTATACCTGTGGTCATGATACATGGTTTCGGAGGTTCGTTCCTCAACTGGAATAAACTCCGAGACAAGATGACCGCTGATTATCGCATCATAAGGGTGGACCTGCCGGGATTCGGACTGAGTGACCTGCCCGAGCCCAATGGTGCAGCCACGGACTATGTACAGCAGTACCGCGATTTTATGACCTTCATGCTGGACACACTACATTTAGATTCGCTATATCTGGTCGGCAACTCTATGGGTGGCATGATGTCCTGGGGAGTAGCGGCAGACCACCCGGACAAAGTCAAAAAACTAGTGCTCATATCTGCAGCGGGCTATGACCTGGAGAAAATATCAACCAATGCCGCCAGACTGATGAAAATACCTTTCATGGAGTATTTTTTCAAAAGGGGACTGCCTCTTGCTTCTTCAGAGGGTTCGGCTAAACGGGTGTTTGCTGATACGACTAAGATAAATCCGGAAGTAGTGAAAAACAACAATATGATGTGGAACCGAGATGGCAATCTCCATGCGGCTTGCGCACTGGCCAGCAGCGGGCGATTTCCCGATTCGGCGCTCATAGCAAAGGTGCAATGCCCGACGCTGATCATATGGGGCAAAGAAGATCAGATAGTGCCTGTAGATCATGCATACAGATTCAAAAGAGATATTAAGAATTCAGAACTCATGATCATTGATACCTGCGGCCACTGTGCCATGATCGAAAGATCAGACGAGACAGCAGCTGCCATCAGAAAGTTTTTTGGCCAAAGCCCAAACCCTAAAAAGGAATGCTTTATGTAAAACCGCATGTCAATTGTGGTCCCCGTCTGGCAGCTCAATAATTGTTAATTTATTTCTCTCTGCACACTAAGTTTGTGTACCTTTCGGTTCTATAACAAAAAATCACACCATAGGTCTACTTATACTTTTTGTAAAAATTTAAATAACCGTAATGAGCAAAACTAATATCCTTTGGGCTGATGACGAGATAGACCTTTTGAAACCGCAAGTGCTTTTTCTCCGTGACAAAGGCTACGAAGTAGTGACCGTGACAAATGGCAAAGATGCCATAGATCAGGTCCACAAGAATCATTTTGATGTCGTATTTCTGGATGAATCAATGCCCGGCCTGAGCGGATTGCAGACACTGACATTGATCAAAGACTATAATTCTCAACTCCCCGTGGTGATGATCACAAAAAACGAGGAAGAAAACCTGATGGAAGATGCGATCGGATCACAAATAGCAGACTATCTGATCAAGCCTGTCAAACCGCAACAGATCCTCTCTACACTGAAAAAAATAATCAACAAAAGTGATCTGGTAAGTGAGAAAACGGTTGCTGACTATCGCTCACAGTTTCAGGGTCTATTCACTCGGATACAGGACAATCTGACCTTCGCCGAATGGGCAGATCTATACAGAGACCTGATCAAATGGGAACTCGAACTCAACAAGTCCAATACCGCAGAGATGCAGGAGGTATTTGAAATGCAGAAAAGCGAAGCAAATACCGAGTTCAATAAATTTGTGGTTAAGAACTATAAGAAATGGATAGCTGGCGAGGCAGGCAAAGATGCCCCCATTATGTCACATACCCTTTTTAAAAATAAAGTATTTGACCTGATCAAGCAGCCTAAACCCACCTTTGTAATATTGATAGACAACCTTCGTTTTGACCAATGGAGGAGCATTCAGCACCTGATCACACCATACTTCAGAGTGGAGGAAGAAGATACATTCTATGCCATCCTCCCAACTGCTACACAATACAGCCGCAATGCGATATTCAGCGGTATGATGCCTATAGATATCCAAAAGAATTTTCCGGATAAATGGCTCAATGATGATGATGAGGGAGGTAAGAATCAATATGAAGCAGAGTTTCTGGAATCGATGATCAAGAAGACCTTTCGCGAGCCGATCAAGCTGCAGTATACCAAGATCACAAACCACCGCGACGGCCTGCTGCTGGAAGAGAATATTCTCAACTACATGAATAACCGTCTGAATGTGATCGTGTATAACTTCGTCGATATGCTCTCTCACGCCCGTACCGAGATGGAGGTGCTAAAAGAACTCGCGAACGACGAGGCTGCATACAGATCTCTCTCTGTATCATGGTTCGAGCACTCGCCACTGCTCAATGCACTGAAGAAACTAGCCGGCAAGGATATCAATCTGGTAATCACGACAGATCACGGTACCGTGCGTGTCAAGGACCCTTCAAAATGTATAGGCGACAGGCAAACCACCACTAACATTCGCTATAAGACAGGTCGTAACCTTCAGTATGAAGACAGAGATGTATTCGCTGTGAGAAATCCTGAAGAGATTATGCTACCGAAGTCAAATCTGACATCGACATATATATTTGCCAAGACTGATAAATATCTGGTCTACCCGAATAACTACAATCACTTCGTTGCGTATTTTAAAAATACATTCCAGCACGGAGGTATATCTCTGGAGGAAATGATAGTACCCGTGATCAGACTGAGTACTAAGTAGTCTTCGGGATTGAAACTTTCTTTTTCACAGTTACGTAACCCAGCAAGGCAAAAGGGAAGTAAACCGCGACGTCTGCTATCATAAACCATAGTGGATGATATGGAATTGAGATCAGGTTCATGATACCTCCGACCAAAAGAAATGCTCCTACTATCAGTGCAGGTTGCATTTTTTGGCGTCCGGAAATAAGCGTAGCAATCAGACCACCTATATAGGAACTAACTGCATACCCTAATAATAACCATAAAAATGCAGCTATAGGCATACTTGCCATCATGTTAGAAACCGTCTTGGGGTCTTTCATATCTACTGCCGGATGCTGAAAGATATAGCCGCCTATATTTTCAGATGCCATGATCAGTCCGAGTGATACCACCAAAGCAATGATCACTGATAGTATTCGCTTTGCCATTTTCTTTTTTTGAACAATCAAATGTAAGGAAAAAGAGAAGCCCTAAGATTAAATTTAAACGAGAGTCGAAAGTGACGGGAAAATCAATCTTCACTTAATGTCAATCAGCACTTCAACATTTATTTCATGCTTGCCTTCGAATGATATGAACTCAAAATTGGATAGCATGTCCTTATACTTTTGGATATTCAATTCATTGATGAATTGATCCTCTGTGCCCCAAATAAAGTAGTTCTTTGCCTTATCAAATGATGCCATACTCTCTGTGTTCTGCAATTCATTACCCGGCTCACCAGCATAGAAAATAAGGGTATCGACTTTTCTCGGATTCTGATATATCCAACGTGAAACAGTGGCCACTCCCTGAGAGAAACCAAGCACTACGATCTTTGCTTTTTGAGCAGCAGGCGGAAATGAGTCATACAATTTATTGAGATAAGCTACATAGTCCGCCATCTCTGAGTCTCTATCTTCACGGGTCATCCAGGTAGCACCGACCTCAGGTCTCCCCACCTTTACATAAAATCTATTTAATGCCTCAGGAGCAATGATAAATCGCTTTCCATTATCGAGAGATGTAAAGCCACTCAGATACTGCTCTGCTAGTTGCGCCCATCCATGAATGACAAACCAGATCTCCTCAGTCTGATCACTAAGTGTACCGAGTGTATAATAGCGAGCTGTTTTGCTGACAGTAATGTGGTGCGACATCATAATTATATTGCTTTCTGATTCTTCTTTTGCAGAAAAGAATATTTCACTTCTGCTACTTTCCAATCATCTTCATTGTCTATATCCTGAACCTCTATGGGCGAAGTGATGATCCCTAGTGTATTATCCGAAACCAGTCTGCCATTAGCCAAGAATCGTTCCACATCAAAGAAATAATACTGGCCGCAATCATGATAAGCAGGTGCCAGATCTTGCGATCTGACAGTGGCATTTTCCGGCCAGTTAAAGGCGATCTTAGAGTTTTTGTCCATATTGAATGAACGTAAAATAGGAAAGCTGAATTCTGTGACCGGAATGACAGAATCTGCTCCTGATTCGGTCAGCATTTTCAATGCCTTTCTCAGTTTTTCAGCAGTGACAAATGGTGCTGTGGGGTAAATACAACATGCATACTTAAAGTTAGTTCCTGTATTTTTATAGACCGAGAGTACTTCCTTCAGTACATCATTTGTATTGGAGATATCATCCGATGTCTCTTTTGATCTGAAAAAAGGAACCGTAGCGCCATATTTTATTGCTACATCGGCTATCTCCTGATCGTCTGTAGATACCATTACTTCATCAAAAACACCTGATTCAAGTGCAGCCAGGATCGAATAAGCAATGATCGGCTTCCCCATAAACTCCTTTATATTCTTTCTTGGAATACGTTTGCTGCCTCCACGGGCAGTTATTATTGCGACAGACTTGCTCATATCAAATGCTCTTTTGAGTGTTTACCAATTTCTAGGGCTCAGCAACTCTGATTCTACCACCCTGATCTTGTCTACTTCTTTCAGATAGGCCCCATTTTTAAAATCTCTGACCAGATCGATATTCCCCTTTAGTTGCAGGGGATTGTGCTGGCCTATTATCACGTTATCAATAAGCTCATTTGCAAATACATATTCCAAAGCTAATGATGCCATGGAAATATTGTTTTGTGTACATATATCCCGTAACCTCTGTATGTAAATTTCAAGAGGTTTAAGTTTGACAGGCAGAGGAAATTGCTTCAGAAACATTCCCTGAAGATATACCGACCTGACATGGAGTATCTTTCCTGCATCTTTGGCTCTCTTCATCAATTCACCCCTTTGTATAGAATTGTCAAGAAGATTAAATGGAAACTGTATCACATCCACATACTTGCTTTCGATCGATCGTTCAAATTCTTCATTAGTATAAATTGAAACACCGATAAATCTGGTCAGCCCCGCTTGCTTCATCTCCGACAGATCTTTCTGTACACGAACATCTGTGAATAGATCCTGAGACTTATGAGCCAGTATTGTATGATAGCTATCTACCCCCAACCTATTCAATGAATCAACAAGAGGTTTTAAAATATTCTCAGGTGTAAGAAACTTTGAAATGATCTCAAATTTCGGACCGCCTTCACGATGATAATTTGCTATCTTTTGAATAGCATCACCATACGCTTCTGCTGTGTCGAGCAGCCTGATACCATTGGCTCTGGCTATGTCCAAAATCTCATTGCATTCCTCCTGAGTGACCTTCTTTGCAGTGGAACTATTGACACCATAGTCCAGTCCGAATTGAACTGTACCTATTATCATTTTTTCCAGCATAGCTCTATTATTTGAATTTGTAAGCTATGAAATTGGTAGAGTTGAGTGGATTGATCTGCATGGAAATCACATCATATTCCAGCTTGACCACTTCGATGATATCTGTTCTGGAAGTGATATAGCTAAACAGATTGCGGTTGTAGTCATTCAGCTCGATGTATTTGTTTCTTGCCTTACCGATAAAATTAGAACGATGTGGCAAATAGGACGGATCGAAATGCACGACGTAGTTGATCTTGTCTTTCTGTTTGTATAGCGAGTCGATGATCACTTTCGCATCCGGCATCTGCTCAATACTATGCACGGTAAATACAGTAGAGCCGGGTTTGATAAAATTATAATCTGCTTCGTTGTAATAGTTGAATTCTACCAGATCATGCCCTAGTCTTTTGCCCAGATCGACAGCATATTTAGAATATTCCCCGCCATAGTTATTGCCTTTGATCAGGTCCAGATTGAAACCATAACCGCATCCCAGCTCACAGTTATTAGCAGAAAGGTATGGCGTGATCATATCGACAAAGATGTTGTATGCTATCAATCTTGCCCTTTTTAGTGACATTTTAAAAAGTTCGTCTTTGAAGGACATACGTACATCCTGATCCTGCCCTAATCCTGCCTGCTCAAACTCCTTTACCTTATATGCCTCCATATCAGGGAGTTCGAGATCAAAAAGAGACTTGTATTTATCCAAATTATACTCACGCTCAATCTGGCTTATGTCACGTTTTTTTGAGAATTCTTTATTCCCCAAAATACGGTCAGTCCACGGATTATCCTGATTAAAAAACTCGTTGATTGATAGAGATACCATACTATTTACTGTTTTATTGAATTGAATTAATTTAAGATAACCACTTGTGATACCATAGCTCTGTACTGAAAGTCTTAAACCCAGCTGACTGATATAATCTTTGTGCCATATAATTCCGGCCCTGTGTCACTACAAATATTTTTTTGATGTTTTTTGCCGCACTCTCATTGATCACATGATTGATCAGTTTTTTGCCAAGGCCGAGACCCTGAAAGTCTTCAGAAAATCCCACCAAACCAATGTTTGCCGCCTCAAGTTTTGTGTAACGTAAGGTACAAAAACCGACAGGCCTGTCTCCTTTGAATATGCAATAACAAAGGTCATCAAATGTTCCCAAAACAGCCTTCTCTACCCAACCCCTATAAAATTCGTTGATCTTCTGTGGGTCAAATTGGCCGTCAAAATAATAACGACTGTCTTTATAAATATTGCTACCTACACGTTTCAACTCCTCTATATGAGTCGGCTGAGCAATGCCATATGTAAACCCTTCAGGCAGTGTATCGATCTCCTTTTGTTTTGTACTAACCTCAAAAGTCAATCTGATATCCACGAAATGAAAACCCTGCCTTTCTGCCACCTGCACACTCTCACGATCATGACAGTTGCAGAGATATTCGAGTATCTTGATATCATTGGACAATGAGAATTTATGGATCTTTTTGTAGATATTCTCAGTCAGGTTTCTGGAACTGACATAACCTACTCCCACCCCAAAAAAGTCTGTATCCCATGCCAATTTTTTCACCAGATTGGCTATCTCATTAAAGTTGAAATTGGGATTATCAAACAATGAAAAGGCAGAAGTGCCAAAATTGCTGATCTGATTATTGGCTTTGTGATCGATCACTATATCAGCCAATGATGTATAAGTATCCAGCACATCAAACACAATGGAAACACAGCCCAGGCCCTTGAGTGTATAATGCCACTCAGGACTAAGGCCTGTTGATATCAATACATCAATTTGCCGTTCCTGCAATAAACTCAACTTCAGCTGATCGACATAGATAAAGTCTGCCTTGGCATCCTGTGCCTTTACTTTTTCCAAAGCATAGAGCAACTCTTTACCATAGTCATCAAGCCGGTCTTTATTTATTACAAAAAGTTTCTGCATACTATGACTTGTGCCTTCTGAAAATTTCAGTTCCTTTTTGAGCATCGGTGGAATGTATCACTCCATCTCCCAAAATACGCTCTACTCTTCTGATCTCTTCTACCATCTTCCTGGTTTGAGTAGTGGATATTGAAACCGGATTATCTATACAATCATCCTGTCCATCCATTTTAAAGTGTTTCTCAATGATCTGTGCACCTGCTGCTACAGCATATAGTGGCACCAATATGTCTGCGGTGTGATCTGACTGGCCTATCACACAGTCAAATTCCTTATGCAAGGTATGAACGGCTGCAAGGTTTGCATCCTCTTCTTTAGTGGGATATGCCGAAATGCAGTGCAGCAATGCTATATTCTTAGTCTCTTCACGGAGTGTATTATAAGCAGTCCTGATCTCATCCAGATTACTCATACCGACAGAGAGGATAACAGGCTTGCCGGTTTTTGCCACTTTCTTCAGAAAGGGTATATTGACCACATCAAAAGAAGCTACCTTATACAGATCACAGCCTATCGAATTGAGATAATCTACACTCTCATCATCAAATGGAGTAGAGAAAAAGTCGACATTTTTTACCTTGCTGTATTCCTTCAACTCTTTGAAAGCCTCAAAGGGGAGCTCACACTTTTTCAGGATGTCAAAAATAGGTGAACCGGGAAAAGTTCTTTTTTCGGTGAGATAAGTTTGAAATTTCACTGCATCGACACCTGCTGATACTGCGGCATCGATCATTTTTTTTGCTACAGCCAGATCTCCACCATGATTAAGGCCGATCTCTGCTATTACATACGTGCGGTGCGAGGTATTTATCCCGAAGTCCTTTAAATGTTTCATGTTATTTGGTTTTGTATAATGTTGTTTCTAAAAAATTACTCTATCCCTATCAAACGCCCAGTATTTTTTTTGCCCTGCTTCTGATCATTTCGTTCATAGGTTCCTCAATAAATTTTCCATAGGATCATAGCCGCAATGTTTAACAGGATAGAGAGTAAAAATACATTTTCTGTCATAAACCTATTGATAATTGCATGAATAATACCAAAGTGTATCAAATAGAAGGACTAGGATGATTCTGTTTGAAACTATTATTGATCATTATTCTTACCAGCATGTCATACCCCCATCTACTAATATGTTCTGACCGGTCGTATATGTAGATGCATCACTGGCCAGATACAGGACCGCTCCGATCATCTCATCGTCATTTGCCATTCTTTTCATCGGGCAGCGGAACGAATAATGCTTTAAAAATTCAGGCCCCTGTGGATTAGCAGGGTTAAATATTCCACCGGGAGATACTGCATTGACTCGAATGTTTCTATCAGCCAGATGCACTCCGAAGTATCTTGTCATCTGAATGACACCGGCCTTGGTAGCTCCGTATATCTCGGAATTTTTGCGCGGAGTGTCTGTATATATTCTGAAATCTGGCGAAACCACTCCATAGAATGATCCGATATTGACGATCGCACCTTTTTTGAACTGATGCTGATCGAACAGATTGACAAAAGTCTGAATACAGAAAAAAGTTCCTTTGACATTCACATCCATTACCCAATCCAGATCTTTCTCCTCACGTTCTTCAAAGGGTGCAAAAGTGCTGACACCGGCATTGTTTACGAGGATATCCAGTGATTTATATTTTGTGATGATCTTTTCAAACACGTCCATCACACCCTCCTTGCTCACGATATCCAACTCATAGTAATCGCCACCTTCTATCTTATTAGCCTCATTCACTGTGACATCAAGACCGATAGTGACACAGCCTGTCTGTACGAAAGCGTTAGTGATCTTCTTACCCAGCTGCCCTGTGGCACCGGTGACGACTGCCACCTTACCTTTCAGGTTATGAAGTTTATCGAGAAAGCTCATGTTGTAAATTTTGTAAGTATTGTAATGACCGGATCAACCCTTCTGTTTCTTTATAATATTCTACTGTCACATAGTGTACATCACTCTGCTGAATGACTTTGCGAAGTTCTGTGTATATCATCTCATCTGGTGCATAGTGTGCGTCAAAGGCTTCTGTTTCGCTGCGCATTCCAAACTTGCAGATATGCACCTGCCTGGTTCTTGATATCGGAAGCGCACCATAGTAGTCTGCAAATGGAATCCCCATATTGACAGCGGATATATGCGCATGCGCGATATCATAGAGAAAATATATGTCATTATTCATGACCAGTTCATTCAGAAAGCCGGCCTCGATCACATGTTTGTATGCAGGTGAACGCAAATAATTATTATTCTCCACACATATCATCATCCCTGCAGGCATGAAGGATTTGATGCGGGCTATATTGCGGGCAGCGTTAGCTTGCAGCTCGTCGTAGCTGTATTCGGTGCCACCTATATAGAATACCCCATCTGTCAATATCGGTTTATCACAGCAGGATGCCACATGAAAACTCGCCAGCTTGATATGGGGCTTGGATTTGAATACGTTTTCTAAATAACCGAACCTCTCCTCATCTATAGGATGAATGATCTGCATTTCGAAATGAAAAAGTTCATGTAACTGGATACTTTCTTCTTTCGGAGAATGATCTCTGCACTCCAGACAATCTGAATGTGAAGTGATCAGTTTGGCATCAACATCATTTTTGAAGAGATGCGAAATAGGAGTGGCTATCTTAAACATGAAAAAACGCTTCTATCTTATCACAAATTAAGTTGGCTTGATCTATCGTCAGATCGTAATATAAAGGAAGGCGTAGCAATGTATCGGTCCACATATCTGAATTGGGAAGCTCCGCACCAGTATATTTAGAGGCGTAAAATTCCGATTTATGCAAAGACAGATAATGGAAAACTGCGTGAATGTGATTTTGTTTAAGATATGCCGCCAGTTCTGTGCGCTCCTTTAGTGACCCGCAACCTATATAATACATATGCGCATTATTGGTAGCGAAATCGGGCACAAACGGCAATTTCAATCTGCCCTGCAGGCTTTTTAATCTGGCATGGTAGGCATCCCAGATAGCGACCCTTTTCTTCTGAATAATATCTATGCTCTCCAGCTGTGCCAGCAGATATGCGGCATTGAGTTCTGACGGGAGAAATGAAGAACCTACATCGACCCAACCATATTTATCTATCTCGCCTCTGAAAAACTTGGTGCGATTTGTCCCTTTCTCCCGAATGATTTCTGCACGTTCTTTATATTTTTCATCATTGATCACGGTCATGCCACCTTCGCCGGAAATGATGTTTTTCGTTTCATGAAAAGAGAAAGCAGACAGGTGCCCAAAAGACCCCAGCGGTTTACCTTTATAAAAAGAATCAATGGCCTGTGCTGCATCTTCTACTACCAGAAGGTTGTGTCTCTGGGCAATGGCATTGACCTTATCCATATCGCAGGCTATTCCCGCATAATGAACGACCACGATCACTTTCGTGCGCGGTGTGACCAGAGCTTCGATGGCATCTACGTCGATATTGGGATTTTGGTCGCTGCTATCACAAAAGATCAATTTAGCACCCCTCAATACAAAGGGGTTAGCTGTGGACACGAATGTATAAGAAGGCAGGATCACCTCATCACCTTCCTGCAGATCGCAAAGCAGGGAGCACATTTCAAGTGCATCAGTACAGGAGGTAGTGAGAAAAGCTTTCTTAAAACCGTATCTCTTTTCAAAAAGCTCAGTACTCTTTTTGGTGAAGGGGCCATCGCCAGAAAGCTTACGATTGGTTATAGCCTCTTGTATGTATTTCATTTCGTTCCCGATCACGACAGGAAGATTGAAAGGAATTGGATTCATCGCAGATTTTTTCTAAATATTTGATTACCTGTTCAGGTTAAAAATAATATCCTCGCCATTTGGTTTTCATTAAACCGAATTGAGGTGTTACAATCCCATAATTTGCCCGAAATAAATGTATTAGTCCTGACATAACGCTCATTTCATTCTATAATATGACCATTGTCTAAGATGGTTACAATTATATTGAATAATAATTGAAAATAGCTAAATCCATGAATTTTTCATACTTGCTCAAATCAAATGCAAATCATTTATAACTTGTTCGTTATTTTATACACTAATAGCATTGACTTGAACATCTATAAGTGCTTTCAAACACTGTAGCCATGTGATTCAAAAAATTAAAAAACTATTTTTACCTAAATTTACGCATACACAATACGATAATGGCTGTAAAAAACTTTGCATTAATAGGAGCTGCCGGATATATTGCCTCAAGACATCTAAGAGCCATTAAGGACACAGGTAACAATCTGGTTGCTGCACTGGACAAATTCGACAGTGTCGGGATCATAGACAGTTATTTCCCCGATGCAGATTTCTTTGTCGAATTTGAGCGTTTCGATCGTTATTTGGATAAACTGATCCGCAGTCACACAAATGTGGATTTTGTCTCGATCTGTACTCCCAACTATCTGCATGATGCCCACATACGCTTCGGACTGAAGCATGGTGCTGACGTGATATGCGAGAAACCTCTGGTCCTCAACCCTTGGAATATTGACAGCATAAAGGAACTGGAAACTGAGATGGGCCGGAAAGTATATAATATACTCCAGCTGAGGCTCCATCCAGCTATTATAGCGCTAAAAGAAGAGGTAGCTCGTGCTCCTAAGGACAAGGTATATGAATTTGATCTAACCTATATCACATCACGCGGGCATTGGTACTACACCAGCTGGAAAGGCGATATTTCAAAATCAGGAGGTATAGCCACCAATATCGGAGTGCATTTTTATGATATGCTTTCATGGATATTCGGAGATGTGAAACAAAATATCGTGCATATACACACCCATGACCGTGCGGCAGGATATCTGGAATTCGAAAGGGCACGTGTACGTTGGTTCCTCAGCATCAATGTGGACACCATACCTGCCGATATCCGTGCGCAGGGCAAGAGAACATACAGATCCATGAACATCGAAGGCAAAGAAATTGAGTTTAGTGACGGATTCACAGATCTGCATACCCGAAGCTATGAAGAGATATTAAAAGGAAACGGGTTTGGACTGATGGAGGCTATGCCTTCTATCAAAATAGTTCATGACATAAGGCATCAAACACCTATCGGATTGAAAGGTGACTATCACCCTTTTGCTGCTCTCGAGCAGGCACCGCATCCATTTCATAGTTAATTAAAATAGAGAACAAATGTGCGGAATAGCAGGCTTTTATTCATTCAATAAAAAATTCACGGATGCAGATCTGAAAAGGATGACTGACAGTATCGCTCACAGAGGGCCCGATGCTGATGGCTTCTACTCAGATGTCGAAAGCGGCGTAGGTCTGGGGCATCGCAGGCTCAGCATTCTTGACCTCAGCACTGCTGCCAATCAACCTATGCGATCTCACTGCGGCAGATATTATATCTGTTTCAATGGTGAAGTATTCAATTACCGTGAGATAGCCGAGCAACTGGGCATACAATGCCACACCACATCAGATACAGAAGTGATCCTGGAATCTTTTATCATGAAAGGAGTTGACTTTGTGCACCTCCTCAATGGCATGTTTGCCATAGTCATTTTTGACAGTCGCGACAAAGTGCTCTATATATTTCGTGACCGATTGGGCATCAAACCGGTCATGTACTACTGGCAGAATGGTGACTTCGCCTTTGCTTCCGAGATCAAAGCATTGCTGAAGCTCGAAGAAATAAACCGATCCAAGACCACCAAAAAAGAAAGTGTCTTCACCTTCTTAAACTCCGGCTATATCCCTGAGCCACACACCATCTACAATAATATTTCCAAGCTGCCGTCAGGCAGCTATGCAGTGATCAAAGACAGGAAAATGGAGGTCAAAAGCTTTTGGCAGCCTGAAGAGAAGATCACCGCCAATAAACTCTCTGATTTCGGCACTGCCAAGAAACAATTAAAAGAACTGCTGGAAAGTTCGGTGCGCTACAGAATGATAAGCGATGTGCCCTTTGGAGTTTTCCTGAGCGGCGGCATAGACTCCAGTACTGTAGCTGCTATCGCACAGAGTATTTCCACAGAATCTATCAAGACATTTTCTATCGGAGTCAAGGATCAGAAGATGGACGAGTCAGGATTTGCACGAAGCGTATCTGAATATCTCAAAACCGATCATTATGAATTCATAGTATCGGAAAAAGAGTCGCTAGAACTTGTAGATAAGATGATGACAGCTTATGATGAACCTTATGCAGACTCTTCCGCCATTCCGACCATGCTGGTCTCAAAACTGGCGCGTCAGCATGTCACCATGGCACTCTCCGGCGACGGGGGCGATGAGCTTTTTATGGGTTATGGTGCCTATGTATGGGCCGACAGGTTTGAGAAAAATCCTCTGCTAAAAACATTTAGATCGCCCATTAGTGTGGCATTGAGTGCACTCAGCAATAAATACAAGCGCGTGGCGGGTATTTTCGATTATGCCGATGAAAAGCGTTTGAAAAGCCACATATTCTCTCAGGAGCAGTATTACTTTTCGGAGAAAGAGCTCAATGATCTTCTCGCTGATCAATACATTTGGCCGCTACAGTTCAATGAAGAGTACCATGATATAAAACGCAGCTTGTCAGCGCGCGAAGAGCAGGCTCTCTATGATATTAAAAACTATCTCAAAGATGAGCTGTTGGTCAAGGTAGATATAGCCAGTATGCAATTTTCACTGGAAGCCAGGACACCGTTTCTGGATTACCGGCTTGTGGAGTTTGCACTAAACCTTGACGAAAATCTAAAGGTCAATAATAATGTAAGCAAATATCTGCTCAAAGAAGTGCTATACGACTATGTGCCGAAGCAATTATTTGACCGTCCTAAAAAAGGTTTTTCTATTCCCCTCGCTAAATGGCTGCATACTGATCTGAAATCTTTAGTAGATAAATTTCTTTCAAAAGAAAGTATCGAAGGTGCAGGGTTTGTGAAATATGAAAAGGTAAAGGACATTGTAAACAGATTTGAAAACGGACAGGACTATCTATATAACAGAGTGTGGGTATTGATTCTTCTGCACAAATGGAATTCTCAATGATCTTTTTGATACATGAATACTCCCAATAAAAACATTCTTTACATTTCTTATGATGGTATGACAGATCCGCTGGGCCAGTCTCAAGTCATACCATATCTTGCCGGCCTGTCAGACAATGGCTACTTCATCACTATTCTCAGTTTTGAAAAAATAGAGGTCTATCCTAAAAATGCTGATCTGATATCAAGCATTCTTAAGAAGAAAAACATCAATTGGGTTCCCCTATTCTATACCAAAAAACCACCTGTACTATCTACGCTCTGGGATGCATTTCAGATGATCTCAAAAGCGACCGAACTGCATCACATGAATAATTTTTCTGTCATTCATTGCAGGAGTTACATCAGTGCCCTAGCGGGCCTGAGTATGAAACGCAAATTCGGTACCAAGTTCATTTTTGATATGAGAGGATTCTGGGCCGACGAACGAGTGGATGGCAATATCTGGAAGTTGAGCAACCCTCTTTTTAAAACCATTTATACCTTCTTCAAAAAGAAGGAAAAAGAATTTCTCGAAAATGCAGATCGTGTGATCACCCTCACCTATGCCGCTGAAAAGGAGATACATACATGGAAAAACATCAGCAACAATCCGGTGCCGATCAGTGTCATACCCTGCTGTGTAGATATGGCTAAGTTCTCTCAGGAGAAAGTAGATCCGATGCTGAAACTTCAACTAAAAAAAGATCTGGGCCTTGAGAATGCAGATTATGTCCTTGCTTATTTAGGCTCACTGGGCACCTGGTATATGCTCGATGAGATGCTTGATTTTTTTAAAGTGCTATCATCAAAAAAGCAAAAAGCAAAATTGCTTTTTGTGACCAACAATCCTCTCGAAGGTATAATGGCAGCAGTAGCAAAAAGAGGGATCGATAAAAACGCAGTGATCGTGACACAGGCATCATTTGAAAAAGTGCCGACCTATCTGTCGCTGTCAGATGCTTCGATATTTTTTATTAAACCTGCATACTCAAAAAAGGGCTCATCACCGATCAAACAGGGGGAACTGATGTCAATGGGTATACCTGTGGTATGCAACTCCAATGTGGGTGATACAGAATGGATAGTCAGAAAATATCAATCCGGAATAGTCGTGGATGAACTCAATGACTCCAGCTACGAAAAAGCAGCAACAGAACTGCTCAATAGCAAGTTTGACACAGCACATATCATCAAAGGTGCTGCAGAATATTTTTCGCTGGATGTGGGTGTGACTGAATATCTGAGTGTTTATGAAAAATTATTGAACTGAGACCTATAAAGGTGCGATCACAAAAATGAAAAAGATCTATTTTCTGGTACCATACCCCTTTGGAGAAGCGCCATCGCAGCGATTTCGGTATGAGCAGTATTTAGATATTTTGAAAAAGAGGGGTTATCAATATCATCTCAGTTCATTTCTGGATATGTCTGCCTGGAATGTACTTTATAAACCTGGTCACTATCTTCCCAAAGTGCTAAAGATCATGGCGGGATTCATACGCAGAACGGCAGATCTTTTTCGCATGTCAGATTATGACTTTGTATTTATTCATCGTGAGGCGGCACCCTTGGGTCCACCGATATTTGAATGGATCATCGCAAAGGTTCTCGGAAAAAAGATCATCTACGATTTTGATGATGCGATCTGGCTGCCCAATACCTCTTCGAATAATAGAATAGCAGCGGGAATAAAATTTCATGGCAAAGTGGCGAATCTTTGCCGCTGGTCCTATCGTGTATCTTGTGGCAATGATTATCTGGCTGACTACGCCCGGCAATACAATACTGCCGTGATAGTAAACCCCACCACGATCGATACCCTGCATCTGCATAATCGTGTCAAAGATCAGCATAACGGCCATATGACCATCGGCTGGACAGGTACGCACTCGACTATCACTTATCTCGACGAAATAGTTCCCATACTTCAGAAACTTGAAAAGACACTCAATTTCACCTTTACAGTTATCTCGAATAGTCCGCCTGAATTTGAATTAAAGTCGCTCAAATATGTACCTTGGAATAAGACAACTGAGATAGATGACCTTTTGGAATTCAATATCGGTATCATGCCGCTGCGTGATGATAAATGGGCTAAAGGTAAGTGCGGATTTAAGGCATTGCAATATATGAGTCTGGGCATCCCGGCTCTTGTATCTCCTGTGGGTGTCAACACCTTGATAGTAGATGACGGAGTGAATGGAATGATATGTCATACCGCAGCTGAATGGGAACAATCTTTACGTTCACTGATCAGTAACAGAGCTCTCATTATCGAAATGGGCAAAGAAGCAAGAAAAAAAGTTGAGGTCAAATACTCAGTACAGTCGAACTGCGAAAACTTTGTAGGGTTTTTTCAGAGTTAGTACTGCTTTTATTGCATACCGGATCCAACTATTACAGCTCGTTTTCTTTCATCCTGATCCTTATAGAAATTCACCAATATCAGTGTGATCATAAAGAAAGGCAGTGCAGGTATCTTATATCGATCCAACGCCCCGAAATTGTAACTCGTAAACCCCGCCACAAAGCCATAGAGCAAACTAAAAGAAAGACTAAAAAGCATCAAGGGGTCTGTGGCTAATATCACAAAGATGGAAAAGCCGCACCTTAATAGGGTCTTGACTGTAAAGTATAGAAAAAATAAACTCTGGAGAGCTGCGATCATTTGGAAAAAGCTGTGAGTCTCCCATAAGTAAGGCCTGAAAAAAGCTACATTTATTCCCAAAGGAATAGCTTTCAATAAGCTGCCCGTGCTAAAGTCAGTGATACCCAGATCATATGATGAACCACCCAAAGAGGCATGCCAGGATTGAAAACCCTCAGCCTTCTCTTTCAGCGCATTCGTACTCAATTCGCTATCTCCCCCCATTACACTCCTCAATCCATATGTGATAAAAAGGAATGAAATGATCATCAATAGCGGAAATGAAAGCGTTTTTAGAAACTTACTCTTAATGACCTTATCCCGATATTCAGCAAAGAACCACAACATAAGACAAGGAATAAGGATGATCAAAAAGAAAAGTCGAATACTGATCATCAGATATAACCCAATGCCGATCCAAAGAAAATTGGTGGGCCGGATCTGTCGTTTGATAACTACAAAGTAGATATAAACTGTAAACAAATACAGACCACTCATCGTAAGAGTATCTTTGAAAACACCACTACCCCAAAACACCACTGATGGGATATAGAATACACAGTATGCAAACTTGCGTCTCAATTCAGGCTGAGGATATAACTGCGTGATAAGTGTAAAAAACTTCCAGCTGGCATACAATGAAAAAATGCTGAAATAGAGCGAAATAACGGGGTAAGAATCCAGTGAAAAAAGGTCTATCACGGCTATGATACGAACCATCGCCCATGTACTCGGGTCATAAATAAAATCGAGAAAATCATAACGTGATAGAGATGGATCTGTAAGTGTAGGGTTTGATGTAAGCAGTCCGAGAAAGTCGCTGAAATTTTCAAAACATAGGCTACTGACATAGCTAGAACTGGTATAGAAATCCATCGTGTCACCACCTCCATAATAAAACTGATATACAAGACCGGAAGCAATAGCGCCGAATACCTTGAGCGAAAGAGCCGGAATAAGATAGCTCCTCAGCGGACTGTTCACCCCCAGCAACCTCTCCTTATTGATATTGACAAGGAAATAGATCAGGGCAATGAACAAAGGGGTCAGGACCAGATCCGTGTATTCCAGATACTGAAAATTATAATAATGATGACTCCACTTTTCCAATTGCTATTTTGTTTGTCTGGCCAAGTTAAAAAAGGGTTCCTACTTTAAAAATTACCTTTTTCTGATCTGACTTGTATTTGTCTTGAATTGCTAAAAGTAATTATTTATCATTCAAACATAGCTTTGAATAAGCCACACTATCAAAATTTGCATCAAAGTTGATCAATCACTAATGTGTTGTTCATTCACTTCTGACCTCAAAGAGAGTATAGTTAGAAAGATTTTTTAGGTTTACGTTTTCAAAAAAATAAATCGACTTTAATATCAATGAAAATAGGCATACTACGTGAAGAGAAAACTCCCGAAGACAATCGGGTGCCGCTCACTCCAAGCCAATGCCGGACATTGATGGAGGAATACCCCAATATATGGGTGGCCATACAGCCCAGTACAAACAGGTGCTATACGGATGATGAATATCGATATCAGGGCATAGCCGTACGAGATAATCTTTCGGACTGTGACCTCCTGCTGGGCGTCAAAGAAATACCGCCACAACTTCTCATTCCCGACAAGACCTATATGATCTTCTCGCACACGATCAAAAAGCAACAACACAACAAAAAATTGTTGCGTGCCGTGCTTGAGAAAAGAATTCGCCTGATAGATTACGAATGTCTGAAAGATGAAAATGGCAAACGTATCATTGCATTCGGGCGCTGGGCTGGGATCGTGGGTGCTTATAACACTATTCGAACTATCGGTCTTCGAACCGGCAGGTTCGATCTCATGCCCATGCATGAATGCCATAATTTTGCTGAGGCACAAAAAGAATTGCATAAACTGGATCTGCCGCCATGGAAGGTAGTCCTGAGTGGTGATGGCCGGGTGTCAGAAGGTTCTGCCTTTCTGCTGGATATGATGAAAATTCGCAAAGTTGATCCCCACTCCTTCTTGTATAAGGAATTCCACGAAGCAATTTATACCCAACTTCACTCCAGAGATATGTTCTACCGCGATGGGGATGAGGAATTTAATGAGTCGCATTATCATGCCCATCCTGAGGAGTATAAATCGACTTTTTATCCATTTACTAAAGTAGCAGATGCTTTCATCAACGGGATATATTGGGACAAACGTATTCCTGTTTTTTTTAACGAGGAACAAATGCGTGAAAAGGATTTTAATATCAAGGTGATCGGCGATATCACCTGCGATATTTCTCCCGAAGCATCAGTACCATCTACGCTTCATGCCTCAACTATACACGAGCCCGTGTTTGGTTATGATCCGCACTCAGGCACTGAGTGTGAGCCATACCAATCGGATTGTGTAGATGTTATGTCCATTGATAATCTCCCCAACGAACTGCCACGTGATGCTTCAGAGGATTTTGGAAATATGCTGATGAGCCGGGTCATACCACGACTACTGAAAGAATGGAGTACAACCATCAATAAAGCCACAATAGCACTGGATGGACATCTCAATGAGCCGTATAGCTATTTGGAGGACTATGTAAATTAAGCCTGTCCCTATCGTAATAAGGTCACATCACCTGTCTGACTGATGTCCTTATCAGTATATGGATCTCTGTATTTCAGAAAATAAACATATACCCCCAATGGCTGTTGCATTCCTCGGTATGTGCCATCCCATTTATCCATGACATTGTTGGTTGAAAATATTTTCTGCCCCCATCGGTTGTATATATCAAATTGGAAATTCTGTAAAGGACACTGGGTCAGGACCCAGAAGAAATCATTTCTCCCGTCATTATTCGGTGAAAACGCAGTTGGTATGGCCACTCGACATACACATGGCTTAGTAGTTACGCTGATCGAAGCACTATATGATCCGCAGCTATTAGAGTCGATCACAAAATATTTCCCTGACTGATTTACAGTGATGATAGCTGTGGTATCTCCATTACTCCAAAAATACTTAGTGTTATTTTGAAATGCATTTAGTACGAGACTGCTGTCTTCACAAATAGTAGTGTCAATGCCTATACTGAACGGCAATGGCGGAGACAAGCTGGAAACGTTTATGGAATCCTGTTTTGAGCAGCCATTTACGGTCACATTCACCCAATATATACCGGCAGAGCTGACAGTCAGTGTTTGACTCGTCATATTGTTTTGCCATAAATAAGTAGCACCCGGATTGCCAGCATTCAATATGATCTCATTCCCTGGACAGACCGATGTATCATTGCCTAGATCGACAAGAGGAAGCGGATTGTCGGAAATAATAATAGAGTCTCTCAAACTGCCACAGATATTGCTCTCTTGCGCCCAATATAGTCCGGGTGTAGAAACAGTAATAGAAGAAGTAGACACACCCGTACTCCATAGAGTGGCACTAA
>CAIXBT010000222.1 GCA_903917755.1 uncultured Bacteroidota bacterium
GGTTATTGGAAGAGGCAATCTAATTATAATGAGAATATTTTGATATTACTTTTCTCTGAGTAGAATTGGTTTATGACGACGGCACTAGCACTACTTGCTTGAGTGCTTGCTGATAGACGTAGACTGGGGACGTCTCCTAAGATACCTTATTGAAACGAGTCAACAAGTTATCTTTCCATTGCTTCGACATTGAACTGAAATTGTTCCTTCCATCTGATTTAGTCTAATAAACATTGGAATGTGTCCTCATTTTACTGTCAGTCACAGCTGAGTTAAGTCGTTGAAATGTTGCACCGGCTTATTGGACGTCTATCAAGTAAACATTAAAAGCAGAGGTGTACCTATAAATGAGAGCAATGTGCCCCAATTCTTTTGTGTTTATTCCATATGAATTTTATTATTATTTATTTATTTTGACTACAATGGTCTAAGGTCCAGACGGATTTAAAATGGGATTACAAATCCGAAAGCAAGTGTTTTGCAAACCAATCCTCTACGTCTCCTTTAGCTCTTTCAATGCATTCATAGCAGCGTTTTGTTCTGCTACTTTTTTGCTATAGCCTTCGCCTTTGGCTACCAGGCTGCCGTTTACTTCCAGATGTATGACGAAGTAGCTGCGACGGTTGCGGTTTTGCTCTTCTATTACTTTGAACTCTATAGTTTTGCCCTCGCGCTGTATGTAGTGGTACATCTTGCTCTTAAAGTCCACATCTGTCACTTCGAGATTGTCGACATCTATCAGGTCCTGCAGCACACGTTTGAATACAAACTTTCTGGTGGGTATGAAACCCGCATCGAGATATAGGGCACCAATGAGTGCTTCGAAGGTATTGCCACCGATATCTTTGGGCATACCGGTCAGTGTCTTTTTGTTTAGCTGTATCTTAGTGACCAGGCCCAGTCGCTCACCGATCTCATTCAGCGATTTTCGGTTTACGATCTTCGAGCGCAGCTCGGTGATGAAGCCTTCTTCTTTGTAAGGGTATTTTTTGTAAAGATATTCTGCTACCAGCATGTCCAGCACTGAGTCGCCGAGCAGTTCGAGGCGTTCATTATTTTCTTTGGCATCGCCAAATAGGGAGCGGTGGCTGAAAACCTGTTTGTAGAGCTTAACTCTGACAGGGGTGCTGCCGGTGATGGACCGGATGTAAGAAACCAACTCTTTTTCTGATGAAAAAACGGTGTTATAAGCTTTCTGCAAAAACGACATAGGACATATTAAAACCTCATCTCAAACATAGTCAAACAGTTATTATTATACAAGCGGAAAATATGTGTATAATCCCGGTCTTGTCCGAAAGCTGAGGCGAAATTTTACATCCCGGTCGCGGCCATGCATTAGTTTACCTTTCTGCCTTTGGCTACACGAGCATCTTTCTGATAGTTGGATATCTTGTGCAGATCTATGAGCAGCACTGCATCGGCGCTCTCGGGAGAGGTGAAGTATTTATTTCCCACATAGGTCACAGTGCCCACCTTGCCATGCCAGTCGCTGGCCAGCAGTACATAAGACTGAAAGCGGTTAGGGTTGGTTCCGAAACGAAGAAAATAGGTGTCGTCCTTTTCAAAACTGATCTCAAATTTGCCACTGTCATCTTTCACCAGCACTCCTTTGGTACCGGTAGGGACGACCACTTCTTCCACTTTTTCGCCGTTAATGATCTTTATCTTTCCCGCTGTGACCTGCGTATTATTCTCTGCGGTCACTTTGCGCTGCAGGACTATAGGAGATGATACATAAAACTGAAGGTGCTTCAGCTGCTCATCAGTGAGATTGTATTTGGTTTTGATAGCATCAGTATAGGGAACGAGGTTCTTGCATGAACCCAGGGTCATTAATGCCAATGCTGCTATTATTAGGTATCTCATATTTGTTTTTATTGTTTTAAGGTGATGCTAATTACCGATTAATAAATCTAAGACCCAAATTTATTATGAGAGTTTAATGAAATAAGATTAGGCTATCCTGTTGCCGTCCTTATCGTATATCTTAACGTCTTTTTCTCTTGATATTGTTTGGTTTGGGAGTTTTAGCAGATTTTCTAAAATACTGTTAAGAATTGATAATAGTATGCTGAACAGGAAGGCCCACCACCAGCTATCTACCTGAAATCCCCTGCCGATCAGATAGGCGGCGATCTCTATGATGATCGTATTGATGAATAGCAGAAATATGCCCAGAGAGAGGATCGTAACGGGCAGTGTGAAGATGATCAGCAGCGGCTTGATGAATACATTGAGCAGGGATAGGGTCAGGGCGATGATGATGGCATAGCCGAAACTCTCTACATGCACGCCATGGAGCATATAAGATGCCAGCAGCACTGCCACCGAGTTGAGGAATAATTTAATTATGAAGTTTCTCATTATTAATGTCTGTTATGTTGCAAATCTTATGCTAAAGACGCAGAATTTCGGAATTTATTGGATTTTTATTTGTGGAAGAACACCCATCTGCATCACAAAAGGGGTTAAAATAAATCCTAAAACCTATCTTAACACAGCCATTAGATATTTGATTTCCTTACTTTCGGGCCATGTTTTCAGCTACATATCGTCTTATTGTTTTGTTCTCACTATGGACCTTGAGCGGCCTTCTGACCGGCTGCAAAAACGATCTGGATGAAGCCAAACTGATCACAAGCCGCGCCAATGTGAATATAGAAACCGGCAAGAACGTAAACATCCAGTATTCTGATCATGGTAATACGAAGATCAAAGCGGAGGCAAAGACGCTGACCAGATTCAATGTCGAGAAGCCTTACCTTGAGTTTCCCGATGGTATCAAAGTGACTTTTTATTCTGCTGACAGGCAGGTGAGCACGACCATGACCGCTGAGTATGCATCGGCTGTCGAAAACTCAAACATCATGACCGCCCGCAAAAATGTAGAGGTGATCAATGCCAAAGGTGAAAAACTGAATACCGAAGAGATCATCTGGGATGAACAGAAAAAGGTCATTTATTCCAATGCCTTCGTCAAGATCAGTACGACAGATGAGATCATCTGGGGCAATGGTATGGTGGCAAATGAGGATTTTACTGACTATGTGATCAAGAAGGTGATCGGAAAGGTGAAAGTGAAGACCGAAAAGGAATAGATGTCAATGAGCAAGGGATAATTGCTTATTTTGCGGCTCGTTTGGAAATATTAATATAAGAAACGGAAGATCTTTATGGCGCTTTTTGATAAAAAAAATGGTTCGGGTGAGGGAGCGGAGATGGGGTTTTTTGACCACATCGATGTACTGCGCGGACATCTCTTCCGGTCGGCCATTGCCATAGTGATAGTCACTGCCATCCTGCTCGTCTACAGCAAATGGGTTTTTGATTCACTGATTTTCGGCCCGGTCAAGGGCGACTTCATCACATATCGGGCTCTTTGCCATTTTAGCAATATGGTTCGTCCCATACTCTGCAAGGTATCTCCGCTTCTATGTCCTGACAAGGGGCTCTGTCTGGATGGATTGAGCATTAAGTTTCTCAATACAGAGCTTTTCGGTCAGTTCATCACACAGATCCAGATATCACTGACACTTGGGTTTGTCGTATCATTCCCCTATGTGCTATGGGAGGTATGGCGTTTTATCAAACCGGCTCTCAGTGAGACCGAAGCCAAAAAATCAAGCCGTATCATACTCGCGAGCTCTGTGTTTTTCTTTTTGGGTATCGCTTTTGCTTATTTTCTCATTATTCCTTTTTCACTGAATTTTGCCGCGGGATACTATATCAGCGGTCAGATCAATAACTTTTTTACACTGGATAACTATATTGGTTTTGTGACCATGATGATGCTGGGTTGCGGCATTATATTCGAACTGCCCATGATCATTTATTTTCTGGCCAAGCTGGGCATTATCACCGCCCTGATGATGCGCACATACAGACGCCATGCCATCGTTATCATTCTGATCGTGGCAGCGGTCATCACGCCTTCGCCCGATATGTTTACTATGACCTTAGTCGCCATACCCATCTATTTTCTCTACGAGCTGAGTATCCTGGTGGCTGCACGTGTCAATCCCGGCAAGAAGATCGAGGAGGTTGCGCTGTAAGCAAATCTTTTATTTTCCATTTCCTTTCGCTGCATATTATTTTCAGATACTTTTGTGATCGCGCATTGTGGCTTCACACTTATATGCACTTCTTGCCCCTTCCTCAAAAATTGCGTTCTTTGCGTCTCAATCCTCATAATATGAAACTAGTCATAGGCGGCGACCATGCCGGATACAACCTGAAAACGGAATTGCTCAGCTATCTGCTTGAGAAAGGATACGAAGTGGACGATCTCGGCTGCTATTCGGCAGAGTCTGTCGATTATCCTGATTTCGCACATCCTGTAGCCGGCAAGGTCGAGACCGGCAAGGCCGACCTCGGTATCCTGATCTGCGGTTCTGCCAATGGTGTGGCGATGGCTGCCAACAAGCATGAAAAAATACGCGCAGCGATAGCCTGGAAAAAAGAACTCGCAGAGCTGGCGCGTTCACACAATGATGCCAATATCATCTGCCTGCCCGCCCGTTATATTAGCACTACAGAAGCGAAAGAGATAGTAGATGCATTTTTGGATACACCATTCGAAGGTGGACGCCATCAGAGAAGGGTAGAAAAAATATCCTGCTAAACTAGTGCCAAGTCTCAATACTCATATCTCAAAACAAGGCTAATTTAAAATGAATTTTGACAGAAAAAATCTAACTAACGAGGAGCTGATACGTCTCTATCAACTGATCCTGAAACCGCGTGTGATCGAGGAGCGAATGCTGAAGTTGCTTCGTCAGGGACGAGTGAGCAAGTGGTTCTCGGGGATAGGTCAGGAAGCAATATCTGTGGGTGTCACAGCAGCGCTGCATGAAGATGAATATGTCTGTCCACTTCACAGGAATGTGGGTGTTTTCACCACTAGAAATTGTGATCTGCAGCAGCTATTCGAACAGTTTCAGGGCAAGCAAAATGGCTTCTCGCAGGGCCGTGAACGAAGCTTTCACTTTGGTACCAATGAACACCATATAGTAGGTATGATATCGCATCTGGGCCCGCAGCTATGTGTGGGTGACGGTATAGCACTGGCATCAAAACTCAAGGGCGAAAAGAAGATCACGGTGGCTTTCACCGGAGATGGCGGTACGAGCGAAGGTGACTTTCATGAGGCATGCAACATAGCAGCAGTCTGGGACCTGCCTGTTATTATTTTGATAGAAAATAACGGCTACGGCCTGTCTACTCCTACTAATGAACAGTTTCGCTGTGAGCAGCTCGCTGACCGTGCCAAAGGCTATGGGATGAAGGGACTGACCATAGATGGCAATAATATTCTCGAAGTATATCACACCGTGCAGCGGCTGGCCGCAGAGATGCGCGAAAACCCGCACCCGGTGCTGCTCGAATGTATGACCTTTCGAATGCGCGGACATGAAGAAGCAAGCGGCGTGAAATATGTGCCAAAGGAGCTATTTGAAATTTGGGAGAAAAAAGACCCGGTCATGAATTATGAGAACTGGCTCATAGATACGGGTGTCATCTCGCCGGACTATCCTAATATGCTGCGCGAAGACATGGATGTGGAGATACGAGCTGCCTTCGATGCGGCAGACAAGCAACCGGAAGTCATGCCCGATACTGCAAAAGAGGAAAGTGAAGTATATAAAAGCCTCACCCCGGCCCTCTCCAAAGGAGAGGGAGTTGGCAGCTCATCAGGAGCAACTAGTTTAAAACGCTTTGTCGATGCGGTGTCTGACGGCCTGAAGCAGAGTATGCAGAAATATGAGAACATGGTGATCATGGGGCAGGATGTAGCAGAATATGGAGGCGTGTTCAAGATCACAGATGGTTTCGTGGCTGAGTTTGGTAAGGAGCGCGTACGCAATACTCCCATCTGTGAGAGCGGAGTGCTGAGTGCGGCGCTGGGACTGAGTGTGAAAGGCGTGAAGAGTGTGGTCGAGATGCAGTTTGCAGACTTCGTGAGTACGGGGTTCAATCCGATAGTCAATAATTTGGCTAAGTCATACTGGCGCTGGGGCCAGAACGCTGATGTGGTGGTCCGTATGCCTACAGGTGCGGGTGTAGGTGCGGGGCCGTTTCACTCGCAGAGCAATGAAGCTTGGTTCTGTCATGTGCCGGGCCTGAAGGTGGTTTACCCTTCTAATCCTGTAGATGCCAAAGGTCTGCTATGTGCTGCGGTCGAAGATCCTAATCCGGTCATGTATTTCGAACATAAATTTTTGTATCGCAGTGTGGAGGGCGAAGTGCCTGATGCCTATTATACCACACCTATCGGCAGGGCGGCGCTGGCACATGAGGGCGATGAAGTGAGCATCATCACCTATGGACTCGGTGTGCACTGGGCACTGGAGGCAGTGAAGGAATCAGGCATCTCTGCCGATGTGCTCGATCTGCGTACCTTGCTGCCATATGACAAAGAAGCGATAGAGGCGACAGTCAGAAAGACCGGCAAGGCGATAGTGCTGCACGAAGACACACTCACAGGGGGAATAGGCGGCGAGATAGCCGCATACATTTCCGAGCATCTTTTTGCAGCTCTCGATGCGCCCGTCATGCGTGTAGCATCGCTGGACACACCGGTACCATTTGCACTGTCTTTAGAGAAAAATTTTCTACCCAAAGAACGTTTTAAAGAAAAGCTCAGAGAACTGGTAGAGTATTAAGGAGAATGTGCCGATCTGTTGATTTGAAATGATACGATCAATTTCATAAACGTGCATGCAGGAAAAGAAAGAACATATCAGCACAAACCGATTTCCTCTGCTGCTAGTCGGCATCATAGCGGCAACACTGATATTTGTCGGCATGGTGATCCATTTCTTTCCATCGCCTGATGCCGCGCCTTCTTATTCCGCAAAAAATATTCCCATTTCTGATACTATAGATTGGATCAAACCTGATCTTCAAAAACTCACAAATTCAGAAGCCGATAATCAGATCAGATACGGACATGATCTGGTGGCCAATACCGCTCAATATCTGGGTCCGCAGGGCAGTGTGAGGCATATCAGCAATGGCATGAACTGCCAGAACTGTCATCTCGATGCGGGCACTAAATATCTTGGGAATAACTATGCAGCAGTGGCTTCCACATATCCGAAATTTCGGGAGCGGTCAGGCACGATGGAGAGTATTTATAAAAGAGTCAATGATTGTTTCCAGCGCAGCCTGAATGGCATCGCCATTGATACAAACAGCGCTGAGATGCAGGCTATCAAGGCGTATATCCTGTGGCTGGGCAAGGACATTGCCAAAGGCAAAAAAATAAAAGGCGTAGGAATAGCTGATCTGCCCTATTTGCCTCGAAGTGCAGACACCATAAACGGCAGATCGATCTATGAGCAAAAGTGCCAGAGTTGCCACATGGCAAATGGTGAAGGGATACGGAATCCCGCTACTCACGGGCATCAATATCCGCCGCTATGGGGTGAGCATAGTTATAATATCGGTGCCGGTCTGTACAGAGTGTCTAGACTGGCCGGCTATGTGAAATACAATATGCCCTTAGGGACGACCTATGATAATCCACAGCTCAGCGACGAGCAGGCATGGGATGTGGCAGCCTATATCAACTCAAGGCTGCGTCCGTCAATGAACCTTAGTAAAGACTGGCCAAAGCTGAACGGCAAACCTGCAGATCACCCCTTCGGCCCTTATGCAGATTCATTTAGCGTGGCGGAGCATAAGTTTGGTCCTTTCGGCCCGATAGCCGCATAAAAAAAGGAGCACAGCGAGAAAAAAATTAATTGACTACATTTATCACAACTCATCAAAAAATAAAATGAAGATACATGTACTAAAGGTCCGTCAGGAGCTTGATGCTCCCGTCGGGCAGGTCTGGGAAGCATGCAATGACCATGAGACCTTCGGCAAAATAATGGGACAAAAAGTGCAGCGCATAGTCGATAGCCGGGACCCTGATAATATCAATGGTGTAGGGTCCGTGAGGTCTATGAAACTTCCTTTCACGCCATTCGAAGAAACCATAGTGCGGTCTGAGAAACCCGTTTGCATAGAATATCAGATCAGCAAGGGCACACCGCTGCACCATCATTATGGAAAGATTCAATTTTCGAGTTTGCCCGAAGGCAGATCTGCCATTGACTATACTATTGAATTGGGTTCAAAGTTCCCGCTGGTGGGCATGATCGTAAAAACCGCATTAGAGAAAGGAATAACCGATGGCCTGAGAAACTATGCCCGGAGATTGAAGAAAAAATAAGCTCTTGTCTATTCGCCCCAGTCTTTGCCCCATTGAGCAGGAGGCAGATGGGAGCGCAGTTTGCGAAAAAAGTAATAGCCGTCAAAAAAGCCAATGGCCCTGTCTGTCTCTGCACCCTGCGGATTAAAAAAGAGAACCGTGGGAAGCTGCGATACTTTGAAGAGTTTGCTATTGATCTCTGCACCGTCGAAACTCTCCAGATCGATATAATAGGCCAGATAGTTTTGATTAGAAAGAGCTGCTATCTGCTGATTGGTGAAAAGCTCATTCTTGATACGGTGGCAGGGTGCGCACCAGGAGGCACTGAACATGATAAAGTAAGGCTTATTCTCATATCGCGCCTGCTTTCTGAAACTGTTAAAATCCAAACCTGAGAAAATGACGGTATCTTTGACCGTGATAAGTGTATCCTGAGATATGGCAGTGCTATCCTGAGCAGACGAAAAAAGCGAAAAACATAGCCCCCCAAATAACAATAAACACCTCATGTATCAGTTTATACAAAACTACTGCCAATTTCTCAGAAATCGTAAAGAAGTAAGGCAGGATTAAACCCTTCATTTGAAAAATCATCAAAAGACAATAAAATAGTACTTTTAGCGCATGAAAATTATTTATCTGAACAAACAGGCAATTCGTTTCACAGGGCTGATACTTGCTCTCTTGCTGTCGGGGAGCCTTGCAGCACAGTTTCCGAATCCTGATGCCAGTCTATTGTTCTCGAGGAGTACGATATCCGGTACTTCCCGTGTAATGGGTATGGGAGGTGCTTTTAGTTCGGTAGGTGCCGATCCCAGCTGTATGGACCTCAACCCTGCCGGGCTGGGCCTCTATCGCTCTTCTGATATTTCTATCACACCTGGGGTCAGGATAGCAGCAGACCAGTCCATCTACAACAACAATAGTATGAGTGCTAGCCATCCGAGCCTAGAGTTCGCACAGGCAGGAGCGGTCATCACAAAAAAGTTTGCTCATTCGACCGCCAACGGACTAAATCCATATTCACTCAATTCACTGACTTTCGGCATCAACTTTCAAACAGAAAATTCTTTTGACAGAAATCAGAATTTCGGGGTTTTGAATCAAACCAATTCATTTAGTGATAGATTTAAAGCTTTATGGTTTCATATTATTGAAAATATAAGTGAAAATGATTCTATTAACCATATAAAAGAATATTCTTTTGATAATTA
>CAIXBT010000223.1 GCA_903917755.1 uncultured Bacteroidota bacterium
GGAACATGGACGCAGACATCAGGACCTGGCACAACTTTCTTTAGTGGTGTCAATACAGGTTCATCTACAGCAGCAGTATCAGCGCCGGGCACTTATGTTTTCACATGGACCATAGCTAATGGTACTTGTACCAGTGCAGCGAGTGTGACTGTCAATTATTATGCTACTCCTACCACAGCTACTGTGGGCCTTGATCAATCTATATGCGGACTGACCAGTAATGCACTGGGTGGCAATACTCCTGCTGCCGGTATAGGTGCATGGTCACAGACCGCAGGTCCGGGTACTACTACTTTCAGCAATGCAAGTTCCGGCTCATCGACAGCTACAGCTACATTGGCCGGCACCTATACTTATGCATGGACCATCTCAAACGGTACATGTGCACCAAATTCGGCAAGCATTAATGTGACATACTATAATGCTCCTACCACAGCTACGGTCGGTGCTACACAAAATCTTTGTGGTACGTTGACCACAGCATCTCTCGGTGGCAATACCCCTGTCACAGGTACAGGTGTATGGACACAGGCTTCAGGGCCTGGCACTACTACATTCAGTAATGCAAGTTCAGGCACATCTACTGCTACGGCATCGGTGGTCGGAACATATACCTATACATGGACGATCTCCAATGGTGTATGTGCTCCAAGTGCAGCCACGGTCACGGTAAATTATTATGCGACACCTACTACTGCTACAGCAGGCGCCACTCAGAATATTTGCGGATCGCTGGTAAGCGGCGCACTGGGCGGCAATGCACCAGCTGTCGGTACAGGTCTATGGACACAGACTTCAGGCCCTGGTACCACTACCTTTGGTAATGCTACTTCAGGTACTTCTACAGCTACTGCTACAGTAGTAGGAACTTATGTATATACCTGGACAATCAGCAATGGTACCTGTGCACCAAGCTCGGCAACTCAAACCGTAAACTTCTATGCTACTCCTACCACTGCCACAGTAGGTGCTACGCAAAATCTTTGCGGATCATTGACCTCTGCGTCTCTCGGGGGTAATACACCAGCAGTTGGAACGGGCACATGGACCAAAACGTCCGGTCCGGGAACCGTTACATTCAGCAATGCAAGTTCGGGTACATCTACAGCTACCGTATCAGTAGCTGGCACTTATGTGTACACATGGACGATCACAAACGGTACATGTGCACCAAGCTCAGCGAGCGTAACTGTCAACTATTATGCTGTTCCTACAGTTGCTACGGCAGGTCCTCTTCAGAATATCTGCGGATCGCTCACTAGCGGATCTTTGGGTGGAAATACACCAGCCATAGGCACCGGGGTATGGACAAAGACATCCGGTCCGGGCATCAGTTCATTCAGCAATGCTAACAATGGTGCAGCTACTGTGGCCGTATCACTTCCGGGCACATATGTTTTCACATGGACCATATCTAATGGTACTTGTCCGTCTACATCCGCTAATGTTACCGTGAATTTCTATGCTACACCGACCACAGCCACTGTGGGAAGTACGCAGAATATTTGCGGATCACTTACCACGGCTTCATTGGGTGGTAATACCCCATCAGCAGGTACAGGCACATGGACTCAGACATCAGGTCCGGGCACATCTACATTCAGCAATGCTAGCTCGGGTACATCTACGGCCACTGCTACACTAGCCGGTTCATATGTATATACATGGACGATCTCAAACGGAACCTGTCCGCCAAGTTCGGCATCAGTGTCAGTGAATTTCATTATCACACCGACAGGTGGCAACATACCTAATACCAGTTACTGTTCATCTGTAGGTTCAGGTTCGGCCACAGTGGTGGGCGTTTCTAATGCTACTCAATATGCATGGTCATTGCCTGCCGGTCTCTCCGGATCTT
The DNA here is from genome assembly GCA_903917755.1 of uncultured Bacteroidota bacterium. GTDB lineage: Bacteria > Bacteroidota > Bacteroidia > Chitinophagales > LD1 > UBA1941. The sequence continues at coordinate 1,859 of CAIXBT010000223.1, forward strand.
CGAGTACAGCTACTATCTCAGTAGGTGGTACAGTGCCGGGTTCTTATACAGTGACAGTGACTCCGCAGGATGTAGCCTTTGGGGTGACTTGTTCAGGTACACCGATCACAGCTACGGTGACGATATTGTCACAACCGGTCATAGATTCAGTTAATGCAGGTACGCTTTCCTGTTTCGGTGGCAACAATGATACCATTACAGTATACGCTACCACGACCAACGGTAATCTATTCTATTCAATAGATGGTGGTACTACATATACGAACACAACAGGTGTTTTCCCTGGTCTTGGTGCAGGTTCTTATACAGTGGTCGTAAAAGATGATAGCAGTTGCGGAACGACTTATGGCGCCAATCCTGTCAAGGTGATACCACCTTCTCCGATACTGTTGAGCATAGCATCATTCAGCAATGTGCTTTGTCATGGTGATTCTACCGGATATATCGATCTCTCTGCATCAGGTGGTACAGGAGTACTTACATTCCTCTGGAATAATGGTGCTACTTCACAAAACATAAATCACCTGGCCTTAGGCACTTTCACAGTCACCGTAACTGATGCCAATGGGTGTACAGGAACTATATCACAACAGATCACTCAGCCTACAGCCTTGACAGATTCTATTTCTGCCACGAATATCACATGCTATGGTGCGAATAATGCATCAGCCACATTCATCGTGAATGGAGGTACTACTCCATATAAATTTTTGTGGTCAAATGGTGATACTTCTCAAACTATCAATAACCTTAACGGAGCAGTGTATTCAGTCACGGCTACCGACAATCATGGTTGTATAGCTGTCAATTCTGTAAATATTATTAACCCGCAACCTGTTTCAGTGACATTGTCTGTCACTAATGTTACTTGCTTTGGCAATAGTAACGGTAGCATCGTGGCATCGGCTACAGGCGGAACGGGTGCTTACACATATACTTGGTCTCCTGCTGTCAGCACTACCGCTACAGTTTCGGGAGCAGGTCCGGGTACATACAAACTGACGGTCAGTGATGTGAATAACTGTAGTGTAGTAGATAGTGCTACTGTCACTCAACCGTTGACTGGACTTTCCGCTACAACTGTCGTGACACCTATAGGATGTACAGGAGGTAGCAACGGATCGATCAACCTTCTGGCGAGCGGGGGTGTAGGTGGATATACATATCACTGGTCATCCGGACAGAATATACAGATTATCAGCGGTCTCGGAAACGGTATCTATATCGGTACGGTGACTGATGGGAACGGATGTACTGCCATAGTCACTGATACCTTAAAGAATCCAACTCCGATAGTTTCAACTATCACGGGTACTAATGTGACATGCTACAATGCAGCAAATGGCAGCGCAAACCTTACAGTAAACGGTGGAGTACCTTCATATTCGATCCTTTGGGATAATTTTGATACTACATATCATATAGCCGGACTGGCTCCCGGAGTTTATCGTGTGCATGTCACCGATACATATGGTTGCGTACACAGCGACAGCATCCTGATCACTGGCCCTGCACAAATGACAGGTTCGATATCTGTGAGCAATGTATTGTGCAACGGGAGCAATATCGATACGATCTCAGTGATAGTAAGCGGTGGCAATGCGGGCGCTTATACTTATACATGGTCACCTTCGGTGAGTACTACATCTATGGTCACCAATGTGGCTCCGGGTTTATACAAGGTAACTGTGACGGATACTAAGGGATGTACCTTCACCGACAGTGCTACCATCACACAGCCGCTGACCGCATTGTCGATCAGCGCTACAGCAGTTAATATTACCTGCCATAATGCGAATAACGGATCGATCACTGTATTGGCAAATGGCGGAGCGGGTGGATATACATATAGCTGGACAGGTGGTATGACCACTTCTACAATCAGCGGTCTGTCTGCGGGCAACTATACCGTAACTGTAAAAGACGGAAACGGATGTACTGCCAGTCTGACCAAAACCATCGTCAATCCTGCTGCTATCACTTCAAGTGTGGTAGGAGTCAATGTGACATGTGCCGGAGCAGGTAACGGTTCGGCTACGCTGACCGTGAATGGTGGCATCGCTCCTTATACATATCTCTGGTCAAACTTCGAAACAACTAAAAACCTTACCAATATAGCTGGTGGCACTTACAGAGTGATCATCACTGATGCTAACGGCTGTCAGCATGATGACAGTGTAGTCATAACAGAGCCACTTCCGATGACAGCTGTAATAAGGGTTACCAATGTAGGATGTAATGGTGGCAATACAGGCAGTGTAGTAGTGACTGTGTCAGGTGGTACACCGGCAGTAGGAGGATATACTTACACATGGTCACCAGTAGCAAGCAGTGTGGACAGTGTATCAGGTGTAGGTCCGGGTACCTATACCGTGACGGCTACTGATTCTCATGGATGCAGTGTCATAGCTTCGGGTACTGTTACACAACTGGCATCGACATTGTCTGCCAACTCTGTGGTAACGGATATGTCATGTCACAATGCGAATAACGGATCGATCACTGTATTGCCTAGTGGTGGTGCAGGCGGATATACTTATAGCTGGACGGGTGGTATGACCACTTCAACTATCAGTGGTCTGGCAGCAGGTACTTATACAGTCACAGTGAAAGACGGCAACGGTTGTACTGTGAGCCTGAGCGATACCATTCATAATCCGACTGCGATCACATCAAGTATAGTGGGTGTGAATGTAACATGTGCAGGAGCAAGCAACGGTTCAGCTACATTGACTGTGAACGGCGGAACAGGTGCCGATACATATCTCTGGTCGAATTTTGAAACAACTCAAAATCTGACAAACATCCCGGGTGGCACATACAGAGTGATCATTACAGATGCTAACGGATGTAAGCATGAAGACAGTGTGATCATCACTGAACCACTGCCAATGACTGCTGCCGTGAGAGTTACAAATGTACTTTGCAATGGTGGCAATACAGGCAGCGTGGTCGTGACAGTAGCGGGAGGTACTCCTGCCGTGGGTGGATATACTTATTCATGGTCACCGGTAGCAAGTAGCGTAGACAGCGTATCAGGTGTAGGACCGGGTACATACACCGTGACCGCTACTGATTCTCATGGATGCAGTGTCATAGCATCAGGCACAGTGACTCAACCTGCATCAGCAGTATCGTTCAGTACGGTAGTCGATAGCATTACCTGCCACAATTCAAACAACGGCTCGATCAGCGTACTGGCGAGCGGTGGTGCAGGCGGATATACTTATAATTGGACGGGTGGTATGACCACATCTTCTATCAGTGGCCTGTCATCAGGTACATATTCTGTGACCGTAAAAGATGCAAACGGATGTTCGGCCAGTTCTTCAACTACTTTGAGCAATCCGAGCGCGATCACTTCAAATGTGGTAGGTGTGAATGTGACCTGTGCAGGTGCAGCAAACGGATCAGCTACACTGACCGTGAACGGCGGAACACCGGGTTACACATATCTGTGGTCTACTTTTGCAGCTACTCAAAGCCTCACTAATCTGAGCGGCGGCACATACAGAGTGATCATCACAGATGCACATGGCTGCGAGCACAGAGACAGCGTGATCATTACAGAACCTCTGCCAATGTCAGCTACGGTAAGAGTAACAAATGTACTCTGCAATGGCGGCAATACAGGTAGTGTGGTAGTGACAGTAGCGGGAGGTACTCCTGCGGTGGGTGGTTATACATATGCATGGTCGCCTGTGGCAAGCAGTGTAGACAGCGTATCAGGTGTAGGTCCGGGTACTTACACAGTGACAGCTACTGATTCTCATGGATGCAGTGTCATCGCATCAGGTACCGTCACTCAACCTGCTACAGCACTTTCAGTGCTTTCTAATGTAGTGAATGTAAGTTGTGGTGGTGTCGCAGATGGTTCGATCAGTCTGTCGGTCAATGGCGGAACACCTGGATATAGTTTCGCATGGGCCAGCGGACAGCATACACAAAACATCTCAGGTCTTTCTGCAGGTATATATACCGTGACTGTATCTGATGTAAATGGCTGTAGCAAGATAGTGAGTGATACGGTTAAAGCACCGATCCCGATCACTGCAAGCATAGTAGGAACAAATGTAACATGCGCAGGTGCCAATAACGGATCTGCTACCTTGACAGTGGGCGGCGGAACTTTACCATATACATTCCTTTGGTCTAATTTCTCCGGTTCACAGAATATCGATAGCCTGACAGGTGGTTGGTATTATGTGATCATCACTGACGGATACGGATGTCAGAAGAGAGATAGTATTAAGATACTGGAACCTCTGCCACTCACAGTCACCGACTCAATAGCACCGGTGTCATGTACGAATGGCAACAATGGCGCGATCTATATCACGGCTACCGGAGGTACTGGTGCTTATACATATACTTGGACACCTGCGGGACCTAACTCACCAAACAATACAGGTTTGACTGCGGGAACGTATACAGTGACAGTGACCGATGTGAATCGTTGCACGGCCAGTCTGACCATACAGATCGCTAATCCGGCACCGTTGGCATTGACATATACACTTGTCGAGCCAAGATGTAATACCGATCGGAACGGAAGTATCAGCCTGATAGCAGGTGGCGGAACACCGCAATACTCATATGCATGGACCCCTGCCGGACCTAATGCACCGGTCAATACCAATCTCATATCAGGTACTTATCAGGTTACTGTGACAGACAGTCGCGGATGCCATATCAGCGATACCATTGTATTGAGTGAACCGGCTCCGATGTATGTGAGCGGTATTCAAAAGAATGTTTCATGTCATGGCAATAGCGATGGCTACATACTGCCTACCGGATACGGTGGCACACAGCCTTATAGCTTCCAGTGGTACCTCGGTGCAGATACTTTTGCTCCGGTAGGTCCTATCACTGAAAATATCACTCAGTTGCCCGGTGGTGATTACTATCTGATCATCACAGATGCAAATGGTTGCCAGGTTCCTTTCACAAGGCATATCAGGGAGCCGGATTCATTGTTAGTTACTTTGTCTGAAACCGATCTGACATGCGCAGGTGCTAATTCAGGAACGGTCAAGGCCTCTGTGACAGGTGGCACTACTCCATATCAATACCTGTGGAATAACTTTACCACTGATACAGTTCAGACAGGCGTAGGTGCTGGTATATATACAGTAGTAGTGACCGATTCAAACGGCTGTCATGTCAATAGATCGATCACTGTCAGTCAGCCGCTTCCTATAACGATAACAAGTATTGTCAAAAACCCTCATTGCAACGGCAGCAGCGATGGAGCGATCATGATCAATATACAGGGCGGAAGGCCGGGGTATACATATAGCTGGAATACAAATCCGGTTCAGACCACCAGCTCTATCACAAACCTGACTGCAGGAGTTTATATAGTAGTAGTGACCGATACAAATGGCTGCTCGAGTTCAGATACCATTATTCTTACAGCACCATCTGCAATGCAGGTCAATACAGCTGTATCTGAACCTACATGCTCTGGCGGTAGCAACGGATTCGTATCTCTGGGTGTGACCGGCGGTTCTAGTCCATATTCATACAACTGGAGCACTACTCCTGCACAGGCCGGCAATGTGGCTTCGGCTCTTATAGCGGGTACCTATTATGCTACTATCACCGATGCACATGGTTGCGTGCTGTTTGATACAGCTGTCGTAGTTTCTCCGCAGTCTATAGTAGTGACGATAGGTGCGGGCAGCTCTACATGTGCCAGCTCTGCAGCAGGCATAGTGGTAGTAGATGCTACAGGCGGTTTAGCACCATATTCATATGAGCTCGGTACACTTACACAGAGTTCAGATACATTCAGAAACCTCTCTGCGGGTGTCTATACCGTAGAGGTGACAGATATGAACGGATGTCAGGGCACAGCTCCTGTCACCGTGAGCGCTGTGGGAAGATTCACTGATACACTGACGGCTAATCCGAATGTGATCCTGGCCGGTGAGATCGTACAGCTATATGCGAATGCATCTTCAGACACCACGATCGTATCGTATATCTGGTACCCGTCAGACTCTATGAACTACAGTGCATGCGGCAGCGCAAGCAATTGTGACAGCCCGACGGTCAGACCTACACGCACTCAGGACTATATAGTCACAGTGGTCAATGCACGCGGATGCAGCATCACTGATACGGTACATGTGACAGTGAGCAATCAGCCATCTATGTTCATACCTACAGGCTTCACACCAAACGGTGACGGACTGAATGACAGGTTTGAATTTGATATACTCGCTGCTACCACTATCAACGTCCAAATATGGGACAGATGGGGCGAGCTGGTATACAGCAATCCTGCTCAAGCCAACGGAACCAACGGTATAGACGGATGGGATGGTACCTTCAGAGGTCAGCCTGTAGCTTTTGACACATATACTTATCAGTTTGATATCACATACTTCGATGGTCACCATCAGACTATCGCAGGTTCGATAGCAGTGATCAGATAATATACTTTTCGGTAAATATTGAAAGCCCTCGCATGAAAAATGTGAGGGCTTTTTTTATTGAAGGGAAACCTAGCCAAAACACTTTGATGGGGTATCAATGGCATATGCCATTATCACGCTGATCTCTCTTGAGAGATGACTTAAGCAGGTTATTAGTGCCATAACAAAATGGCAGTTTCACCCTTTTTTGATAGAGTAGTTCTGGTTTCGGTTCACGCTCCGGTTAATAACATTCCATGCTATCAGAAATTATTGAGACCGGGGCAAAGGTTTCTGTAAATAGCTATATTTGTATTGGCTAAATAATAAAAGCAAAATATAGTTTCATTATGTATATTATTAATTCTAATAACACTTTTGTAAATACTCAATACATTGTAAATAAGGCTTTTAATTTTTCCAGAAAAAAGAGCCCAATAGTGGAAAATTAGGATTTTTAATAATGTATAAGTGAAATTTTAACACAGGTTGGGTTTAACTAATATTGAATAGAAATAGGCCTTTCCGGCTGATTCAAAACAGAGGGTTTAGCCTTCGAGATTGAGCGTGAAAGTGTAGGTCCGTGAGTACAGTTTCTGTATCACAGTACTGTAGATATAGTTTTGGGTAGGAGAGTTGACATTCAGGAAGCCCTGACTGACCTTAAACTCAGGGCTCATAATGAAATAAGGGAAGTAGATCATCAGTCCTATGCCGTATTCGGCTGCCAGATCATGTTTCCCGACCTTGAGCAGGCTGGCATTTCGGGCAGATGAGTTGGAGGCTAGGTCATAGTCATAGCGCACGCCTGCTATGACATAGACACGGGTGTTTTTGATCGGGTCACTCTTAAACCGCAGCTGAAGCGGGAAATCAAGATAGATGGAACTGACAGGTAGCGTAGTATCAGGGTGCTGACGAAGAATGGTAGTGTATTTGACCGATCTGTCTGCGAATGAGAGAGTAGGAATGATCCTGAGGTCAAAATACTTGTTGAACTGCCAGTTGGCTATAATGCCGAGATTGAATCCCGGTCCCACACCCGGCCCGATTGTTTTGACAGTATCGTTATTGCCGGTGAATGGTTTGCGGACTATCCTGTAGTTAGCTACATTGACCCCGAGGGCTATACCGAAATAGACCTGTTTGCGGCCCAGCTCGTGGATGTTAAAACCTTCACGATCGCCGGCTTCATCACCGGTGGGCTTATAGAAATTCATGACCTTGCCCCAGGGGTCTACTTTGTGAGGCGGTTTGTAGCCTTTGTGATCGCCGCCCCAGTATAGGTCTAGGGCAGACCATTGGGTCTTGTTTGGAAACATGCAGCTGCTGGCCACGGCGAATGCCTCCTGAGCTATGGCAGCGCCGCAGCAGGTGATCAGGATGAGGCTGATGAAAATTATTTTTCGCAGGTGTAAAATGCGCATATACCAAATGTGAGTGGCTGATATCTGACCTGACAGAAACCAACACGGTTTAAAATAGCTACAAAATCATCGCCTTCCGGAAATACACTGACGGACTCCGGCAGGTATGTATAGGCACGAACATCGCTCGAAAACAACCTGCCTACCAGCGGCAATATATAATGAAAGTAGATGTGGTACAAAGTCTTCATAGGAAAATGTTTGGGTTGCGACACCTCCAGGATGGCCACACGGCCTCCGGGCCGCAGCACACGGTGCATTTCGCGGAGCCCTTTCTCCAGATTTTCGAAATTTCTCACTCCAAATCCAACGGTGATAGCATCAAATTTATTGTTTTCGAAAGGCATATTCTCCGAATCGATCTTTTGGAATTCCAACACATCGGATACACCCAGCTTTTGGGCTTTCTGGCGGCCTACATTCATCATGAGGTCAGAGATATCACCTCCTATTACTTTAGCTGGTTTGAGCCTCAGTGCCTCGACAGCGAAATCTCCGGTACCGGTGGCCAGATCGAGTATCATGCGGGGCGAAACGGGGGCAATGGAGTCTACGGCCTTGCGGCGCCATCTGCGGTCTATACCGGCAGACAGGAAGTGGTTAAGAAAGTCATAGGTCGGTGCGATATTGTCAAACATCTGCTCTACCTGCTGCTTCTTACTGCGGTCCTGATCGTTATAGGGAGTTACTATTTTGGCCATCGAGGGCGCAAAGGTCGGTAATAATTTGACAATTCGGCAATTTGACAATTTGAAAATGAAATAAACAGCAGGGAATGTCAATACAAACCAGCAAAATTGTCACATTTCAGAGCATTGAGTACTTGGCCGGGTATTTGCTATCTTTGCCATGAAATACCGGGGCAGCCGGGTATTGACGGGAAGCCTGACAGGTAAACCGGCGTGCAGAGCGTGTGTTGTAGCTCTTTAATCCATGACATGAACAATTTTAACTGGCGAGAATACTCTTGCTATGGCTGCTTAATCATATACTGATTAACCACCATTTGCTCCGCGCTTGAGGTACCATACACAGCGTGCTAGCAATCAAAACCTGGTAACGTACGGCTACAGCCTCATCCACTGTATCCTGTATGAATGACGGATGTAAGGAGTCGGTTGGTGGGTTGCCTGACCTGCTTGACTCCCGAAAATCAACAGGCAACTACGCATGTAGATAGTTTATCTTTCACTTGTCCGGACGTGGGTTCAACTCCCACCTGCTCCACTGATTAAACACTCACAACTAATTGAAATACAATTAATAGTGAGTGTTTTTTATTTATAGTGTAAAACAAAAGTGTGAAACTTATTGAGGTCTTTTTTACTTACCCGTAGTCAAACCCAATTTCTTTATCTTGGATATAGTATTTATGTGTAGGTCTGTGAGTTTTGAAACTTCATTGACTTTATATCCCTTTTTGAGGTAGTCTAATGCCTTTTTGTTTTTCTCCTTTGATAAGAACTCTAATGTAGTTTCATTACTACCAGTCTTTCTCCCAAGATAAACACCCTTCATTTTGGCTATTCTAATACCCTCTATCTGTCTTTCCTTTATCTGTGTTCGTTCCATCTCTCCAACCACTCCCAGAATAGAGATAATGAGTTTTGAGATAGGGTTTTCTTTCTTATTGTGGTCAAGTGTCGTTAATCCCTGTGAAATGAAGTTTATACCAATACCCTTTTGATTGAAGTAATGTATTGTATTTATAATATCCCTGAGGTCTCTACCCAGTCGGTCTATCTGCCATACCGAGAATGTAGTCAATATACCTTCATCAACCAGTTTCTTTACTTCTTTACCCCCAGTCCGTTCAAAGAAGGGTATGGCACCCGAACATTTATCCTCAATGACTAATTTAAAGTCTTTCTCATTTACTCTCTGTCTATCCGTTTTCTGATCAAGTGTAGATACCCTACAATATAAAACCTTCATAATTCACAATTTTAGCTTCGTCATATTGACAGGCTAAAATTCAGGAGGATTACCCTGATTTCGGAGTAAAACATAAAAAAAGGGCATACTAAATGCCCACATTTTAATCTCTACCCTAAAATGTGAGTTATATTAAATGATATGATGTTCTTATTCAGACTTTATTTTCTAAGCATTGACTTTAGTTTTATATTAGCATTGTAATGATTAAAACAGACAAAGAAAAAACTGAATTCAGTTTACAAATTATCTTTTGAAGAGATAATATACTTTTTTTTGATATTAATCGGCTCTATGATTTTCCTGTAGATATAAAATAAGCATACAACAATGTAAATCGCCTTTCCCCCGGAAGTCGACAAAATCCTCATTCATATAAACTGTTTTAGGCAATTTACTTCTGTTGAGGATCGAATCCTGTGCTGAGGAAATATTGATCAAACTAAATATGATCAGAATTAGGGAGATGATTTTTTTCATTGATAATGATTTGAATGATAAATATAAAATAAATTAAGGTAATGTCCCATCTATTGGTAGTAATATTTAACAATTAATATTTGGTTTATTCATTTCGTGTCTGTATTTTTACTACCAGTTAATCAGACAAAATGAATATCATACAAGTTTATAAGAAGTACCCAACGGACAATGATTGCCTTGCTCACCTCGAAATAGTCAGATGGAAAGGTACGCCAAAATGTCCATACTGCAATTCAATCAAGACTACTCCCGTAGGCAAAGAATTACGCCACCACTGCAATAGCTGTAATACCTCATTCAGTGTAACGGTCGGCACAATATTTCACAATACCAAACTTGATTTGCAAAAGTGGTTCCTTGCATTGTCATTAGTACTGAATGCCAAGAAAGGTATTAGCTCCCGTCAACTATCCCGCGATCTTGAAGTAAATAAAGATACCGCTTGGCGTATGCAAATGCAGATACGCGCGGCAATGTTGCAAGATGCTGAATTGCTAAAGGGAGTAGTAGAAGCGGATGAAACCTATATTGGTGGTAAAGACAAAAATAAGCATCAGGATAAAAAAATAGAGGGCAATCAAGGCCGTAGCACAAAGTCTAAGATACCAGTAGTTGGGCAAATGGAACGCGGCGGGAAAGTAAAGGCTCGTAAGGCTAAAGATACCAAGCAAAAGACACTCAATAAGATTATAAATGCCGTAGTAGAAAAGGGTGCGGTTATTATGACGGATGAATGGATAGGCTACAAAAAACTATCTGCTACTTTCACCCATCATGTAGTAAAGCATGGTGAGGGTCAATACGTAGTCGGAGATGCACACACGAACGGCATAGAGGGCTTTTGGGCATTATTCAAAAGAGGAATTATAGGCCAGTATCACCAAATAAGCGAACGTCACCTTGACCGCTATATTGATGAATTTTGCTATCGCTTCAATAATCGTAATAACACAGATATTTTTAACATCACACTTTTAAAATCAGTATCGCTATGAGCAAAATTTTGAAATCCACCCATGAGGGAACCCTCCCTATCGGAAATACAGTTTTGTCGGTTGCCGTATTAGAGAATGAACAAAGAATTATCAATCAGGCAGCCATTTTCAGGGCATTCGGTAGGCCAGTAAGGGGGTCTCGGGACAGGGGTGATCAAAATAGCCCAAAATTGCCTGGTTTGGTCGATGCAAACAACCTTAAACCGTTCATTAGTAGTGAATTAAGGGATGTGATCAAACCTGTAACTTATTTAGACAAAAACGGCAAGGTTTCAGCCGGTTATGATAGTTCAATTTTAGCGCTTTTATGTGAAGTATATCTTGATGCTATGAAGGCTAAGCGGCCTGATGGAAAGTCTGTATTGCTGACTTCCCAAATTCAGAATGCTCAAATGGCAGAAGATTTAAGTAGAGTATTGATGAGGGTAAGTCTAGTTGCTCTTATTGATGAGGTTACGGGGTATCAAGATGTAAGGATGAAAAATGCCTTAGAGAAGATACTAAATGATATGCTTCTTGAAAAGGCAAAAAAATACAAGGTGACATATCCATTAGAATTATATAAAGAATGGTTTAGGCTTAATGGCTGGGAGTGGAAGGAAGAAAATGCACAAAAAAGACCTGGGGTAATAGGAACATGGACTAATGAATATATTTATGGTAGAATGGCTCCCAAGCTTCTCGAACACCTTGAAGAGCGAAATCCAAAGAACGAAAAAGGATATAGAGAGCATAAGCATTTCCAATTCCTCACCGATGAAATAGGAGAACCTAAATTAAGAGAGTTTTTTGGCGGCCACCTCGCATTGGCCAGAGCTAATACAGCTTGGAGAAAGTACATATCTATGGTAAATAGAGCTTATCCAAATTTTGAAGGACAATCAAGCCTTGATTTAAGGGGTGATGAAGATTAATTTCTCTCATTCAAATTCCTTTCTTACATTGGCTGCGATAAAATATTGCAGCGTTTAGTTCCTGTAGCCGAAAAGTGAGAAGTTCAGTAAAACAGGGTGGATGCCGCGCCGTCAAGGCGTGGGCATATGGTTCATTTGTTTTACGGGTTTCTCACTACCTCGGCTACGGATAACTATGTAGCCCAAGCTGCTATTTACATAATGCCTATAGGGGGCTAATAGGCGTTAATTTGTAATCATGGATTTCCTTAATAATCTTTCTAAAAAAGACCAGTTTGTAATTTTGATTTCAGCAATCGTAACTGGTGCTTCAATAGTTCTTTCTAAATTTGGTGTATTTGGTGGATTAGGCTCAGCAACTGTGTTACTTATTGTCCCGTTGCTTGCCTATGTTATTGGGAGGTCGTATCAATATGGGTTTGCTGTATATTTGACGCTTCAGATAGCCATAGTGGCAATAAGTGGTTACGGCAGCTATAATACGCTATCGTACGAAAAGGCTCACCCTATTGACCCATTACCAACGTTTGAAACTCAGCCAGTAGTTATTGAAAAAAGTAACTACGTCAAACTATGGGATGTTTCAAATAAGCTAAACGAAAGCTGCCCATTAAAAATAGACACATTGACCATTTTGGACAGCACAAGTGTAGATTCAATACCACTAACATTTCAATATCATTTTACTATCTTATCAAACAGGAGCAAGTTAAATATTGGTTTCCTTAATCAGTATTTTAAAAAGCAAGGGCAAAAAGTTTTGTCAAGCGGCAAAATGTCCTCTATGACAATCTTTCATCCTATATTCAAATACCATTATAAAGATCAGCAACACTTAGATATTACTACAATCGTAATTACACCAAAGGAGTACGAAGGTATTACTACGAAATAAAGGTTTCATAATTTTGCTACATTGGTAGCGCAGTTGTATATACTGTAATAAATTAATTACTACCAATAGATGGGACATTACCTAAATTTTCAATCAAGAACAGCGCGCATACTCAATGTCATTTTGATTTTGTTTTATTGTTTAAAA
>CAIXBT010000224.1 GCA_903917755.1 uncultured Bacteroidota bacterium
AAGAACATTAAATTCCATTTTACAATCGGCAACAAAACTGACAAAAAAGTTTAGTCAAATGTTGAAACAAGAAACGAAAGGAATTCAATTGAAAGCCATTTCTAAAACAGACTGGTTAAGCTTTATTGACAGTGCGAATCAATATATTGACGACGTCTATGAATTAAACCAAATCTCAGAGAGTTTGCCCACCATTTTCCCTGCTGGAGGGGCTGGTGTTCCTGCTTACATTAATAAAAATTACAACTATAACTTATTAAACAGCATTGTGATAACAAAACCGTTTATAGAGAGTGTAAAAAGTTTGGTAAGCATTCTTGAAGATTTATATAAGAGGAAATCTTACTAAGCAAGTTGTGATTTTTTTTATCAAAACATTATATATAAACTCCCCGAATAGCAAAAAAATAAAATGAGTCTTAACGCTTTAACCAACTACTTCGTTTCTGGAAGTGAACCTTGCACTTGTCCGGTTTCCTCTCAAGCACAATTTTTCCAGTTCCCCGTGCTCTTGTCTAAATCTGCACCGCTCTACACACAGAGTCTCTCTCGATACTACGACAAATCTTTCGCTTCTGCTCCAAAACTTTACTCATCCCTTCGAAAAAATAAGACTTCAAAAACACCAAGTACTCCAGTTGGAGGAGGACAATTCCAACTTGGACAGTTGCAACCCGGAGGAGGACGAGTCCAACTAGTCGCAGAACAGAATCCAATGCTACAAGTGGTACAATTACAAGATGTTGCTCTTGGAGGCTCGCTACTAACTTCCGCTCCTTCTCCTACATATTCTGACATTTCTCAGACCGGTACTTCCTTCGATATCCTCAATACTGCTCCGAATGGATCAATTAATTTTGATTTTGGAGCGAGTAGTTCCACATCTGTTACTGCTTTGTCAATCAGTAAAACCGGTGTGAACTGCAATGTGCCATTCAACTTTGACAATGGTAGTGTTATTCAAACAGGTTCTTACACGTTTCAAGCGTCGGCCACACAAACTTTCCTATTTGATCTTGGATATTTACCACAAGTCCCTGACACTATTAATTTATACAACTTTGGTCAAGGATTTGATTATACTTTATCTTTCGAAGGGGGTTCATCCTCTTTCCTTTACCAAGACTACACTACTCCACTCACAGTCACCAACGCCATGATTGGAAGTGATTCCGTCCTTCGGGCACAGACGCAGTTCCTCAACGCCATCAATACAGTCACAGCAAACAATAAGATACTAGCGTGGGGAACAGGTTTTGCAGTTCCCATGCGCATCGTTATAACAGGCAATTTCGGAAGTTTAACTACAGCAGGACAAGTCGAAGTTGGTCAAAATGTCATGGCGTATTCAACTAATCAACCAATCAACATAGCAGGGAACACATTAGCCATTACAATGCAACAATTCCCGCTCACCATTAATAATCCAGTTGTTAACAACATCTATCCACTCCCAACCATCAAGACCAATTGTCGCTTACAAATGACAGTCAGTCTCAATATCCCACTCACCAAAGTAGGGACGATGATACTTACAATCACACCAAGAAACGGGTCGAACACCAAAGGAACTCTTGCCTTGACGCAACCGGTCGCCTTGGTATAAAGTCACAACTACCACAAAAAAACCGCTTGAACATTGAATCTCTTGAGCCGAAATGGGCTCGTCCAAATGATGGAAAATTTACATGGCATTTACAGAGAGGTGCAACTGAATCTCTTGACGTAGAGCCTAATTTTGCCGATCCGGAATTTAATCACCGCTATAATATATCGGTTTATGATGATAACGACGAAGGAACATTACGTCACAGACGTTTCCACTTTATTGGTCGCTTACAAGGAGTCGTAAATCCATTCGACCCTTTGTCCGGATGGTCTCTTCGTCTTGAATTTGATGGACGTGCTTTCAGAAAAATGGATGAGGAAGTTGACGTGTGGAAAACAAAAATGATAATTGTTTTAGAATTCGAAGCCGGTGCAACTTGGCAAACTGTTCTTGAAAAATTATTTCGACTTCCAGTACGCTACGGGGCTTTCAATGGAATTAAATTTCAAGACAAAAGCAACGCTGAATTTCACTATGATACTTAAAAAAGTAATTTTAAAA
>CAIXBT010000225.1 GCA_903917755.1 uncultured Bacteroidota bacterium
CAAAATCCTTTGAAAATAATTTTTCATTTACACATACTTTATTTTTAGGCTTCTGCGTTTTCATTGTGGTTTTTTAAACCAACCCTATCAATGAACATTTGGACAGCCGGATGCTGCGCAAAGCGCCCTTTCTCACCGGTCATTATCCTCCACATCCGCCTACCTGAGTGCGGCTGATTTGGTGTCTGAAAAGGGCATTTCTGACTTACCAACAATTATTATTCTTTTCCTGCCAGCTGACTCAATAAAACTTATAAATTTAAACTACAAAAAATATTATCCCTATGGGAAACAGAAGAAATGTTCTGATCGGAACAGTAAGCGCAATAGTCATTCTTTTTGCCAGCTATTTTGTATATGCCAAATTCAAGGCAAAAACAGGCGTAGACCCGGCCTTCAAAGCCTACATCTCTGCCTATACCTCCGGCACCATATCGCGAGAATCCAATATCAGGATACAACTGACCAGCGATGCCGTGAAACCGAATGAGATCAATACGGCAGTATCAAAAAAACTATTTGATTTCTCTCCTTCCATACCCGGCTCGGCAGTATGGATAGACACTCGCACCATTGAGTTTCGACCCGCCGAAAAAATGAAGCCCGGAGAAACCTACAAAGCCACTTTTTACCTCGGTGCAGTAATGAAAGTATCGAGCAAATTTTCGGAATTCGATTTTTCATTCAGCGTCATCAAACAGTCCTTTGAGGTCAATGTAGAAGGACTGAGAACGCCAGACAACAAGAACTTCGTCAGGCAAAATCTGATCGGTACGGTCGTGACCGCCGATGTGGAAGATGTAGATAAGGTCGAAAAACTGCTGACCGCTACACAGGACAAAAGGACACTTCCTATCAGGTGGTCGCATCAGACAGATCGTGTCAATCATTCATTTGTGGTCGATAGCATCATTCGGGGCAAGGATTCATCATTGGTGCAGCTGTCATGGGATGGCAGCCCGATGGGCGTGGACCTCAAAGGACAAAAAAATGTCATGGTCCCGGCTTTGGGCGATTTTATTTTTATGGATGCGACCGTAGTGCAGAAAGAAAATGAACAGATGATCGTGGTACAGTTTTCTGACCCGCTAAGTGAAGAACAAAATCTACAGGGATTGATAGCACTGAGCGAAAGATCAGAATTGCGATTTACGGTTGAAAACAACGTCTTGAAAATTTATCCCGCAGCTCATATGTCGGGTTCAGTGAGGCTGTCTATCGATGCTTCTCTCAAGAATAGCATGGGCAAGACCCTTAAATCTTCCGTGAATGTCAATCTCGATTTTGAGGACCTGAAACCGGCCGTACGCATTACCGGAAAGGGCGTGATACTGCCTAGTTCCAATGGTTTGCTTTTCCCTTTTGAAGCAGTGAATCTGACCACCGTAGATGTACGTGTGGTACAGATTTTCGAAAATAATATCCCGCAATTCCTTCAGGTCAATAATCTGGACGGAGAGCAGGAGATGGTGAGGGTCGGAAGGATTGTTTTGAATAAGCCAATACCTCTTTCTTCTATCAAGCAAACTGATTTTTCAAAATGGAATCAATATGCCCTCGATCTCAGCGACCTCATCAAAGTGCAGCCCGGAGCGATCTATAGGGTCACACTGAGTTTCAGAAAGAAATATTCATTGTATAAATGTGAAGGAGTAGATACCAGCAAAGTGCAGGAAGAAAATCCCGAAGCTGAAACAAGCAAGTGGGATGACCCGCAGAGCAAGGAAAGCAGTTCTTGGGATTATGTGGAGAATTACTATCAGGGCGATGATTATAACTGGAGCAATCGCGATAACCCATGTCATCATGAATATTACAATTCTCAGCACTGGGTATCGAGAAATGTGATCGCTTCGGATCTGGGCCTCATTGCTAAAAGAGGTCTGGACGGCACGATGCTATTCACCGTCACAGATATCAAGAGTACAAACACCATGTCAGGCGTGACGCTGGAGATATATAACTATCAGCAGCAACTCATGAATAGGATAGAGACTGATATGAATGGTATGGCGCAGATCAAAATACCTCAGAAGCCATATTTACTTATTGCTAAAAAAGGCGAGCAGCGCGGCTATCTGAAGCTGGACGATGGTTCATCGCTTTCGCTGAGTATGTTTGATGTGAGCGGAGATAAAGTGCAGAAGGGATTGAAAGGATTCATTTATGCAGAGCGTGGCGTATGGCGTCCGGGCGATTCGATATTCCTCATGTTCATGCTTGAAGATAAACAGAAGACATTGCCGGCTGCCTATCCGGTCTCTATGGAGATATATGATCCGCGCGGCCAACTGGTCAAAAAGATGATCCGCACAGAGAATGTCAATGGATTTTATTCATTCCTTACAGTGACCGATCCTGAGGCTCCGACAGGAAGCTGGGAGGCGAGGTGCAAAGTAGGCAATGCTATTTTCAGCAAAAATCTGAGAGTCGAAATGGTGATGCCAAACAGGCTCAAGATCAAATTTGATTTTGCGAAACCATATCTGGCCAAAGATGAAAAGCAATCTGCCAAAATGGAGTCGCACTGGCTCACAGGCCCTACTGCCAATGGGCTCAAGGCAAGCGTCGAGGTGTCATTATCTGCGGCTAAGACATCTTTCCCTAAATATAATGAGTACATTTTTGATGACCCTACCCGGAAATTCAGTGCGGATAAGCAGGTACTTTTCAATAAAGAACTTGACGCGAATGGAATGGCTACCGTAGATGCGGATATAAAAGTGGCTGATGCCGCACCGGGAGTTTTGCAGGCGAATTTTGTCACCAAAGTATTTGAACCGGGAGGCAATTTCAGCGTGGATCGTTTTAGCATTCCATATCATCCTTACAAAGTTTATACCGGCATCCGAGTACCGAAAGGCGATAAGGCCAGAGGTATGCTGCTCACAGATACCAATCATATCATACAAATAGCATCGGTAGATAAGACAGGCAATCCTGTACCCGGCAAAAGAAGGCTCCAGGTCGAATTCTATCAGATACAATGGAGATGGTGGTGGGATAAATCTGAAGAAAACCTTTCCAACTACGAAAGCTCTTCATACAATCACCTGATCCAGCGTGACAGTATCACGGTCATGAATGGAGTGGGCCAATGGACCCTTCGCGTGAACTATCCAAGCTGGGGGCGCTATCTGCTCAAAGTCACGGATGCTGAGTCTGGCCACTGTGCTGGCAAGGTTTTCTACATGGACTGGCCGGGATGGGCAGGACGCGGACAGAAAGATAATGCTGGTGCTGCCACGATGCTGGCATTCACCTCTGACAAGGATAAATACATAGTGGGCGACAATGCCACACTCACAATACCTACCGGCAAGGGCAGCAGAGCCCTGATCTGTGTTGAATCAGGAACGAAAGTGCTCAAGAGTTACTGGCTGGAAGGAAATGGCGGCTCATCGCAGTTCAAAATTCCTGTCACACCGGATATGGCACCAAATGTTTATGTCAGTGTCACGCTCTTGCAGCCACATGCACAAACCGTGAATGACCTCCCTATCCGTATGTATGGTATCATTCCGATCATGGTCGAAAATCCAAATACACATCTCAAACCGGTGATCAAAATGCTCGATGTGCTGAAGCCTCTCGAACCTGTCAATATCACTGTGAGTGAAGCGCAGCAAAAAGCTATGACCTATACCATCGCCGTGGTGGATGAAGGTCTGCTGGACCTGACACGCTTTCAGACACCCGACCCCTGGAATAGTTTCTATGCCCGCGAGGCACTGGGAGTGAAATCATGGGATATGTTTGACTACGTGATCGGAGCCTGGGGGGCGCAGCTGGACCGCATCCTGAGTATCGGGGGAGATGAGGGCCTTGCCAAACCGAAAGAAGGTAGCAAAGCCAATCGTTTCAAACCGGTGGTGGAATTCCTCGGACCATTTCATATCAATAAAGGTGAAACGAAGACGCATAGTTTCATTATGCCGCAATATATAGGCTCTGTTCGGACCATGGTCATAGCAGGAGAGGAGGGCGCATATGGATTCGCTGACAAAGCCACTCCTGTCCGTAAACCACTGATGGTGCTCGGTACCCTGCCGCGTGTACTGGGCCCGGGTGAGACAGTCGATCTTCCTGTCACGGTTTTTGCTCTGGAGAAATACATCAAAGATGTCAATGTACAGATCGTGGTCAATGATATGTTTGAACCGAAGGGCACGAGAAATCAAACACTGAAGTTTAAACAAACTGGTGATGATGTGGTCAACTTTAAACTGGAGCTGAAATCTCTCACAGGTATTGCGAAGGTGAAGATCATAGCTACCAGCGGCAAGGAACGCGCTGAGACATCTATAGAGCTCGATGTGAGAAATCCTAACCCGAGGATCACAGAAGTGATAGATACGATCATCCCTGCAGGACAAACATGGAATACCGTCTACAAACCGGTAGGCATAGCGGGCACTAACAATGCCATGCTGGAAGTATCCAGTGTGCCGCCGCTCAATCTGGGCAAGAGAATGGAGTACCTGATCCACTATCCGTATGGCTGTGTGGAACAAACCACATCGTCCGTTTTCCCGCAGTTGTATCTGGCGAGTCTGATGGATCTTTCGCCTGTCAGAAAGGGACAGATAGAGACGAATGTCAAGGCCGGTATACAGCGCCTGAAGCTTTTCCAGCAACCGTCCGGGGCTATGTCATACTGGCCGGGTGAGAGTGAGGAAAACGAATGGGCTACCAATTATGCAGGCCACTTCCTGATAGAAGCCGAACTGCGCGGATATAGTCTGCCACAGGGTTTCCTCGATCAGTGGAAAAAATACCAGCACATCAAAGCCACTACCTGGTCAGGCTATACTGATGATGCGATGCTTACACAGTCATACAGACTTTATACACTGGCATTGGCTAAATCTCCTGAACTCGGCAGTATGAACAGGCTGCGTGAAAATAAAAGCCTGCCTGTGGTGGCCAAATGGAGCCTTGCGGCTGCTTATGCACTCGTAGGGCAAACGGAAGTAGCCAATCAACTGACCGCAAATCTCTCTACCGTGATCACTGACTACAAGGAACTGTCAGGTACTTATGGCAGTGATGAACGCGATAGGGCGATAATACTTGAGACGCTTGGCCTCATGGGCAAAAGAGAAAGAGGAATGACCATACTCAAACAGCTTTCGACGGCTCTATGCAGCAAAGATTTCATGAGTACACAGACCACTGCCTATTCATTGCTTGCCATTGCGAAGTTCATCGGAAAGGCAGGTGTGGAATCAAATATGAATTTCAACTATCAGGCAGGCGGTGCACAGCCTCAGACTGTCAGTACACACTCAGCAGTGAAACAGGTGGACCTGAAACCTAATGGTACGATCAGTGTCAAAAACACAGGTCAGGGCGTGCTCTATGCGCGCGTGATCATGACGGGTATACCTAAGATCGGAGATGTGACATCATCTGAGAGCAATATTCATATGACGGTAGGCTACAAAGATATGGATGGCAATACGCTTGACCCTACCAGCATTGCTCAGGGTACGGATTTCTATTCGGAAGTGACCATCACTAATCCATCAGTGAGAGGTGACTATGCTGAGATGGCTTTGACGCAGGTGTTCCCTTCGGGATGGGAGATATTGAATTCCCGATTGGATAATTCCGATAATTCAAAGAAAACATCCGTGCCACGATATCAGGATATCCGCGATGACCGGGTGTACACATATTACAACCTCAAAGCCGGCGAGACCAAGACATTCAGGATATATCTGAATGCCAGTTACTATGGCAATTTCTATCTACCCTCGGTTTATACAGAGGCTATGTATGATGCGTCTATCACCTCACGTATAGCAGGACAGTGGATCAATGTGGTCAATCAGGACGGGAGTTTAAGTGAGAAGTAAATATTATAATGGCAGGACTAGCCTGCCTCGGTATTGACAATGACATTTAACCCGCACATACATCATCGCAGGTCTATCCGTTTGAAAGGGTATGATTATTCGCAGGCAGGCGCGTACTTTATCACTATATGCTGTCATGACGGCGAATGTCGCTTCGGAAAAATCATTCATCCCGGTCAGATGGAACTTAATGCATATGGTATCATTGCATACAATGAATGGATTAAACTATCGGATCGTTTTTCGAATTTCAAATCAGATGTTTTTCAGATTATGCCCAACCACATTCATGCGATCATCATATTGAAAGGGAATGAAAATCAATCGCCACAAGTAGGGGTAACCCTTGCGGTTACCCCATTAGGAACAACCGAAAGTATTGATCCGGTAGTAACCCTTGCGGTTACCCCATTAGGAACAACCGAAAGTATTGATCCGGTAGTAACCCTTGCGGTTACCCCGGTAGGAACAACCGAAAGTATTGATCGGGTAGTAACCCTTGCGGTTACCCCGGTAGGAACAACCGAAAGTATTGATCCGGTAGTAACCCCTACGGTTACCCCTTTATTGACAACCCCAAAAATGGAACGGGCAACCGCAAGGGTTGCCCCTACTGTAGGAAATATCGTGGGTGCATACAAATCGCTAGTTGCGAAGGCATGTTTGGAAGTGTATAAATCTAATAATGGGGACATGGGTAAACTGTGGCAGCGCAATTTTCATGAACACATTATTCGCAATGAAGAATCATATCAAAATATTGCCGATTACATCATAAGCAATCCTGTGAATTGGACGGAGGATAAATTTTATAAACCATAGATGCCTGACCGATCTAATAATAGAATTGTGGTTTCACTAAAACAAAAATTGATCGCGGCATCTGTGCTTGTCATTGTCATGGTCCTTGCCTTTGCATATTGCTTACCAAAACCGCTTTTCAGAGAAAAAGCATCTACGGTGCTGGTAGATAAGAACGGGCAATTGCTCGGTGCATTGGTGGCGAATGATGGTCAGTGGCGATTTCCATATGATAAGAACATTTCGGTCAAGTTTAAAAGATCTATCATCCAGTTTGAGGATAAGCGCTTTTATCATCATCCCGGTGTCGATATACTGGCTATAGGCAGAGCCATTTCCAAAAATATCCGATCCCACCGGGTCAAAAGCGGTGGCAGTACACTGTCCATGCAGGTCATACGTCTTTCGCGCAGCGGCAAGCCACGCACATTCTGGAATAAGACCATCGAGATGATCATGGCGCTGAGATTGGAGTTGTCATATTCTAAAGAAGAGATCCTCGCACTCTATGCCTCTCATGCACCCTACGGGGGCAATGTGATAGGGCTGGATGCAGCAGCGTGGAGATATTTCGGCAAAAGCCAGGATCAGCTATCGTGGGGTGAGACGGCTACATTGGCCGTATTGCCAAATAGCCCATCGCTTGTTCATCCCGGTAAGAATCTGATCACATTAAGACATAAAAGAGACAGGCTTTTGGATAAGCTATTAGCAGCCGGTGAGATAGATCGGATCACCTGTATCGCTGCGAAGGCTGAACCACTGCCCGATAAGCCACTTGCCCTGCCGCAATATGCGCCGCACCTGCTCACGAGGGCTTTTAAGGATAATATTAAAAACAAAAGAACTGTAGAGACTGTCGCTCAAACTACCATAGACAGAAATCTTCAGATACAGGTTGATAATATACTGCAGCGTCATCATAATGAGCTAAAATCAAATGGCATCAACAATGCGGCAGCACTGGTGGCTGATGTGGAAACCGGCAATGTACTGGCCTATATCGGCAATATCTATGACCCGCAGGAGCCGGAATATAACGGAGATGTGGATGTGATCACAGCTCCTCGCAGCACAGGCAGTATCCTGAAGCCTTTTCTCTTTGCCTCGATGCTGAGTGAAGGAGATATCCTGACTACCACGTTGGTGCCAGATATCCCCACACAGATAGCTGGATATGCACCGCTCAATTTCAATAAAGAATTTGACGGTGCGGTGTCTGCTAAGCGCGCATTAGAGCGTTCGCTGAATGTACCCTCTGTGCGGATGCTGCGCTCATACGGCACAGAGAAATTCAACTATCAGCTCAAGAAGATGGGGATGAATACACTGACGCATCCTGCAGATCATTATGGGTTGTCGATCATATTGGGTGGTGCCGAGGGCTCGATGTGGGATATAGCGGGCATGTATGCCAGTATGGCCCGTACTCTCAATCATTTCGGGCCATATAAGGCTCGCTACGACAAAAGTGATTTTCATCCGCTGCATTACCTGGCTTCGAAAGAAAAAAAATCTGCCATTACATCTTCCAAACTTGATAACACCGGATTACTAAGTGCGGCCTCGATCTGGTGTACATTTAATGCGATGGAAGAAGTGAGTCGCCCTGATGTGGAGACCAACTGGCGCGAGTTCACCTCATCACAACATATAGCCTGGAAAACAGGTACCAGCTTTGGTTTCAGAGATGGATGGGCGGTGGGCTGTACACCGAAATATGTGGTGATCGTATGGGCCGGAAACGCAGACGGAGAGGGCCGTCCGGGGCTGATAGGGGTTTCTACGGCGGCGCCTATCATGTTTGATATTTTTAAGCTGCTGCGATCGTCTGCATGGTTCGATCAGCCCTATGAGGAAATGCAACAGGTTGATATTTGTAAACAAAGCGGTCACCGCGCACTTGATATCTGCGAGGATAGAGATACGATGTGGATACCGACCGCCGGGCTCAAGACTTCTCCGTGCCCATATCATCAGCTCATACATCTTGATATGACGGGCTCGTATAGGGTGAGCAGTGAATGTGAGTCGCCATCGCATATGATACATAAGTCCTGGTTCGTATTGCCGCCGGGGCAGGAGTGGTTCTACAAGTCCAAGAACCCCGAATATAGAGTGCTGCCGCCATACAAAAGCGGCTGCGGTGTGACCAATAAAAGTGCTGCGATGGAGTTCATCTATCCCAAACATTCGACGCAGATATATGTGCCTGTAGAACTGGATGGCAAGACCGGGAAAACGGTCTTTGAAGTGGCGCATCGATCTACTGATGCGGTGATATACTGGCATCTCGATGAGGATTTTCTTGGTTCTACAAAAGGGATACATCAGATGGCACTCAGCCCCGAGCCGGGCAAGCATATCATCACGCTGGTAGATCAGCAGGGCGAAAGGCTCGAGTTGTGCTTTGAGATATTGCAGAGAGCAACGAAGAAATAATGGACAATTTACAATGAGTAATTGACAACGCTATAGGCGTGCCTTCGGCATGAAAAGATTAACAAGCAAATTTTAATAGATCACGTTGTAAGCTGTAAGTATTTCAGAGATGTGATGTATCTGAAACTCATTGAGAGCTGTACCTTTGAGGTTTACTAATTTTATAGCGCTGAGTGATTTTATGTTCTCGGAATAATCATTGAGTTGAGCATTGTTACTGAGATTGAGCATTTGGAGATTTTTTATTTTGCCGACTTGAGCAGGCACTAGTATAAACATATTGTGGCTCAGGTCCAGCTTATTCAAGTTTACCAATGCTGAAATAGATTCAGGTATCTGTATCAGTTTATTGTTTGATAAAGAAAGCTTTTTCAGCATTACCATTTTGCCCAGTTCATCCGGTAGCAATACCAGTTTGTTTCCGCTCAGATCCAGGTCTGTGATGCCCGTCAGCTGTGCGATCTCCACAGGCAGCACATCTAAATTGATCGAACTCAGATTCAATATTGCGATGTGAGTTAATGGAATTATTTTTTTGACATCGAGCACCGGTTTTGAGAGGTTATTCGAACCTATACTCAGCTCTTTGAGATTTTTAAGATTGGAGATCGATACGGGGATCTCTGTGATCTTATTGCCATTCAGTTTTAATGACTCAAGGCTGAGGCATGATGCTATGCTGGCTGGCATGGCCGTGATGACATTATTTGAAAGATCTAATGTTCTTAATGTTCTGCAAGAGAAAAGTGTATTTGGAATTGTCGCTATCCTGTTGTTGTGCAGATACAGCTCCTGTATGTGCGATAACGAAACGATGCCGGGTATTTCTGCGAGATTGAAATACGATGCATCTATGATCTTTATCTTGGGTAATTTAAAAAGAGCATCAGGCAGTTTAGACGGAACAGAGCTCGCTGAGATCGATGTGTATGATAGACTGATCCTGAATTCCTCGAGATTGACCAGAGTGCCTATACGGTCAGGAATGGTTTGTATCTTATTGCCAAAAAGGATGAGCTTTTTGAGGTTCACCATTTTAAATACCGCTTCGGGTATCTCCGTCAGCTGATTGTCTGACAGGTCGAGCACCTCGATATTCTTAAGCTCCTGCATCGATGCCGGTAGTTCTTTGATGCTTTTATTCCTTAGCTCCAGTGTTCTGACTTCCGTCGGCTGCTTGAGCGCAGACTCAAGTGTGTAGAAGTTTTCGGGGCCGGCTGATGCACTCAATGATAAGAGGATCAGCAATATTACTATGGTAGGGGTTTGGAATGATCTCATTCCTTTTTATACGATACAAACTAAAGCTTGTTTCAGGTCCTCGATCAGCGCAGTCGATTCTTCGAGGCCTATGTATAGTCTGACGAGATTCGGTGGATAAGTTCTGTGGCCTGTATGTTCGGTCGGATAGAACGCACATGCAGGCATGATAAGGGATTCATGACCACCCCATGACACAGCCATTTTGAAAAAAGTGAGTGACTCACAGAAGTTTTCCACTTTTGAAATATCCTCCGTTTTCAGCACAATAGAAAGAAGACCTCCGGGCCATAGCATTTGTTTTTTTGCCAGCTCCAGTTGCGGATTGGTTTTAGAAAAGGGATACAAGACCTGCTCTACAGCAGAGTGATCCTCCAGAAAGCTAACCACCTTTGCTGTGGTTTCCCCGATCTGCTTCAGACGGATAGGCAGCGTACGCAATCCGCGCAACATCAGCCATGCATCATGCGGAGAAATGATAGCACCGAGATTCATGAATTCGGAGCGGTATATTTTTGAGATATGGTCATTATTGCCAATGATCACACCTGCTATGATGTCGCTATGGCCATTGAGATATTTAGATGCGGAATGCACTTCGATGTCAATACCCATTTCAATACAGCGCTGACCGATGGGGCTGCAATAGGTATTGTCAATGATGGTCGTAATGTTTTTGCTTTTTGCAAATGTAGAAATGGCGGCGAGGTCCTGCAGTTCATAGGTGAAAGTATTGGGGCTTTCGAGGATGAACAGTTTGGTATTCGGTTTTGCTGCGTCGAAATAATCGGCAGGAGAGGTGCCCGCTACAAATGTGGTCTCCACCCCGAAACGTGACAAGATGATGCGACAGAGTTTATCCGTCCAGCTGTAGGGTTTTCGGATGCAGACGATATGGTCACCCTGCTGCACCTGAGCTATCACAGCGGTAGCCATAGCAGCAGCTCCACTCCCCAATATCAGTGAATCGTCGGCTCCGGCCAGTGCGGCTATCTTTTTTCGTAGTATCTCTACTGTGGGGTTATTGCCTCGCGTGTAGAGATGAGCTGATTTTTCATTGCCAAAGGCGCTTCTCAGCGCTGCTACTGTGTCAAAAGCAAAATTGCTCGACTGGATCACCGGCGGCGCGATGGCATTATAGTATTTGTCACGGTCTTCGCCGAGCAGATTGAGGATATAAGAAATGTCCATGAGGCATATTTTTCACATAATTAAGATTTCTATTTTCTAAACTGAAACTTTCGGGAAATGGTGCCGAATCTGCCTGACTGTCTATTATGTTTGACATTTTGATCTCAAAAAAGTGGATATTTTTCAGATACTTTAAAAAAGCCTGAAAACCATGAAATTATTTGGCTGTAATAAGCGTTTAATATAGATAAAACCATATTAAATGGACGGAAAAACCATGTAGGATATGTTTTTTGTTGTCAAATTTATTAACAAGTCGGGATGGGGACTTTTTAGATCATTGTTAATTTATTAATTTCGGCACGCCCGTGTGTATGGGCATTTTATAAATAAATGAGATTCTTTAAAAATACAATTACGGTTTTGGCCTTTCTGCTGTGCGGAACGTTCTCAGCATTGGCCATGAATCCCTTTGCTCATGACAGCCTCACCAGGGCTGACGGCGACCCTGTGGTCATATCGCTGGATAGTATGTCCTATCAGCTATTTACCCGCGATAAACTTTTTGGCAATTCTGCTGAATTGAATACCTCTATCCATCTCACCAAAGATCAGCTGCCATCCTACAGCCCGGAGGAAATGAAGAAAAGGATGAAAATGATCCCGTCGATGATGTCTATGGATTACAATTCTGACGTTCAGGCATTTATCGATCTGTTTGTGTATCGCAGGCGTGACCTGATGACTAAATTGCTGGCTAGTTCGCAGATATATTTCCCCATGTTTGAGCAGGTACTTGACAAAAATCAAATGCCTGAAGAACTCAAATACCTGCCGGTGATCGAGTCGGCGCTCAATCCTCAGGCGGTATCTTCGGCCGGGGCTACCGGGCTCTGGCAGATGATGTACGGCACGGGCAAGATGATGGGGCTGGATGGAAACTCCTATTATGATGAGCGCAGAGATCCTATCAAGTCTACTGTGGCCGGGGTCAAATACCTCAAGCAACTATATGACATGTATGGAGACTGGCTGCTCGCTTTGGCGGCTTATAACTCCGGTCCGGGCTATGTGAATAAAGCAATAGCAAGAGCCGGCGGGGTCAAGAATTTCTGGGCCATAAAGAATATGCTGCCTCTGGAGACCAGAAGCTATGTGCCGACCTTTCTGGCGGTGGTATATGCCATGCATTATCACAATGACTATAAACTGGTCTCGGCAGAACCTAAAAGAGAGCTATATGCCGTAGATACGGTGATGATACAGGGCAAGGTGACTTTGAAACACATAGCACAGACATTGGGGATGCCATATGAAGAGCTGCAATTTCTGAATCCATGTCTGAAGGCAGGTATCGTGCCTGCTCTGACCTGTGGCTATCCGCTGAATATCCCCGTGAATTATTTTGCAACCTTTGAATCCAGAAGGGATGTGATACTGAATGACCCTGAGATCTCTGCTCAGACCTCTCTGAATGACGGCTATCTGAATCCGGCTATGGTCAGAGTGCCGAGATATATCTGGTATAAGGTACGTAAAACGGATAATCTGGCCGGCATAGCAGCCCGATATGGGGTCGGGCTGGCTGAACTCAGAGAGTGGAACCATCTCAAGAATAATTATATAGTAAAAGGCCAAACGCTTAAGATATTGACCTTCCCGGAAGTGCCGGCATATACTGTACCAACAGCTCCTGCCAATAATACAGCCACTGCTCAGCATGCGGCCATTGACTCAAGTACCAAAGCTGGCACAGACTCTACCGGTGAGAAGGTGCTGTACTATTATGAGAAAGGAACGGGTACCAATAACAATGTGGTGGTAAATGCCCCGTCAGCAAATAAGCCTGTCCCCGCTAAAACGACTCAGGCTCAGAATCCTATTACTCAGATCAATGCCTCTATCAAGTATTATAAAGTTCAATCGGGAGACTCATTGTGGAGTATTGCGCAGCATTATCCCGGACTGACCATTGATAAGCTCAAATCAGACAATAACCTCTCTGGCAAAAGCCTTCTAAAAGGTCAAGTGCTGAAAATAGTCCTGTAAATTTTACGCCGAATTTTCTAAGAGATACGATTTCAAAAAAACAGATCAATGTCTGGGGATATTGTTGAAATATCCGTAAGAGATATTGACCGAGTTGCCGCTTGAGCCGGGTACTCTGCCATTGAAGCTGAATGTACCGGTCATCACCTTCAGTGAATCATTATAATACTGAGAGATGCTTACGCTGCCGGAGATAGAACGATAAGTGGTCACACCATCAGTATAATAAGCCACATTACCCGTACCAAGGCTATCTAATGGGAAACTACCTGTAGTATCAGCCCTCAATAAGTAGAAACTTAATCTCTTGGTGCCTCCTGTCAATGCGAATATGTTTGTGCCGGTCGATTTCGTATAGTAAGCGGAGTCTGCTACATATTCATTGCTGCCTACAGCGCATCTCAGGCCCGGGAAACCCGGTTCGTCGAGCTTGTTAGAACATGAGCTGATCATGAC
Organism: uncultured Bacteroidota bacterium; assembly: GCA_903917755.1. GTDB lineage: Bacteria > Bacteroidota > Bacteroidia > Chitinophagales > LD1 > UBA1941. The sequence goes on from CAIXBT010000225.1 coordinate 14,001, forward strand.
CATACCAGCGAAAACTGCGCAAAGAATAAGGATGACTGATTTATTCATTTTTTGTTTTGATTATTTCCGGGAAACATAAAAAGTAAATATGCATTTTATTACTTTAATCGAAACGGATTTAACTATTTTTTTAAGCCATTATCCAGTTCGTAATTTGATCCGAATGTGATGAACATGCCGATACCATAGGGTTTGCCCTTTTGGGTAGCTCTTTTTAAATAATAGTTCTTATCGCCTATACAGGTGCCTACGCATACATTATTTGATGTGAGGTATTTGCCCGAAACGGGCACCAGACTATAGTCACGTAGTCCCTTATAGGCAAGCCTCACGCTGACCCGGTATGCCGTATCGCTCACCAGACCCAGACGCAGTGCGGTATTGATACCATAGCCAAACATTGCAGTACATGAACTCTCTATATAATTATGCGGGTCTTTGTTTCTGACCGGCAGCTGAAACCAATGCCCTGTCTTCGGGTCCTGCAGCTCAGGCAGGTGTTTGATCATTTCTTTCAGATAGCCCGCCATTTCATTCCACAGCGGATCGCTCTTCGGTATCGTCTGCAGCGCATCAGATAGGGTCACCACTATCCATCCGTTGCCACGGCCCCACATCTCAGCACTGCGGCGGGTCACATGGTCCGGCCAGCCCATCTGACTGCAAAACATACAATGTCCTTTATTGTCACTATCCCAACCGTGATACCAGAGCCCCCATTCTTTGTCCTGCAGTTTGTCTCTATGCAGACGTATCTGTTTAGCCAGTTCATTGAGGTATTTCTCGTCGCCGGTAGCCTGATACATGCCCAGCAGAAACTCACCGATCATAAAGATAGTGTCGTCCCACATCTCTGTGAATAGCATCAGATGAGATACCCCGCCATCTTTGGTTCGGCGTATCTTCAGGTAGTCGGCATAAACTTTATCTGCTTTGCTTTTGTATTTCTGATCTTTAGTGACCCGATACAAAAAAGCCAGCCCGAGACCTGAAGCTACTGCATTAGGTGTCTTGCCATTGGCCATTGCATAGGTTTTGTCCATTGCTTTTTTGACATAAGCCAGATATATGGCTTTCTCCGGTTCGGGCTTTTGCTCATACTGTTTCACCATTGTGTTGAGCAGTGCGGCGTTCATCCAGTTCCAGTTATAATGCGATGCCGGCAGGTATGACAGACGGGCATAATTGTCCAATGTATCTACCCATGTCTGTGAATGACAGGGCTGCACGAAGGCCAGTATGAGGAAAAACAGGTATGAACGGATCTTTGGCATTTGAATCGATCAAATGTAGTAGCTTTTTTAATTTTTTGATATCAAAATTTCCCATTGCCTTCGGCAGCTCAATTTGGTTGATCTCAGAGCGTATATGAAAACAATTGGTCGGACATTAAGGTGTTATTTTGTTTATGTGTAATTATTTGATTTAATTTAATTTGTGAATATTGCCTCTGGCCCTTTTTTTTATTACTGAGCAAAACAATTCTAAAAACAAATCGAAAAACAAGACTCTTGGCGAGGCTTGAATGCCTGTTATTTATTTCGCCATATTTGAAATTTTAATTAAAATAATGCTATTTTTGCATTATGAGATCTTATGGCTATGTCTGACTTTATTTCCGATAGATGATCGTCGTCATGGACAGCTTGTCTGCTCGAAAGTATATTTGTATGACAAATTTTCCATACATGGAGCATGGAAAGAGTTTTGCAGAGACTAAATCGTATCAAAAAAGAGATACACAAAATATCAATTATGAACTTAAATAACTTAACTACCAAAGCGATCGAGGCTGTAAGCGCAGCCCAACAGGATGCATTCAACAATAACCATGCGCAGCTTGACACCATTCATCTGCTCAAGGCTATGCTGAATGTGGATGAAGATTCACTGCCTTTTATTTTAGAAAAAGCAGGTGTGAACCGCAATATTCTTTTAGGCAAGGTCGAAGAAAAAATTAAAACCTTGTCTAAGGTATCGGGCCAGACTGCAGATATAGTGCCGTCTCCGGCTTTCAGCAAGCTGATCCTACAGGCCAATAAACTGCTCAAGGATTTTGAAGACAGCTATGTGAGTGTCGAGCTACTGCTGCTCGCCATGCTGTCGATAGGAGATGATACGGCTAAACTGCTCAAAGAAGTAGGGCTGGAGGATAAGAAGCTGCGTGCGGCTATCCTTGAGATGCGTAAGGGCAACAAAGTGACCGAACAAACGGCCGATGCCAAATATAATTCTCTGGACAAATATGCCATCAACCTCAATGCACAGGCTAAGAGCGGTAAGCTGGACCCGGTGATAGGGCGCGATGAAGAGATCAGAAGAGTGATGCATATCCTGTCGAGAAAAACCAAGAATAACCCTCTGCTGGTCGGTGAACCCGGTGTGGGTAAGACGGCCATAGCCGAAGGGATAGCACATCGTATCGTGAAAGGCGATGTGCCGGAAAACCTCAAGAGCAAAACGATCTATGCACTTGATATGGGGGCGCTGATGGCAGGCGCGAAATATCGCGGGGACTTCGAAGAGCGTCTGAA
>CAIXBT010000226.1 GCA_903917755.1 uncultured Bacteroidota bacterium
ATAAAAGGGATCTTTTTGGCCGATTCATTATTGCGAAGGGCCTTTAATACCGCATAGCCATCCATCTCGGGCATATTGATATCAGAAATGATGAGGTCCGGATGATCGCTGATGGCCAGATCGATCCCGCTTTGACCATTATCTGCGGTGATGGTATCAAAATTTGATAATGACAGATACTCTGCAGTATTCTCTCTCAGTTCCATATTGTCCTCTATTATCAGTATCTTTTTCATAATAACGGTGGTTTTATCGTATAGTAATAACAGGACAAAGTTAACCTATGAGACAACCGCAATAAATGACCATTGTCACTAATAACACTGTAAGGAATCATGATAATTGGCCTCCAAAAGTGACTTTGACTATGACCTAAGAGAAACCCTGCTCAGATATTATATTTTCCTCTTATGCTTTTTTAATGCCGTATTTTTGGGATAAACACTATTATTGTACGACTGATAGTGATATTTCTGAGATAGAGCCTAAGTCTGTATCTTATTTAAACTCAAAAAAATATTGAATGAAGAGAATTCCATTTTTGTTAGAAATTTTGATCGCAGGTATCTTATTGTTTGGCAACACTTCGCTCCAAGCACAGAGCTATTCAGAGGGTGCCGATCTTTCTAATTCAATAATAACTGCTTTGACCTTCACAGACACGGCAGGTACTTATACTTATAGTGGTACGGTGACCACACCTTCTGACTATCAGGACGATTTTTATGTGACTATCCCAACCGGCTTTCAGATCACTAATGTGACCTATCAGCTCACCGGTGCGGGGGGCTTCAATGGCTTCATGGAATTCAACTATGTAGATGTACTGACAGGCGGCGGCAATGGCAACGGAACATTCCCTCTGTCATATCCTGTCGGTCCGGGCACATATGATGTGATAAATGCAGCTAACTTTTCGGCAGGCAATCAATGGACCGTAGTAGTGACCGTAGCGGCCATCCCTGCTCCGACACCTCCGGCCAATGACAGTGTATGCCATGCCATAGCACTATCTGCTGGCGTGAACGGGCCATATGACAATACCAATGCCACCGTTCAGAGCGGCGAAGTTTCACCACCGGTAGGCACCACTACTGCTGATTGCTATTCTCAGACCGAATGGTGCTACGGCTCTCCCAGCCATACACTCTGGTTCACCTGGGTGGCATCGGCCTCAGGTCATGACACGATACTCTCTCCCGGTTTTGATACACAACTTGCACTATGGGATATTTCCACCTGCGGATCATTCACTGCATGGACACTCATGGCAGCAGATGATGATCAGGGCGAAACGCACGGCGGGGCTACTGCTTCTTCGTGGCTGGATGCCAAATGCCTGATACCCGGACACACGTATTATCTGCAGCTAAGCGGAAACAGCGGCGCCACAGGTAGCACTACCATCAATGCGGGCAGTGTGGCCAATCAGCCTCCAACTATCTCAGGCTGTCCATCTAATATCGACAACGGATGCAACACCACCGCTACATGGACAGCGCCTACTGCCACAGATCCTGAGGGATGCACTGTGACACTGGTACCCGATCATGCGCCGGGCAGCACATTCGCGACTGGCACTACTACTGTGACATATACCGCTACCGATCAGGCAGGCGCTACTGCTACATGTAGTTTCACCGTGACGGTCACACTGCCTTCCAGTATCAACAATCCTTTCATTTGCTATGGATATTCATACACCGTAGGTGCTCATACTTATACCGCTACCAATACTTATATAGATACCCTGATCGGTGCATCGGTCAATGGCTGCGATAGTATCGTGACCACAAACCTCACCGTCAGGCCATTGGATTCGATGAGCCAGACAGTCACCCTGTGCAAAGGCCAAAGACTGATAGTAGGTTCAAGCATTCACAATACATCAGGTACCTACATCGATACACTTGTGGCATTCGATGCACATGGATGCGATAGTATCATCACTACTAATCTGACCATTATGACTGTCGATACAGTGAGCCAATCGGTCACCCTCTGCGCAGGTCAAAGCCTGACTGTAGGTTCTGTGGTTCATACTGCCACAGGCACCTATACAGATACACTGACTGCCGCTGATATGCATGGTTGTGACAGCATCGTGACTACAAATCTGACCATCAGAACCATTGACACTTTTAGTCAGACATTCACCCTGTGCGCTGGTCAAACGGTGACCGTAGGTGCTGTCATTCACAATGCCACTGGCGTTTATACAGATACACTCGCTACCGCTGATATGCATGGTTGCGATAGTATCGTCACTACAAACCTTACTGTGAGACCGATAGATACTTTTAGTCAGACATTCACCTTATGTGCAGGTCATAGTCTCACGGTGGGTTCTGTCATTCACAATGCCACCGGTGTGTATACAGATACACTTGCTGCGGCTGATATGCATGGATGTGATAGCATCGTGACCACTAACCTCACCGTGAGACCGATTGATACTTTCAGTCAGACATTTACTTTATGTGCAGGGCACAGTGTGACGGTGGGCTCCATCGTTCACAATGCCACTGGTGTTTTCATAGATACCCTCGCTGCGGCCGACATCAATGGCTGTGACAGCATTGTGACCACGACCCTCACTATCAATCCGCTGGCTTTTGACACGATCACTTCATCTGTATGTCCCGGCTCCGGCTATACACTGGGTACACAGACATACACTACATCGGGTACCTTTACCGATACCATTTCAGGTGGTTCAGTGCTGGGTTGTGATAGTTTCACTACGCTACATCTGATAGTTTATCCTGCTGCTACAGATACTATCACGACTACTATATGCGGCAGCGATAGTTTCACAGTGGGTACACATGTTTATTATTCGACCGGCACTTTCACAGATACACTGTCAGGTGCTGCTATGCATGGATGCGATAGTATCGTGACGCTACACCTCACCGTTTCCACAGCTGTGACACCTGCCGTGAGTGTCGCTACAGGCCACAGTCATACGATATGTGCAGGCACTAAGATCACATTCACCCCTACTCCTGCGCATGGAGGCACGAACCCTACCTATCAGTGGTATGTGAGTGGCAACCCTGTCAGCACAGCTACGATCTTCGTCGACAGCACGCTGAATAATAACGACAGTGTCTGGGTAGTGATGGTCAGCAATGCTTCCTGCGCATCTGTAGACACGGTATCAAGCAATGTCATTCATTATACAGTCAATCCATTCGTATCAACGAGTGTGACGATCTCAGCCAATACTAGTGACACAGTATGCCAAAACACAGTCGTGAATCTATATGCTGTGGGTGTGAATGGTGGCACTAATCCGGACTTCCAGTGGAAAAGAAATGGTACTAACGTAGGCAACTCCGCTACATACATCGCCAATCCGATATTGAATGGAGATGTGTTCACATGCGTGATGACCAGCACCGCTGCATGTCCTTCTCAACTCAAAGACACAAGTAATGCCATCACCTTTACCATCAATGCATATCCGACGGTCGCCATCACATCATCGAGCAGTACGGTCTGCTCTGGAGACAGCCTCCTGCTGACTGCTACAGGTGGCAGTAGCTATGTATGGAGTAACGGTTCTACTACCTCATCTATCTATACTACAGGTGGCTCATATACGGTCACCGCTACCAATAACTATGGCTGCACTGCAGGCTCTGCCCCTATCGCCATCACACCGCATACTATCGGTACTGACTCGGTCACTCAGATGGGAGATACTCTCATCTCAGGTCCTTCGCAGTTCTATCAGTGGTACTACAATGACAGCATCATCAGTGGCGCTATCAGTGGCACTTATATCGCTACACACACTGGCGCATATCAGGTATCGGGCATAGACAGTGCAGGATGCAAGACTACATCTAACATTATCTATATCGTCGAGTCAGGCATCAACACACTGGCTTCTGACATCATGGTCAGGATATATCCGAATCCGAATACAGGTACATTCACGCTTGAGTTTGGAGATGGGCTAGCCAGAACAGTCACCATATCAGATGCCCTCGGCAGAGTGATCATAAACAACGACACGGTGATCCGCAGACAGCAGTACGATCTTGCTTCTATAGCAGATGGCATCTACTACCTGCAGGTCACAGACGGCCGGAACAGCAGAACACTTAAGTTTACTGTGACGAAATAAGACATCATCAGTTTTTGAAAAATATAAAGGGGCTCTAGGGCCCCTTTTCTTTTGGTGCCATTTAAAACAACACACATTTCGTAATTTTTCTATGTGGCAACCAGTCAGGCTTAGTGTCGTATATACAATTACCTCGACACCCTCGGAAGAATTTTAATGACGTAAAATGTATATTATGATCGAGCTATTGGATGGATGCAAACCTGATTCTGATCAGACTAAAAAAAGGGCTCTTTATGTTTTGACGGATCCGAGAACGGCTGTCAGGAATACACCAAATAAGATCATCAATCCATGTCTGGTCTTTTTAGCATTGATCACTTTTGGCTTTTCTCTGCTGGCATTTATCACACTCGCATTGTATCTATAGATGGCTAGCGTGTATCTTTAAAAGATCTTGAATTGTCTTCCTCGCTTATACAATTTAGTTCTTCATGATCCATCAGGTCGCGCAGATTTATTTTCAAAGCTAAACAGATCTTAAGCAATGTCAATATAGTAGGATTAGTTCCTCCGCTTTCTATTCTGCTCATGTTTGCTTTTTCAAAATCACAAACACCCGCCAACTCCTGCTGAGAGATATTCTGATCGCTCCTCAATGCCTTGATCCTACCCCCTAAAGCCGTCAGAAATTTACTGTTATCCATGCCCTGTTCTCCTTACTTTCTAAACCAAAGGTGAAATACTTACTGCCTGATAGGTTATCATATTTGATAGACACATCAAGCTTCTACTGGGTTTAAATGTTTTTCCCTTAAAACATGACAAAAATTACAAGACTGATATCGTAACATGTATTTTAGATAAAACAATTTAAATATTTAAATATACGATCAATTTGTTGATATACAATATAACTTCACCAATAATTCATATTTTGTATATAATCTGCATTTTATAAATTTAATTTCATCATTAATGATTACCTTTTTACCTCTTTTAAAGTGTAGCTTTGACACACAAACCCGCCTAAATTGCTATTGAATATCTATTTATATTAGGATGAGATAATCGATGGAATAGTTGTCGTTAGAATATAGTTAATTTTTACAACAATTAACTTGTGTTAACATTTCAATAAACTTATATCTAGTTTATTGTCAATATAATATATCCGATATTTTATTGAATGATGGCTAAAACAATTTTCAAATGCAATGAATTGCAGTATAATACAACTAAGTTTGTAAAAAAACACCTACAATACCACTATGAATACACAGATCGAGATACTACTGGTAGAAGACAATATGAATGATGCGGAGATCACGATCCGTGCACTCAGAAAACGAAAAGTCGCCAATGTGATCACACATCTCACCGATGGTGCTCAGGCATTGGACTTTCTGTTTGGCACAGGCCAATATGAGGGTCGAGATCTGGGCTTAAAACCAAAGGTGATACTGCTCGATATCAAGATGCCAAAGATAGATGGCATCGAGGTCCTGCAAAGAGTCAAAGCAGATGCCAGAACTAAAATGATACCTGTAGTGATGCTCACCTCGTCTAAAGAACACCCCGATATAGATCGCTGCTATGCCTTAGGCGCCAATAGCTACATAGTCAAACCGGTCGGCTTTGAAAATCTGGTCGAATCCGTCGCTGCTCTTGGCCTCTACTGGGTATTGCTTAATGAATCACCGATATAAGAACTGAATAAATGAACTGATAATAAACCTATAATGTATAGACGTAAGCTCAAAATACTGCATCTCGAAGATATGCCCAGTGATGCGGAACTCGTGCACCGAACCCTGCTCAGATCCAAACTGGATTTTGACATCCTGCTCACAGATAATAGAGATGGATTTCTGTACGCTCTCGAAAACTATCAACCCGACTTCATCCTCTCCGATCATTCGCTTCCTTCCTTCAACTCTATCGAGGCGCTTAAGATCATAAAGGAAAAGAAAATTGAAACGCCCTTCATCCTCATCACCTCTACGATATCCGAAGAATTTGCCGTAGAGGTCATGAAACTAGGTGCATGGGACTATATCCTCAAAGACCGTATGCAGCGACTGCCTATGGCTATACAGAACGCCCTGGACAAGTATCAGCTCGATACTGAACGCAAAAGAATGCTGGACCAGATCATAGCCAATGAAGCTTTGTATAAAGAGGCTGAGAACATAGCTCATTTTGGCACATGGCGGTCCAACCCGATAACGGGTGAGATGTTTCTCTCCGATGGCTCATTCCGACTAATGGGCTTCGAACCGGGTGAACTCACTTCAGATCGAAATACAATACGAGATAGGATACACCTCGATGATCTGAAAAAGATAGATGCGCTGATAACTGATGCCACCAATGAATCCAAAATATTAAGTATAGACTATCGTATCAAAGCCAAAGACGACAGTATCAAATATTTGGATACACAATTCATGGTCAGCTGGGAGCATGGTATAGCCATGAGTATAACGGGCTTCAACAGAGACATCACCAAGCAGAGAGAGGCCGAGATCAAAAGAGCAGAGACCGAAACTCAATACAAACACCTTTTTGAAAATAACCCACTGCCTATGTGGGTGACTGACAATGAAACCTACCAGATCATAGATGTCAATAAAGCTGCTATCGATCACTATGGCTTCAGCCGCGCTGAATTTCTTTCGATGAATGCATTGCAACTCAGGCCGGATTCAGAAAAAGATCGCTTTCTAAAAATGAAATCTTTTCCTGCCGATAGCTCAAACGCAGGAATATGGAAACACCTGAAGAAAGATGGCTCGATCATAGACGTTAACATTTTCGGACATGGCATTAATTATGACGGCAGACCAGCACGACTCATTCTGTCCAACGATATCACAGAAGTGCAACGCTCACATGAAAAACTGGAACTGGCCCACAAAACTCAATCATCTATCCTCAATGCCCTGCCAGCCAATATAGCCCTGCTCGACAATAGCGGCACTATCATAGCAGTAAATAAAGGCTGGGAAACATTCAACAGCGACAACTATCTGAAGAGCCTGAATTATAACATCGGAGAGAACTATCTGCAGGTTTCCACAAATGCAGATACAGAAGATATTACTTCCGGCATCGCTATAGCTGAAGGCATCAGAGAAGTGATAGAAGGCCATATAGATTGTTTTCACACCGAATACTCCTGCCACACATCTGAACGAAAGAAATGGTACAGAGTAGAGGTAGCAAAACTCAACGACGAAAAAGATGCCGGTGTGGTAGTCATGCATATAGATGTAACCGACCGTAAACAGGCCGAACTGGCAGCCAATGAGCTCAATGATCAGTTATATCTCAGTCTGCTTCAGATATCAGATTACAAAGCGGCACTGGACCAATCTTCTATAGTCACCATCACTGATCAGAATGGTAATATCACCTATGCCAATGATAATTTTATCCGAACATCAAAATACAGTCTGGATGAACTGCTGGGAAAAAACCACAAAATAGTCAACTCAGACTATCACCCTAAATCGTTTTTTGAAGAATTCTGGAAAACCATAAGCTCCGGCAAAAGCTGGAAGGGTGAGGTAAGAAACAAGGCTAAAGACGGATCGATCTACTGGGTGCATACTACCATCCTGCCGTTTCTGGATAATAAGGGAGTGCCATATCAATACATGAGTATCAGATACGATATCACAGAGAGAAAAGCAGCCGAAGAGCAGATACTGGCCCTGACACAAAATCTGGAGAAAAAAGTGGTAGAACGTACATCACAGCTCGAACAGTCGATCAAAGCACTCGAATCATTCTCTTACTCCGTATCTCATG
>CAIXBT010000227.1 GCA_903917755.1 uncultured Bacteroidota bacterium
GTAAAAGGAAAAGATAATTATTGATTTTGCTTGGATTACCTTATCTAAATTTTTCTATGTTTCTTACCTGTATTTCAAAGAAATTTGATGACGGTCCTCCGTGAAAGGGAGGTGTCCTAACCGATAGACGAACGCGCCATTACCTTTGGGGAGCGCAAAAGTAGAAATTTCTCTGAAATGCCATACTTTTTTCCGCAAAAAAGTATTTTCGTGGGCAAATAATTTTAAACATCATATCATGGAATTAAAGACAGTCGATAGTTTTGACTTCAAAGAAAAAAGAGCATTGATCCGCGTAGATTTTAATGTTCCCCTCGATAAACAATATAATATCACTGATGATAGCCGTATCAGAGGAGCCCTGCCTACCATCCTAAAGATCATCAAAGATGGCGGTTCTGTGGTACTCATGAGCCATCTCGGCCGCCCCCTGAAAAAACTAAAAGAAGACGGAACGATAGACTACAATAAATTTTCTCTGGGTCATACAGTAAAGCATATCTCCGAACTACTGGGGCTGACCGTTCAGTTTGCTACAGATTGTATCGGCGCTGATGCTTTCGCTGCTTCGGCGGCTCTCAAGCCCGGTCAGATATTGCTGCTGGAGAATCTCCGTTTCTACAAAGAAGAGGAAAAAGGTGATGCGGCTTTCGCCGAAAAACTTTCCAAACACGGCGATGTATATGTGAATGATGCTTTCGGTACGGCCCATCGCGCGCATGCATCTACCACCATCGTAGCCAACTATTATACAGCGGAGCATAAGATGTTCGGCTATCTGATGGCCTCTGAGATCAAAAATGCAGACAAGGTGATATTGGAGACACAGCGGCCTTTTACAGCCATTCTGGGTGGTGCCAAGGTGTCTGACAAAATACTGATCATCGAAAACCTGATAGAGAAAGCTGACAATATCATCATAGGCGGCGGAATGGCCTACACATTCTTTAAGGCGCAGGGCGGCCATATCGGCAGTTCGCTCGTGGAGGATGAAAGGCTTGACACCGCTAAGGAAGTACTGGCCAAGGCCGCAGCCAAAGGCTGTAAGATCCATCTGCCTGTCGACTCGCTGGTGGCAGACAAGTTCGCCGCTGATGCGCAGACTCAAAGCTGTGACAGTGCTAACATTCCCGATGGATGGATGGGCCTAGACATTGCAGAAAAGGGGATAGCCGATTTTCGTGCGGTGGTATTGCAGTCCAAGACCATTCTCTGGAACGGCCCTATGGGTGTGTTTGAGATGGAGGCATTTCAAAAAGGCACCATCGCTATCGCTAAGGCTGTGGCAGAAGCAACTAAAGGTGGTGCATTCAGTCTGGTAGGCGGCGGTGACTCTGTAGCGGCGGTCTATCAGTTCGGTCTGGCAGATCAGGTGAGCTATGTCTCGACAGGTGGCGGCGCGCTGCTCGAATATTTCGAGGGCAAGGAACTGCCGGGCATCAAAGCCATCAGAGGGTAATTTCAAATTTGAAGATTCGGCAATTTGAAAATTTGAAAATGGAATACAAATTATAAGTCGATCTGAGATAATTGTTCTATCTCTTGTCTCAAATCTATTATACAATTGGCAAAAACGACTTCATTCAAAATGCCGACGAGGCTGTTAGATCCCCCTTTATAAAGGGGGCAGGGGGATTTGCATTTATTTTTAAGCAAAATTAAATCCGTTTTTTTGGCTGAAACGACTTCATTCACACTGGCAGACGAGGCTGCATTCAGGCTCAGAGCATTGCAATGGGCCAGCCGATTCACTGTGGTCTGTCTGCTCGATAGCAATGCTTATCCGCAGGATAAATATTCTTCTGCCGAATGGCTGCTGGCGGTAGATGCGCTGGACTGGGTCAGTGCCGGAGAAAATAGTTTCGATGCATTGAAAATATTTCTAAAAACCGCTCAGGACAAGGTATTCGGCTTGCTGAGCTATGACCTGAAAAACCAAACGGAAGCACTCACGAGTTCCCATACGGATAATATCGGTTTCCCATTGCTGTACTTTTTCAAGCCGCGATATATCATCGAGATAAGGAATGGCAAGGTGACATTCAACAGGAATTATCCTGAGTCTTTTGACCTCTATGAGCGGATCATGCAGGCCCAGCCAACCCAAGTCCACAATAGCCCGAATCAGATAAGTTTGAAAGCAGGAACCGCCAGGGAAAAATATCTGTCAAACGTGATCGGCATAAAAGAGCAGATCAAAGCTGGCGATTTCTATGAGATGAATTATTGCTGCGAATTTTTTGCGGAGCATTCAGCTATCGATCCATTAGTGGTTTTTAATAAGCTGAACACAAGTGCCCGTGCGCCATTCAGTACGTTTTTAAAACTGAATGACAAATATCTGCTTTGCTCAAGTCCGGAGAGGTTTTTGAAAAAAACGGGCCACAGGATTATTTCCCAACCCATCAAAGGCACTATCAGAAAAGGCACGGACGAAGCAGAAAACAAATTGCTGCGTGCGCAATTGCTCAATAGCGAAAAGGAACGCGCAGAAAATGTGATGATCGTGGACCTGGTCAGAAATGATCTCGCTAAACATGCCAGGCCCGGTACTGTGAGGGTCGATGAACTCTTCGGGATATATGAGTTTCCGACGGTGCATCAGATGATATCGACGGTCTCGGCAGAGTTGCAGGAAGATGTTCATCCCGTAGATGTGATCAGAGATGCATTTCCGATGGGAAGTATGACGGGTGCCCCAAAGGTGGAAGTGATGAAAAATATTGAAGCCTATGAAGATCAGAAGCGCGGGCTGTATTCGGGCTCTGTGGGCTATTTCACGCCTGATGGGGACTTTGATCTAAATGTAGTGATACGCAGTATTTTTTATAATGCTGCCACCGAATATGTCTCGATCCAGGTGGGTAGCGCCATCACTTATGATGCTGATCCCGCTGCAGAGTATGATGAACTGCTGCTCAAGGCACAAGGAATGCTGGATGCATTAGATGCACGTATTTAAACTAAGGAAGTACGATTATCTTTTTGGTCACAGAGGCAGATTTGCCGGAGTTTCCGACTACGAGCGCTACGGTGTAGGTCATGGTGCTGTCATAGATAGTTTGAACCGTAGGGGCGAGTGTGCTGGTTTGGCCATTGCCCAGATCCCAATAATACTGCGTAGCATCGCTGCTGCAGCTGGCATCAAATGTCACTGTGTGTCCCAGTCTGATGGAATCTGCGGGTGTCACCACAGTGAAGCAGGCCACAGGAGCATTCTTGCAGGAACTCAATAGCCCCAGCAGCAACACAAATAATAATAGGGGAGTGGTTTGTTTCATTATTCGGCTATTACAATATAATAGCTCTTTTTGCCTTTCTGAACTATCAGGTATTTCTCTTTGAAAAGATCATTGATGGTGGCTACAGTTTCAAGTGTTACTTTGCTCTTATTGACGCTGATAGCATTTTCCTGCAGGCTGCGACGGGCCTCACCTTTAGATTTCATTACTTGATCTATTGATTCAGATTTCAGTTGTTCACTCAGGTTCCGTACAGCTGTACTAACCGAAGAGAATGTTCGATGAGATTTTGTTAAGAGTGTGACCATGTCCATCCCGTTTAGGAGTTCTTGTTTGTCAATGTAATATTTAGGTACATCTTCAAAAATCTCAAGCATATCCTGCTCATCCAGTGCTTCAAATGCTTCGATCGTAGAATTTCCAAATAAGATTTCTGAAGCTGCTATATTTTTCTTCAACCTTTCAGCAGAATGAACACGTGTAGTGATGTCCTCTGCCAATGCCTTTTGCAGCTTGCGGAGTCCCGGATTGACTATATGCTCGGCCTCTATACTCTCTATTTCCTCTTTAGTTTTCAAAGTAAATATCCGGATGAAATTCTTTGCGTCTTCATCTGATGCGTTCAGCCAGAACTGATAGAATTTATATGACGAGGTCTTAGCCGGATCGAGCCATATATTGCCTCCCTCAGTCTTGCCAAACTTAGTGCCATCAGCCTTTTTGATCAGCTTGGTGGTTAGTGCATATGCCTCTCCGGCGTCCTTGCGACGTATGAGTTCAGTGCCGGTCACGATATTGCCCCACTGGTCTGAGCCGCCCATTTGCAGCATCACACCATTGTTTTTCCAAAGGTAGTAGAAGTCATAAC
>CAIXBT010000228.1 GCA_903917755.1 uncultured Bacteroidota bacterium
GATAGGGAAGAGCCTTTCTAAAAGCATATCGGGGATCATTGGTTCCGGGGTGATCTTGGGTTCATTCATTATTTCCTGCATTTATTTTTTCGGTCTGGTGGGAGGTGCAAAACCAATTGATGTCAAGATATTTGATTGGATCTGTTTCAATAATATTCAGATCAATTTCGGCATTATGATAGATCAGCTTTCGGCTATCTGGCTGATGGTTGTGACCGGGATCGGTTTTCTGATACATGTTTATTCTATCGGATACATGCATGATGATGAAGGATTCCAAAGGTTCTTTGCTTATCTCAATCTCTTTATATTCTTTATGTTGCTCCTTGTATTGGGCAATAACTTTGTGGTCATGTTCATCGGGTGGGAGGGCGTAGGTCTCTGCTCATATTTGCTGATCGGTTTTTGGTATAAGAATCAATCTTATAATGATGCTGCCAAGAAAGCATTTGTGATGAACAGAATAGGTGATCTGGGATTCCTGATAGGAATGTTCCTTCTCTTATATAAATATCATACACTTGATTTTTCTGCACTTCAGCATTCAGCAACGGG
Source organism: uncultured Bacteroidota bacterium (assembly GCA_903917755.1). Classification (GTDB taxonomy): domain Bacteria; phylum Bacteroidota; class Bacteroidia; order Chitinophagales; family LD1; genus UBA1941. The sequence continues at coordinate 556 of CAIXBT010000228.1, forward strand.
TGCTGATCATCATATTCTTGTACTAGCTACATTCTTCTTGTTCGTCGGTGCTTGCGGCAAATCTGCGCAGATACCGCTTTACACCTGGCTACCTGATGCAATGGCTGGTCCTACTCCGGTTTCAGCATTGATCCATGCCGCCACGATGGTCACTGCAGGTATTTTTATGATATGTCGGGTTAATTTCCTTTACGTCCTGGCACCCGAAACGCTTCATCTGATCGCTATGGTTGGCGCAGCTACAGCTTTATTCGCAGCTACCATAGGTGTAATGCAAAATGACATTAAGAAAGTCCTCGCATATTCTACGGTATCACAACTAGGCTTAATGTTCATGGCACTTGGCTTCGGTGCATTTTCATCAGGTGTATTTCACGTGATGACCCACGCATTTTTTAAAGCTTGTTTGTTCCTCGGTTCGGGTTCAGTGATACATGCGATGGGAGGGGAGCAGGATATCAGAAAGATGGGTGGTCTGCGTAAATATATGCCTATCACTTTCGGTACATTCCTGATCGCGACTCTTGCTATCTCAGGTATTCCACCATTCGCTGGATTTTTCTCTAAGGATGAAATACTCGGCATTGCTTTTGAACATAACAAAGTGATCTGGGCTGTAGCTTCGTTTGCATCGATGCTTACTGCATTTTATATGTTTCGGTTGGTATTCCTCACGTTCTTTACTTCTTTCAGAGGATCGCATGATCAGGAACATCATCTTCACGAGTCTCAGGCTACGGTCACATTCCCTCTTATTGTTTTAGGTCTTCTATCTGCTGTTGGAGGTTTTGTCGGAATGCCTGCCGTGATCTCATCGAATCATTGGCTAAAAAACTTCCTTTCTCCGGTATTTGGTGCTGGTGTCGAGGTCGCTGAGGTCAATCACTCAATGGAGTGGACACTCATAGGAATAGCTGTAGTAGCTGCTCTAGTGAGTATCGCATGGGCATACAATAGATTTATTGCTAAGGGCACGCTGCCTGCCGAAGAAGGAAAACTCACCGGATTTGCTGATCTGGTTTACAAGAAATATATGATCGATGAGGTCTATAATACTATGATCGTGAAACCATTGCTAATGATATCTGAATGGGGATATGAGGTGGTAGATAGAATCCTGGTGGATGGTATAGTAGTTTGGACCGGTAGAGTTTCATTATTGACAGGTAAACAACTGAGACTGCTGCAAAGTGGTAATATCGGTTTTTATCTGCTGATGATGGTGGTCGGTATCATTGGTATATTATTGTATTTATTGAAAGCTTTGTAAGGTAACAGGCAATAATCAGAGAAAAGTATGTTGTTAGTTTTAATATTATTTTTTCCACTTGTAGCAGCTCTGCTCACCTATGCAGTTGGTGATAAACTCGCCGGCAAGGTAGCACTAGGTCTTTCTGCAATTGAATTTGTGATCTCTCTGGTAGCGCTGAAAAATCTGGCCCACCATGGTATCGTTTCGCAATACTCTCATATGTGGATATGTGATCCAAAAATATTTTTCGCTATTTCAGCTGATGGATTGAGTCTGCTTATGGTATTGCTGACCACATTCCTTGTGCCTGTTATTATCCTTTCTTCATGGGGAAAAGAAATATCCAATGCAAAATCTTTTTACTCACTTGTATTGTTGATGCAGTTCGCCTTGATAGGTGTATTTGTGGCTACAGACGGGTTTCTGTTCTATATCTTTTGGGAGTTGGCGCTCATACCGATCTACTTCATTGCATTGTTATGGGGAGAGAACAAAGACAAGGAATTCAGGAACACAGCGATATTTAAATTCTTTGTTTATACGCTAGCAGGTTCACTATTCATGCTTGTAGCATTTATCTTTTTGTATTCAAAGGCTGGAAGTTTTATGATCAACGATTTGTATGCTCTTGATCTTAGCATTTCTGAACAATGCTGGTTAGCAGCTGCTTTTTTCTTTGCATTTGCGATCAAGATACCGATATTCCCATTTCATACCTGGCAGGCAGATACATACAAAGAAGCTCCAACAGTAGGCACAATGCTGCTCGCAGGTATCATGTTGAAAATGGGTCTTTATGGTCTTCTGAGGTGGATGCTACCTATATTCCCACATGGTATCATCGCTTTAAACCCTGTGCTTATCACTTTGTCTGTGATCGGTATCATATATGGCTCTATCATTGCTATTCAACAGGGCGATCTAAAGAAACTACTTGCTTATTCTTCATTTGCTCACGTTGGATTGATCGCTGCCGGGATATTCTCGCTTACTATTGAAGGTTTTCAGGGAGCTGTGGTACAAATGCTGGCTCACGGCGTGAATGTGGTAGGCGCTTTCTTTGCAGGTGAGATCATTTTCAGAAGAACAGGAACTTTTGAGATCAGTAAATTGGGTGGGATAAGAAATCTGGCTCCTAAATTTGCTACTTGTTTCATTCTTGTAGTGCTTGCTTCGGTAGCTCTGCCTACTACCAATGCATTTATCGGTGAATTTTTGCTATTGTACGGTACTTTTGAATATAATACATGGCTGTCATTAGTGGCTGGGTTGACCATCATACTTGGGGCTGTTTATATGCTGAAAATGTATCAGCGAACAATGTTGGGTGAGACCAATAGTATTACTGCGGGTTTTGCTGATCTGAGTATAAGTGAGTTATCTGTTTTTGTGATCCTGATAGCGGCTATTTTTGTTTGTGGTGTTTATCCTAAGCCTATCTTCGAGATAGCAGGACCGGCTTTAGATAATATTTTGAAAACTACTTTGCGATAAAATGAAGGCTTTAACATATACATCGTTTTTAGGGATAGCCTGTTTGGTGCTGGAAATATTTAACCTGCGCAAAGTAGCTGTTCCATTTGTTCTATTGTCACTGGCGGCCATATTCGGGCTGAACCTGACCGAGTGGAATACCAACCAGATCTATTATCATGACATGCTTCGAGGAGATAATTTCGCTATAGCATTCACAGGTCTATTGATCATTATTGCATTCCTGTTGGTTTGTCTGAGTGGCAATTTCTTTCAATCTGAAGAAACAAAACTGGCAGATTATATTGCGATCATCATCTTCACACTATGTGGTGCTATAGCTATGGTGAGTTTCTCCAATATGACCGTGTTTTTTATTGGATTGGAAGTTTTATCTATTTCGTTGTATATACTAGCCGGAAGCAAAAAGACGGATATTCGGTCTAACGAAGCCGCCATGAAATATTTTCTGATGGGGTCATTTGCTTCGGGTATCTTGCTCTTTGGGATCACCTTGGTCTATGGTGCATCGGGCAGTTTCAATTTGTCAGAGATTGCTACATATGCTACATCCGGCAAAGTTGATGCTATCTTTCAGGTAGGAGTGGTGCTGATCTTAATTGCAATGCTCTTTAAGGTGTCAGCTGTTCCATTCCATTTTTGGGCACCGGATGTCTATGAAGGTTCGCCCACACTTATCACGGCCATGATGGCTACTATAGCTAAAGTGGCGGCACTGGCTGCCTTTTACAGATTATTTAGCACCTGTTTTATTAATAGCTTCCACGTTTTTGCTTGGGTTTTGAGCTTTGTCGCAATACTCACAATGCTGCTAGGGAACCTTACAGCTCTCAATCAGGATTCATTCAAACGTATGCTGGCTTTCTCCGGGATAGCCCATGCAGGATATATGCTCTTGGCTATCATAACCCTTTACGGAAATAAGGCTAATTCACTTTTCTTTTATGCTACGGCCTATTCATTTGCTTCTATCGGTGCATTTGCGATAGCAATGATCGTGATGAGAAATATGAAAAGCGAAAAGATCGAAGCATTCAATGGATTAGGCAAAAAAAGTCCTTTGCTTGCATTCACACTCACTGTATTAATGCTTTCTATGGCTGGAATTCCGCCGATGGCTGGATTCTTTGGTAAGTATTATGTGTTTCTTGATGCCATTAGAAATCATCACTTAGCTCTGGTCTTAGTAGCTGTAGTGACATCCGTGATCAGTGTTTATTTCTATTTTAAAGTCATTTTGGCTATGTGGACCAAAGATAGCGATGAAGCTACGTTCTCTGCTGATATGCCTTATACTATCGTATCTTTGATTTGCCTCGCAGTCACTATTCTACTTGGCTTATCACCGTCTCTGATTTCTTCTTTGTTCTAGTATCTTACCTTTACAATTATTTCTTCGATCCTGCGTTTGTTTGCAGATACATTGCTATGTCTTGTTTTAAGCATGATAAGTGTTTAGCATGTTTAATCAAAAGTTGACAGAAAACTCATTTGACAAATACCTCAAACGATTATATTCGCATATCTAAAAATCTAAAATGCAAAAATACATTCATCTTATTGCAATAGCAGTTGCAGTCTTGATCTTGAATAGCTGTAAGAACAATGGCTCTAATCAGGTAGTTCAAAACTCTGCCGAGTTTGAGAAGCAACTTCAGGAAAAACTGATCAATGCCAAAGATGGAGACGTGATCGAATTGCCGGAAGGGATTTATAAAATAACCAGACCTTTGGTCCTGGACGGGGTCAAGAATGTAACGATAAGGGGAAAAGGGATGGAAAAAACAGTATTGGATTTCAAGGGGCAGAAGGATGGTGCAGAGGGGCTTCGAATCACTGCCAATGGTATAGTACTAGAGGATTTTGCTATAATAGATGCCAAAGGCGATTGTGTAAAGATAGAAGATGTAATGAACGTAACCATCAGAAGGATCAAAACCGGATGGACGGCAGTACATTCTACAGCAAACGGATCTTATGCTTTATATCCTGTGGGCTGTTCTAATGTACTCATAGAAGATTGTGATGTATATGGATCATCAGATGCAGGTGTATATGTGGGGCAGTCTAAAAACATCGTGGTACGCAAGAATAAAGTGCATGATAATGTAGCTGGAATAGAGATCGAAAACTGTATAGATGCGGATGTCTATGAAAATAACAGTTATAACAATACCGGTGGTCTGCTGGTGTTTGACAATCCGGATCTGCCTGTCAAAAACGGTATGAGGTGCCGCGTTCACAACAATAAACTATATGACAATAACACCAATAACTTCGGACCGAAGGGTACATCTGTATCTGAAATACCTGCAGGTACTGGATTCATTGTAATGGCTACAAATCAGTGTGAGATATATTCAAACGAGATATCAAACCACAATACAGTCAGTGGAGCAGTGATCAGCTATCTGACGCTCAAAAAGCCATACAAGGATACGATCTATGATCCTTATTGCGGAGGGATATCTATCCATGATAACAATATCAGACGCGGTACTGGCAAGGTGGACCAATCTGTCAATTTCGGTAAATTGCTCAGTGCTTTGTTTGGTGATAAGGTGCCCGATATGGTATATGATGGTACTGTTAATCCATCATACAGGAACAATGATGGGACGATCAAAGAAGACCAGAAGATATGTATGAAAAATAATGGCTCAATCACTTTTGTGAATCTGGACATGGCAAACAATAACAAGAATATGACCACAGATATCACAAAGATGGACTGCTCAGTTCCGTCCTGGCAGGATGTGAAGATCATTCAGTAAACGGCACTTACGGTCTTTACCGACTTTCTTGCTATCTTTCGCCTCCAGATAAACCTTTTACAGTGATGGAAGTTAAATCGGCTGAATATGTAGCCACGTATGTAGATGTCAAGAAGTGCCCTGAAACTTTCATGCCGGAGTATGCTATGATAGGTCGATCTAACGTTGGTAAATCTTCGCTGATCAATTATATCTGCAATCATAAAGGATTGGCCAAGGTGTCAGGTACACCCGGCAAGACACAGACAATCAATTATTTCGTAATCAATAATACCTGGCATCTGGTGGATCTGCCCGGCTATGGTTACGCACGCAGATCAATATCTGAGCGCAAGAAGTGGACTGTAATGATCGAGAACTATCTCAAGAATCGGAAACAATTGCAATTCGTTTTTATATTGATAGATTCACGTATCCCGCCACAGGCATCTGATCTGAATTTTATTAATTTTCTGGGAGAGAACAACCTGCCTTTTGCCATTGTATTTACTAAAGCTGACAAGCCGGGTGGCAAAGAGACTTTATTGAATATTGAACTCTTCAAAAGAGAACTATACCATGATTGGGATGAGCTTCCTGATATGTTTGTTACCTCATCGGAGAGGAAATATGGCAAAGAATTGCTACTTGCATTTATTGATGAATCCAATAAGGAATTCTCAACCTCAGGAAAGAAAAGAATGGATACAGATCCGCTCTGAGCTTTTACTTCTTCCATTTTATATTGCAGCCTATACTTGGTCTCTGTCTAGGAGACGGCTTGCCACCTGCTAATATCGCATCTAAAGCAGCTCTGATATCCTTACCATCAGAAGGGATTTGATTTGAAGGTCTTGAATCGTCCAGTTGGCCTCGATAAACCAGTTTTAGGGCGCCATCATAAATGAAAAAATCCGGCGTGCAGACTGCCTCATATGCTTTGGCTGTTTCCTGAGTTGTATCGACCAAATACGGGAATGGATATTTCAACTCATTGGCCTGTTTCGCCATGTTTTCTGGAGAATCTTCAGGATAGGCACTGAAATCATTAGAATTGATCGCTATGAAGGAAATTCCTATGGGCATATATTCATTTGCTAAACGAACCAATTCGGCATTAATATGCTTGACATATGGGCAGTGATTGCATATAAACATGATCACAGTGGCCTTGGGCGAACTTAATTTTTCCAAAGACAGATCTTTTTTGCTTACAACATCGTATAAACTAAAAGTAGGAGCAAATGATCCGAGATCGATCATTAGAGAAGGTGTTAGTGCCATTATAATTTTGAACTATGAAGGTTATGAATTTTTGAAATTACGAATTGAAATATACGATCCACAAAGACTGAATTTTTAAACATATTGATTCCCAACCTCTCATTTTAGATTAAAAATAAGATTAATTTATTCTAGTTTTGCGCAATCACAATGACAGGTAAAATAAAGAAAATAGTTTTGTCCGGCGCAGCTAGCGTGGGAAAAACATCTTTGGTGAATCAGTATGTTCGGCAGAGGTTCTTAGATAAATATCCTTCTATAATTGGTGTAAGGATCGATAGAAAGGAAATGCATATCCGTGACTTCGTACTGGATATGATTATTTGGGATCTGGCAAGCGAAAGCAGTCAAAAAAATATTCCTCAGGCTTATCTCATCAAAGCCGAAGGAGTGATATATGTAGTGGATATTTCTGATCCTTCTACATTCGTTCAGATGGAAGATGATATCGCTTTTTTGAAAGCAAAATTGCTTGACATTCCGATACTGATAGTAGCAAACAAATCAGACAAGGTAAATGAGGATGAGATACAAGGGATCATTGCCGGAATGCCGATCCGTCCCGATTTTATCGCAAGTGCTAAAAATTCGCTCAATATCAGAGAGATATTTGACCGGTTGGGAGAGCTGATGCTTAATTAAAGTAGCAATATTCTCTATTTATCCTATAAAATTCACTTCTATTTTTATTCACAGCTATATTTTGTGTCATCCTATTTCCACTATGTTCCACGAGAATTGATATGCACATTGCTGCTTTATATCTGTGATTAGGATTGTTTGGAAATTTTCCGTAACTTTTATTTGAGTAAGTGGTATTGAAAATGCTTTTTTGCAACCCCGCAAAAATCAAGGATAGATATGGCAGAACAGGATATAATAAAAAAGAGTGTGACAAACAGGAGAGGAGGCAACGATATGTCTGCACTAGAGTTTGGTAAATTGCCGCCACAGGCACGAGATTTTGAGGAGGCAGTGCTCGGTGCTATCATGATCGAGGATAAGGCTGTGGATGAAGTGATCGAGTTTCTTCGCGAAGATGCATTTTACGTTGAAGCGCATCAGAAAATCTATCGTGCCATGCGTCAGTTGTATCTGGCTGAGGCTCCCATTGATCTGCTCACTGTCACTGAACAACTGAAGAAGAATGGCGAACTCGAAGTAGTAGGAGGTGCCTATTATGTCGCTCAACTGACCAATAAGATCGGTACAGCGGCAAATCTCGAATACCATGCCCGTATAATATCACAGAAGCATATACAGCGTATGCTCATATCATCATCTACAGATATCATCAGAGATGCATATGAAGATAGTACAGATGTTTTTGAGCTGTTGGATAAGGCTGAAAGCAGTCTGATGACCATCAGTGAGAATAATGCAAAAAAATCTACACTTGATATCGCATCCATCATCAGCAAGGAGCTTTTGGAAATCGATATTAGAATTAACAGTACGGAGCATCTGAATGGTGTGGCTTCCGGTTTCATGGAGTTGGATCGCGCTACAGGCGGATGGCAGAAATCGGATCTTATCATTGTGGCAGCGAGGCCGGGTATGGGTAAGACCGCCTTCACACTGGCATTGGCCAGAAATAGCAGTGTGGACCACAACAAACCTGTTGCTTTCTTTTCGCTTGAAATGAGTTCGAATCAACTAGTGCAGAGGTTGATTTCGATGGAATCTGAGATCCCTGCAGAAAAAATAAGAAGAGGTAATCTGGAGAAGCATGAGTTTCAACAATTGACATCCAAGATCGATTCATTGAGCAAGGCACCTCTATTCATAGATGACACCCCAGGCATAAATATCTTTGAACTGAGATCTAAATGCCGCAAGCTAAAGCAGAAGTATGATATTTCTATGATCATCATCGATTATCTGCAGCTGATGAGTGGTACCGGTGAGGGTAAGGGCGGAGGCAATCGCGAACAGGAAATTTCACAGATATCACGTTCCCTCAAAGGACTCGCTAAGGAGCTTAATGTGCCCGTGATAGCCCTTTCGCAGCTAAGTCGTGCTACGGAGACTCGTTCGGGCACCAAGAGGCCGATTCTGTCCGATCTCCGTGAATCCGGTGCGATAGAGCAGGATGCTGATATCGTAATATTCCTCTTCAGAGGTGAGTATTATGGTATGGTGACAGATGAGGATGGAATGGATGTAAAGGGTGTGGCTGAGATCATCATTGCCAAACATAGAAATGGTCCGCTTAAAACAGTTAAGGCTAAATTTATCGATCGCTTTGCGAAATTCGCAGACTTTGATGAATTCCAAAAAGACGAAGCGATCATTCAGGTCGAATCAGGAGGCGAGAAGCGTATTTTCAAAAAAATACAGTCTCGTATGAATGATGAATTTGATGCCGAGAAAAAGCATCCTAAAGATGACTTTAAAGCTGATGACGACTTCGTTCCTTTTTAATAAATGCCTCACTTCATCAATATCACTTTAACTATCCGGGACTCAGCTTTGATGTAATATATTCCGTCGCTTAAGTTTGAAATATCAATACTCGCCTGGCCATGATCCTGATTAGTGATCGGGATGTCGATCTCTTTCATTCTTGCTCCCATTACATTACTTACTGAGATGCTGATCTTGTCTTTAGTGATTTGATTCCATACAATATTCAGCAGTCCTTTAGTTGGATTGGGGAATACAGAAATGTCTTCCACCTCGCCGTTAGATATTATTCCTGTAATGCTTTTTTTCGCCCCATGCAGATTGATATTATCTACATACAGGTAGGTCCCGTAACCGGATATATTATTGAATGATACCGTCACACCTGATTGATAACTGTAGGTACTTAAATTTACAGTGTCATTTCTCCATTGAGTGGCTGTAGGGTAAAATGGGGCAGAAGGGGAATCAAGGTGAGGAGCCGTGGCCAGCAGATCGCCGCCTTTGATATAGACTCTATGGAGTGCCTGACCACAATCGACAGAAATAGTAACTTCCAAAGAATCGCTATAACTCTGCAATGTCTGATAGGCCACATCGAATGTAAGCATAATGCTGTCATAGTTCGTCAGATCAGTACCAAACTGCATGCTCTTGGTCTTGCCCGTCTCATCATGAGAGTAATTGTCAAAAAATATTGAGTGAGCACTGGTACCATAGGCTCCACGGCTAGCTTGCTCCCAAACTACACTATCGTTGCCGCCATCATAGTTTGTCCAGTTTACCGGCGGGAATACAGCCCCCTCAAAGCCCTCAGAAATGGGCATTGAATCCACCACTATCGTACTTACATTGATGTAAGTTGTTTTAGTTTTAGTATCCTGACCAATGTTATTCCCTGCGGTAAGTGTGACGGGGTATATACCGGATGTGCTGTAGGTCACTATGGGGTTTTGCGAGGTGGATGAAGGTGGTGTACCACCCGGGAAATACCAATTCCAATGGTTTGGATTATTGTAGGTGGAATCATAGAAATGAACTGAGTTTCCTGTACAGATATATTGGAGATCTGAACTGAAATTAACTGCCACAGTTTTATTTGTGTTGATAGGAGCCTGCCACAGTCCCCTGCCATAAAATGGCACTCTTAATACACTATTAGGCGATCCATTATTGAACTTATCCAGACCTTCGATATTGGCCACAGTCGGCAAACCATGTGAGTAGTTCTGCCACTGAGTCATAGTGTCGCTTTTGTAGTAAACATTCCAGGGGTTGGCTATGAATATGGATTGGTCATTAGTGTATTTGTCGTGTACCATTCCGACTATTTTGACTGTGGATGTATAGTTGTAATTGATCTGTGTCCATGTCATCCCGGTATCTATAGATCTGTAAATATGTCCGCCATTATACATGTACAGCACATTCGGCTGGTCGTCTATTACCAGGATCCCTGCGGTCGAAGTAGTGGTACCAGGAGTCAGATAAGAGGTGAATGTCGGCGTGGCAGATAATGCATTGCTACTTATGTGTAGGGTATCATCATCTGTGATGATAAATAGTTTATTCGAATCTGCAGGTGAAAGGGCCATAGCCTTCACAGTGCCACTAAATACGCCAATGATATCCCAGGCGGGGCTTGAATTATTTAACGTGTTGGTTCGGACTATTGTATCTTTCCCTATAAAGGCCTGATTGAAATTATTCTGTGAAAACTCCATTCTGGTAAAGGAATTGATGAATGGCAGATTTAGACTTTGCTGACTGCCTGAGACCACACGCCGATTTCCTGTGCCATAATAAACCGTACGGGGATTTGTATAATCATAAGTCATATACTCATACCAATCGCCACCACGGTTGGTGATCCAATTGGAATTGTAATAGAGTTCACCATTATCCTGTGTCCCTATGCTGATGGTATTTTTGTCTATACGGCTCGAAGCGGCCGGAGATATCTCAGTGGCATCGAGGCCGTCAGATTTCTCTGACCAATGTACTCCGCTATCGGTGGTCATCCAAATAGCACCATCATTTGCATTATATATATGAGTCGGATTATTGGGGTCAAATGTGATATGATGCATATCAGTGTGTACTGTCACATACCAGTGGGTAAGAAGTTGCCAACTGGAGGGTATTCCACCGAGGGTGCTTTTCCAGTTATTGTGTGAAACCCAATAAATAGTATTCGGATCTATCGGATCTACATTGAAGTCAAAATTATAATCTCCCTGTCCGCCATCTGTGGTGCTATAGCCGGTGAGACTTAGTGCAAAACTATCTTTAACGATGGTAAATGAATGTCCTCCATCTATGGATTTGAATAGTGACCCTCTGTTTGCTACCATGCCGAGATAAACCAGATTAGTATCTGCGGGCGTCACAGCCGTCCTTAGCCCACCACCACCAGCACCACCCGGTATGTAAAATCCATTTGTCACCAGATTCCATGTTTCACCGGCATCATCAGAGCGATAGAGACTGTCATACGTACAGGCATAGATGACCCGGCCATTTGATCCGGGTTTGAAATCCATATCTGTGAATTTACCCGAAGTCCTTTTATTCACCCAAGTTGCACCGGCATTGTATGTTTTATAAATGCCCTTGTCGGTTACTGCTACCAGAATGCTGTCATTAGAAGGCATCATGAGAAGTTCATCTACCAGCCTGTTTCCCATACCTGTATTAGACTGAATGAAATTGGCGCCACCATCTGTACTTTTCCATACCCCTATTCCGGTACTGTAATAGTTAGGGTCACCTGTTCCCAGATAAATAACATTAGTGTTAGTATGATCTATACATACTGTTGCTTCACTATGGTGTGGCATTTTGTCCGTCCCAGTTCCATTCCAAGTTGTGCCGCCATTAGTACTGATCCATAATCCTCCGGAGGCACTTGTAGCATATAGTTTATTAGTTTGCTGGGGATCGAATTTGATTTTTGTTACTCGACCGATACCATTGATCTGGCCGGTACTATTTGTGGGAAAAAGAATCGGTCCTACTGCCTGCCATGTGGGTGTCGGAATCTGGGCAAAAGCAGTATTTCCAAGAGCGAAAAACAAGGATAGGTATAATAATATTCTCATTGTCTTTCTTTTTGTGATTTTTCCCAAAGCTTTAATCTCTCTTCTGGCGATAGAATTCGCCCATCATCCTGTACATAAGGTTTGTTTTCGCGCATCCAGTTTTCAAATCGTTTGCATTGATAGCGATAGTAATCTTGTTCCCTTTGCTGCCTGATCTCGCGTTTGCTCAAAGTCCTGATATGCTTTTTTACCTGCTCCACACCCTGTGTCATCAGTACTTCTTCATTCTCAGGTTTTTGATGGTTTTTCCAAAACTTTTCATACTCTTTGATTGCCTTGAAATAATTGGTATTAGGATTGTCCATTGCTTTGACCCAATCAGGAGGATTGGTATTGTAGTTTTTAGAACTTTGCGCTGAAATAGCAAATGGCATCAAAAGGAAAATCGCGAAAATCGCCCTTGAAATGCCTGTTTGAGATAAATATTTCATAATATAAATAATTCCGGTTTGTAATATTCTGAGATCAGGTCCTTCTGTGTCATGCATCTGAAATTTTCCTCCTTAAAATACCTCAATATAGTGGAGTACAGTTTGTCATATCCTTTGTAGAGCATATTGTCAAAGAAATTATTGTGAAAATTCAAGGTGATCATAGCATTTTCCTTGTTTTTATCCAGCCAGTCTATCAGTGCCTTCTCTGCCTCAGAGACTGTTTTGCATTGATAGAAAAAATTCCCATCCATAATATTCATAGGTGCTTCAATGAGATCAAAAACGCGATTCTCTTTAAGATTGAAAGGCATAAAAGGAAGGCCATAGCTATTTCGAAACCCGAAATCTTCCGAAAATCCCAATGAAGTATCCAACTTCAAACATGCATTTTCTATGTCTGTCCATGCCTGAGGCAGATTGAATTTAAGAAAGTGGTATCGCTGGCCAATGGTACGTTCTTTATTAATTACACATAACTCTCCGAGCTCTTCATCAAAAGTATTTTCACGCAAACTTTTATGTAGGCCATTTTCAAAACCTTTTTGGTTAATAAGATTGGTCTGATGCAATATTTGAGGGTGTGTCAGATCATAATCGGCATTCACTTTGTCTTTATAAACTAACCAGTAAAAGGTGGATTTGAACCCAAACTGCGCTTCCAGAGTCATTATCTTATCCATATTCATCCAATCGGGCCTGCCCAGATAGTGATTCCAAAGCAATTGAGGGATTTTGTGATATTGATGGGTTTTTAAGGCATGGTCACCATTTTGATTCTTGGCACCGTAGACCGTATCAATATCATGCGTCAAAAAGAAAGATGATTTGCGCCTGTGTGTATTGAGTTTTGACAGTACCGGGTGAGTTGTTATAAATTCATCAATAAGCCCCTGTACCATGTTTTTATTAAGGAAATTGAGCTTCTTTTGGATGCTCTGCTCATAAGGATAGCGTCCGTATTTATCCCTCTTTTTTTCACCGTATTCCTGAATGCAATTGACCAGATAGAAGATCGATGCCAAATAGTCCTGATCTCCATCCACAGAATAGAAATTATAGGATCCTTTGCCGATGATCTTTATCCATTCAAAATTAAGTTCGGTTAAATTTTGATAAAAGCTTCGACACAGACGTATGTCAGAACTAATTTCCGCACTTATTTGCAGGTCAGCATCTGCCTTTTCAGGTGTATAAATAAATTCAACACCCTTATTGAATGCTATCAATTGGAGAGTATAATGTATAATGTGCCTACCTGGTAGGTCATTTGCGATATGAATCTTCAAAGACATACTAAACAATAATAGCTAATAATGGCGGTTTTATTAATTTTAAATCTTAAAGTATTTTCCGGAAATGTGCGGTATAGCTGGTTTTATTAATCATTCACTCAGAGAGGAAGACAAAAAAGAGCTTAACTACAAATTGCTCAAGGCTATCATTCATCGTGGCCCTGAGAATAGTTCTGTTTGGTGTGAAGGGATAGTATCATTGGGCCAAAACCGACTGAAGATCATTGACCTCTCTGATGAGGCCAATCAACCTTTTGATTATATGGATCTCGTCATTATTTTCAATGGTGAAATATACAATTATATTGAGGTCAGAGAGGAATTGATCAAAAAAGGCTATAAATTCCGCACCAAGGGCGATACTGAAGTAATAGGCGCAGCATATAAGGAGTGGGGTGAAAGTTGTGTGACACGCTTTATTGGTATGTGGGCTATAGCCATCTGGGATCAGACTCAAAAGAAACTTTTTTGTTCGCGCGATAGGTTTGGTATCAAGCCTTTCTACTATATAACGAAAGACAAGGACCTGTATTTCGCATCCGAGTATAAAGCACTGAAACAATTGCCGAATTTCGATGCTAGTCTGAATGAATCTCAGATACAGAGAGGCATAACCATGACTTGGGCCGTATATAAGGATGAGACCTATTACCGTTCGATAAAAAACCTTATGCCTGCTCATAATCTGGTTTACCAAAACGGAAAGATATCGATCTCAAAATATTGGGATATAGATTTCTCTCAATCTAAGTCTGAACTGAGCTGGGAAGATAAAAAAGATCAGTTTTACTCCTTGTTTACTGAGAGTATCAAACTGCATTCGCGCAGTGATGTACAGAATGGCACCTGTCTGAGCGGTGGCCTAGATAGCTCTGCCATTGTGAGCGTATATTCAACACTTTTTCCTGATCTGCCTATTAAGTCATTTTCGATCTATTATGAGGGGGCAAACTCAGTAGACGAACGCCCGTTCGTTCGAGAAGTGGTCAATAAGTATTCTAACATAGAACCTTATTATTTCACTCCGTCTGATCAGGATATTGCTGATAGCTTTCATAATGTAGCCTATCATGCTGATGTTCCTCTTTTGGGCTCATCATATTTGTCGCAGTATTTTCTCATGCAGCTGGCCAAAAGTAAAGGTGTGACAGTGGTTTTGGATGGACAGGGCTCAGATGAGTATTTGGGCGGATATCTTCATTCGTTCTATAGACTCTTAGCTCAGGATGTTTCTGAAATGAATATTTCAGATGCTATAAGAACCTATTCTAATCATCTGAGCAGAGAGCATTTTGGATTAGGTAAGTCATTCGGTATTGCGGCTAAATCCTTGGCATCTCTTTTCTCTGATGAGAATAGAATGTATAATCTCGAACTCTCGCGAAAGGATAGTTTTTTCAAAAAACATGCATCTATTTCTTTTGAGAATAAGACGATAGATCGAGTCGATAACTTTTTGTACCACCTGCTTTTTAATAGCACACTGCAAACGTTGTTACATTTTGAGGATCGGAACTCAATGGCATTCTCACTTGAATCCAGAGTGCCTTTTTTGAATCATAAACTCGTGGAGTTCGCGTTTAGTCTGAACAATAGTGATAAGATAAACAGCAAGGCGGAAACGAAATACATTCTTCGTGAATCGCTCCGAAAGGTTTTGCCACAGGCTGTCTACGAGCGTAAGGATAAGAAAGGGTTTGTGACTCCCGGTGAAGTCAAATGGCTGAATGGCCCTCTGAAATTCCTTTTGGATATAGATTATGACAGGCTGTCCTTCATGAATGGGTCTTTAGTAAAGAATGAAGTGGAGAAATACAAGAATGGCGATACTTCAAATGCAGCTTTCGTTTGGAGAGTGGCCTGTGTACATTATTGGATAATAAATTTCAATTGATATGGATTACTGGATAGGTTTATTGATCATTATTGGGAAATCATCCTTGATCTATGTTTTCATTGTAGTTGCTATTCGGTTCTTTGGTAAAAAAGAACTCGCGCAGTTGTCGGTGATTGATCTCGTTTTCATATTGCTGATAAGTAACGCTGTGCAGAATGCCATGGTCGGCAATGACAATACCGTTCAAGGTGGCATAGCTGCTGCTCTTGGCTTGTTCGTGGTCAATTATCTATTGAAATTTCTCACATATCGATCAGCACTATTCAGCAAGGCAGTTCAAGGTGAAGCGGTACTGTTGGTTTATCAGGGGAAAATGATGAATGAGAATCTAAAGGATGCAATGATCACAAAAGAAGAAGTAGAGGCTGTTATTCGTGAGCATGGTGTTGCAAATTGTGCCGAAGTGGATCTCGCAATAATGGAAGTAGATGGCAACATCAGTGTGATATCAAAAAACTATGAGCACAGGTCTACGCGTAAGCGCAAGGCCCATAAGGTACTTAGACAACAAGACTAAAAAATATATTATGGCTGGAAAAACACCAAAAGAATCAATCACCGTGATGACGGAGATCGTACTTCCCAATGACACCAATTCATTAAACAACTTGCGCGGGGGCAAGATACTCCACTGGATGGATATCGCTTCTGCCATTTCTGCCGGAAGGCACTCTAATGCAGTGGTAGTAACAGCTTCGGTTGACAATGTGTCTTTTGAGAATCCTATCAAATTAGGTGATGTTGTCATCATTACATCGCAGGTTACGAGGGTTTTTAATACTTCTATGGAAACTCATATTGAAGTATGGGCTGAAAATCTCCCCACACAAACCAGATACCGTTGCAATGAGGCATACTATACATTTGTCGCGCTGGATAGTAATGGCAAACCAAAGAAAAGTGTAGCACTCATACCTGAGACTGATGATGAGATAAGCCGTTATGATGGAGCCCTGCGCAGAAGACAATTGCGATTGGTACTGGCCGGACGAATGAAACCAGAAGATGCCACAGAGCTTAAGTCTCTGCTAAAGGTTTAATGCGGCTTTGTCAGCGCTATAATTCTTGCATTATATTCTTCAGCTTTTTTCATTTCACCTTTCTTGCTGTATGAGATAGTGATATTTCTCAATGCAGGGATATAATTCGGGAATTTTTTCAGACATTCTTCAGAAACTCTGATCGCATCGTCAGGCATATTCTTTAAGCCATATGCCACGCCCAGATCTTCGTAATATAGCTCTACATTGGGATTATACTCTATAGCTTTTGAGATGTATTTGATCGCCATGTCAAGATCATTGAGTTGTTTACCATAGATTGTTCCCATCTTGTAATATGTCACAGCATCCAGAGGTTTGAGTTCCAGTGTCTTTTTGAACCAGAACAATGCAGAGTCAGCCATGTTTATGTTCATATAAGCCACAGCCAAATTGAATCTGCAGGCAAACTCATCAGGTTTGATAGCATTGGCTTTAAGGAAATTGTCCTTAGCCAATCCTGACATGTTATTTTCGATCTGTACACAGCCCATATTATACCATGCATCATAATATCCACCCACGCGGTATGCTGCTGCTTTTTCATAATATCCCATTGCTTCCTTCGGGTCTTTATTGAGTTTATAAGCTGCATTGCCGAGTAGTAGCCATGCATTTGAATGGGTAGGGTATATAGTGAGTGTACGGTTCAGATACTGAATTGCTTTTTGAAGAAATTGTTTTTTCAGCACAGAATCAGGCAGTGTTGGATTCATATCAAGGATGTCGGTCACATATTGCAGGCGGCCATTTTTTCTCAAAACATCAAAATTCTCATCAGCGAACTTAGTGATGTCACCACCTGCCGACATTTGAACTTTTGCACTGTTGTCACTGGTTTTGGCATCGACCAGAAATAAGGTAAGATTGTCCAACCACACACGATTTCGTGATATTGTCTTGACTGAATATAATAGCAGGATCACAACTAAAATACCCATGACAGCCTGAACCGGCAGATTGAACCTTTCTTTCGCTTTGACCAATAAATAGGCTAGCAACAGACAGAAGCCGATGGAACACATATATACAAAACGTTCGTTCATGAGGATGCCGACTGTGAAAACAAGATTTGATACAATGGAAAACGTGATGAAATAAAACAAAATAGCGTAGGAAGGAAGTGACTTTTTAGATAATCCCATCAGTGCATAGATCAGTAATGCGCCATTCACCACAAACGACAACAAAAACAGAGGGTCGCTGATCCCAACAAAAGGGATCTGATTGAAATAATAGTCATGTGTAAGTGGATGCGGGAATATCAGCAACTTGAAATATAAGATGAAAGTCATGATGATTGTAGCATAGCGTTGCAGTAAACCATCAGTGTTTTTGGGCAAATAAGCAAAAGGGTTATTTAATATTTCAGGAGATTCGGCACCAAGTGTCGCTTTGGTATATATGGTTCTCATATATAGGAAAACTAAGATGGGAATGAGATAGAGTCCTATCATTACCATGTAATCTCTGAGCTTGGCATTTGTGAAAAAGTAAAAAGTGAGCGGGATAATGGCAATAAAAGTGATGGCATTTTCTTTGGATAGAAGAGCCAAAAAGAATGCGGTCATCCCCCATAAAATATGAACGGGATTTTGCGTCTTGACATACTTCACCGCACCCCATAGAGCCACCAATGAAAAAAGCAAGCCCATGATCTCATCACGACCTTTTATGTTGGCCACTGCCTCTGTGTGTATCGGGTGCCCGGCAAATAACATCGTGGCAATAAAAGGGATTGAGAGATAAAAGGGGGATTGCTTTTTCTTTGGTATCAGGTATTGGAGCAAGTGGTAAAGTAATAAACAAGTCAGTGAGAATAGCAGGATATTAACACCATGGCTGATCTTAGGGTTCATGCCAAAAAACTCAACCTCTACAGCCAATGTCACGATACTAAGTGGGCGATAGCGACCGCCACTGACCAGTTCGCTGCCACGCTCACCAAAAAAACCAACAAAGGCATCATGCGTCATCAGGTCTTTGATACCGCCGAATCCCTGCAGTGTGAACTTGTTCTCTGTGAGAACCAGCGTGTCATCTATGGCGTATTGATTCCATAACGTGTTGAAATAAATACCTGTAGTAAAAAGAAAAATGATCAAATAGGGGAGATAGGGGCTACTCAGAAAAGATGATCTCGGAGCCGAAGGCTGACTGCTCTCCATAGTTTGGGGCCTGTTCGGTGCTTGTGGATTTTTGCTTGTTGACTTTTTGTTAGGTATTGTCTTCGCCACTTTTCTTTTTTTATCAAATCTAAATAAAGGTCAATAATACTTCATTTTCTAATAAATTGTTTTTTTTGAATTACATATCTCAGTAAAACGGGAAAGCTTTACCTGCTTTCTATCTTTCTGATAATGTTTGAAATAAGCATGATGAAAAAGGAAGGTATCCATATCCAGACAAATTCACTTTTCAGTACTTCTATTCCCCATTTTGAAAAAAATCCGCTGATGCTGATAGGTGAAACTTTGATCACTTTCCAGGGAAAGAAAAATCTGGCATTGTAGAATGGTGCGAAAAATGCAACACCCAAACCTCCGGTTGTAAATGCGTCTAAAACAGGATGAGAGGCCGTACAGGCGAAAAAAGTGAGGTATAGCATCCACCATGACTTCGTAAAGGCAGCTTCTGATCTGTAAAACAGATACATGACAAACCATGCCAGAAGAATAGCAAAGAATAGTGAGTGGCTGATGCCCCTATGGCCCCATACTGAATCATATGGCACATGCATCCAGTAACCTATAGCATCCGCATCCGGTATTACTGCACAGAATGCACCCAATAGCCATAGTTTCCTGTTTTGAGCAGATCTGAAATTCAATCTGCTGATAGCTACTGAGGCAATAGCATGTGAAAAAGCTGAAGCCATATTTATTAATTATTGATCAACTTATATCGTTTGCCGGGTAGTGACAAGATCACTCCGCTCATTTCCATTTCCAGTAGTGTGGCAGCTATCTCTCCGCCACTCATTTCAGACAAAGCCACTATTCTGTCTATCTCCAGTTCATTTGATTCAGTAAGCAGTTGATAGATCTTCTGTTCTTCCGCTGTGAGTGTCAGCGATAACTGGGCCTTCTTTTTCTTTAGTTTGCTATTGCTCTCCCAGTTCATTGCCTCCAGCAGGTTTGCCGCAGATTCTATCATTGTGGCTTTATAAGTTTTAATGAGAAAATTGCAGCCTGAGCTATATTTATCCCCCACGCGACCCGGAATGGCAAAAACATCTCTATTGTATGAATTTGCAATATTAGCAGTGATCAAGGCACCTCCTTTTAAAGCACTTTCAATCACCACAATAGCATCACACATACCAGCCACGATCCGGTTTCGCTGCGGAAAGAAGCTGGCATGCATCTCTACCTGACTGTGATATTCTGTGAGCAGGCCGCCCTGCTCAATCATTTTCTTAGCAGTTGGTTTATGTTGAGCTGGGTATATTTGATTTAATCCGTGCGCCAAAACACCTACTGTTTTTAGATTGTGCTCCAATGCTGCATTATGGGCTGTTATATCAATACCATATGCTAGTCCGCTCACCACCAATACATCTTGAGCTGTCAGTTCTTCGACGAATTTCTTTGTAACCTCCTTTCCGTATTCGGTTATTTTTCTGGTACCCACTATGCCGACTATCTTATCTGTATTTAGATCTGCATTGCCTTTATAATAAAGTAGAAAAGGCATGTCCGAGCATTCCCTGAGACGGCGCGGATACTCGGGGTCAGAATAGAGCAGCGTTTTGATGTTATAATCTTTAATGAATTTGAGTTCTGATTTTGCATTTTCGATCACGTCAGCATTAAGTATGGCATCCGCTCTTTCATCACCTATCAATGGTACTTTCATCAGTTTCGCCTTTGAACTGTTGAAGACAGCTTCGGCGCTACCGCAATAGGCGATCAGATTCTGAGCCAATGCACTGCCGATATTGGGGATCATAGTCAACGCAATGTTGGATAGCAATGTTTTTTCGTCGGTCACTTGAGTCTGGTTAGAATGGGGTTATTCAAATTTAAGAGGCAGTTTCGTGGTTTCGGAAAATTTCGCCGCTATAATATCGGCTTCATTTTTATCGTCGATTCTCGTTAGCCATTGTTTGGTCTCGTCCTGAAATTCGATCCCGATATTCCAGAATTCTGCAGCTCTGATGTGGCCCATTTTTATATAAATAGATTGAGCATTCTTTAGCGATGTAGTTTTCTTTGACTTGCCGAATAAACCACGATGACGGATCACTAATTCGTTTTGGTCGGAATCAAAAAAGAATTGATTTTGGAGAAACCAAATGGAAATAAAAAAGAAAGACAAAGCATATAGCAGCAAACATCCGACTAGGGGAGAACCGGTTTCTTGGGTGTTGCCTAATCCGAGATCCATGTGGAATAAATGCTGAGCTGTGATATTAGTAGCCAGCCCCAATGCAAATACCCCTAATATCAAAACCGGCAAGCGGATCAGTAATGGTACCCGGTCTGTGTCATATATCTTCAGCATTTATTTTTTCGGCTTAGGTCCCATTTCAAAGATCATTTCACCGCCATTGATTATATCGCTGTGATGGAGGAAAGGCGTATCAAGCTTCTTGCCATTCACTGTCACAGATTGGACATAAATATTCTTCTTGGAAATATTATTGGCTACGATCACAAACTTTTTGTTTCTGTCATTTGGGTCGAAATACATTGTGGCCTTAGGATACAAAGGTGTGCCTATGGCATATATATCGGTACCGGGAGTGACCGGATAAAAACCCAGGGCACTGAATGTATACCAAGCTGACATTTGTCCGCAGTCATCATCGCCGGTCAGTCCCTGAGGTTTATTGCGATATTTCACTGTGCGATAATGTGCTACACGCATTTGCGTTTTCCATGCGGCTCCGGCATAGTCATATAAATAGGTGTAATGATGTCCGGGTTCATTCTCATGTACATAGTGCAAACCTTTGAAATTCATATCCAGCTTCTGCACAAACTTCTTAGGCCCACCAAGCAATGTAACCAAGCCTGGAACGTCCTGCATGGCACAGAATAAATATGTCCAGGGACTGCCTTCTGTGAAACCGGCATGGGTATTGGGTGACCATTGCCCATTGGAAAAACGGGGAGCCATAAAGCCTGTGGCAGGGTTGAATACATTATGAAAGTTCTGGCTTCTTTTCATCAGATAGTCGTATTCGTCGGTTTTGCCTACAGCCTTTGCGACCTGCGCCACACAGAAGTCATCATAGGCACCCTCCAGTGTGTTGGCCACCGATTCAGCAGTTTTATCCACGGGTACATAGCCTAACTTCATATACCAGCTCAAGCCAGCTCGTGCCTCATATGAAGTCCATGGGTCTCTGTCGCCCCACCATTTTATACTGTCACCGTCAGGAGGTACCATCGCATCTTTGCGACAGGCCAGCCATGCTTTCTGCAGATCGAAGCCTTTCACACCTTTGACCACTGCATCAGCCACTACTGCATCAGCATGTGTGCCGATCATAATGCCGGTATAGCTCGGATTCGGCCACTTAGGCATATATCCGCCCTCTTCAAACATCTGCAGGAGTGACTGAATCATGCCTGGCACAAGCTCTGGAGTAAGAAATAGCAACAGCGGATGCTCTGCCCTGTAGGTGTCCCACAGTGAGTAGTCATTATAACTGATGCCATTGTGGACTTTATCATCGAATGCACTATAATATCGACCATATTCAGAGAATTGTCTTGGGAATAGCAAGGAGTGATATAAACCTGTATAAAGAATAGGTTTCTCATTTTTGTCAGTAGTCTCAATTTCTATTCTATTCAGGTACTTATTCCATTCTACGAGAGACTCATGCTCTACTTTGTCAAAATCCCACTGAGGAATTTCCTTTTGCAGATTTTCGCGGGCCTGATCAATACTGATAAAGGATGTTCCGATCTTTACCATCACGGTATCGGCTGCCAGTGTCACTCGGGCACCACATTCTATCCCGCTCTGCAGGGTGTTTTTGGGGCTGATGATATTCTGAACCCATGTTCCATAATCCGTAATATCACAATTGAATTTGATCACAAAATAACCTCTGAAATTTGGCAACTTAGGACTTATAGACTGGCTCTGCAGGTCTCTGTTCCACCCGGTTATTTCACGATTAGCTGAATCTATTTTGATCCATCCGCCTGCTTCCTGACTAGCCTCTGTGAAAATATTGTGCTCGGTGTTTTTCGGAAAGACTATCCTGAATAATCCGGCTCTGCTGGTGGATGTGATCTCCACATTGACTTTCTTTTTGGTATTGCGATTTAACTCTACGGAATAGTAATATGGCTTTGATATCTCATGTTTGTGTGAGTAATGAGAGTGATGGCTCGTCTTAAATTTGGCCTTTGAACCAGCAACGGGCATGAGAGAAACCCATCCATAATCGCCCATACACATGGCTGGCTTATGCGAGCCTCGAAATCCGATGATCGAGTGCCACAAATAGTTGTATAGCGGTCTTCCGATCTTACAATTAAATGAAGCTGGTGTCCATTGTGTCATTCCGAAGGGCGGTGTAACAAATGGAGTAGTGCGTCCATAGATCAGAATGCCTTTGGTGCCAATAATCGGGTTGACATATTTGGTCAGATCTGTACTGTCGGTCTGCGCCGAAAGTGTCAAGCCGATTGACAACAAAAAGAGGGAAAGAAATGATCTAATAATCTTGTGGTGATGTATCATCATGTGTTGGATTTCTTTCATCCAAATAAACGATATAAATCGCATAGTAAAAAGTAAAAATAAGTTGCCGATCTGCCGATGATACGATTCAATATTCCAACTGACAGTACTTACATATTTTACGTTTGAAATCCTGCTCCCGGAGTAGTTGATAGTTTTCATTGAACCATCTGCAAAGACGCGGCCTATTCTTTATAGCTAATTTATCAATCTGTTTGTAATACAGGTCCAGCTTTTCGTGAAGGTTGAGATTGACCAATGCGCCTGTTGAGACATATAGAAAGATCATGTCCTCATCTTCGGGATATTTGTCAAAATACGACTCGAGAAGTTTGGTCGTTTCGTCATATCTGGCAAAATAATTGAAGTACTTTCCTACATCATACACTTCTCTGACTTTAAGAGATGTAGTCGGTAGGAGTGCCTTGACCTTGTCAAAACAAGAGTACATCTCAGGATATAGCCTTTTGTACCGGTAGAATATACTTCCTGAGAGGTTGTAGTTAAACTGCAGTTGGTATCGAAGTTTTTTATCGGAAAAAGTATCAATACATAGCGAGTCAAC
>CAIXBT010000229.1 GCA_903917755.1 uncultured Bacteroidota bacterium
CCCCTGCAGTTCCTCCTATTATGTATATCTGATTTCCGATTGTGACTGCCGGACCTGCCGATTTTAGAGGAAGTTTAGGTAATTTCTCCCAGCTCTTTTTTTCGATATTGTAACATTCAGCCAGATCAGTAGGTCCAAGCCGTTCGCCGAGCCATCCACCAAAACAATATATTTTATTTTCAAATAAGGTACAGCCCATCTCTGCACACCCGGCAGGCATTGGCGTTTCCTCTCTCCATATATGTTCTATTGAACTATACCTCCAATTATTGTCACGTATAAATTCAGCATCCATACCCCCAAGGTAGAAAAGATCTCCATTATAGTTAATAAATCCACCTCCTCCACGTACTTCAGGTAAAGGGGCTAATTCGTACCATAAATTCCTTCTGCCAATGCGATAAAAGCCGATAAGGACGACCACCGCAATTATTCCCATCACACTTAGCCACCTTAGCCTTCGATTTTTTCCTTGACGATCCATTACTGTGGATAAATTCGGTTCTGTATCGGAGATTGGAATCTGATCTGGATCTTTTTCTTGGTCAGTGGTTCGGGAAAGCTCATTTAAGTCATCCCAATTCGCGTAACCTATATATCGTGCAATCAAATCTAGCGTGTAAAGATTAGATTGACTGGAAGAATGATTAAATCCGAACAACCGCTTGAGGGTAGAAGCGCTGATGGTCCCGTCTGTAATACGGGAGATATGGGCTGCCAATGCCTCACAATCCTTGGGATAGCGGATTGGGTGGCCATATTTCTCTTCTATTTGATGTTTTAATTCCTCTGGTAACAGCATAGGCAGGATAAGACTTGACATTTTACAATTGTAAAAATAGTGGAATTAACGATAATCTGTATTTGAACTTTTTGAATTATTTGAACTGGCCCATTCTTAACAAAAACCTCTAAGATTGCATCAAAAGTTAAAGCGACAGTTTTGGTAGCTTAAATCATAAACGTCTATGGAAGAAAAAGATTGTCAAAAGAAAAGTTTAGAGGAGATATTCAGATCTCCAACTTTTGCCCCTATATTCAAACCAAACCCAAAGTATTGTTTAGATGGATTAGCCAATCTAACCCCGTACATCTCCTATAAAGACATTCTGAAAAATAAGATTTCTATCCGGGGATGCCCTATCGGGTGTGGCAATAATTATGATTCAGGCCAAAGAGATATTATCGTTGAATATAAAAGTCTTGATGAGCTTGTCGATGACGGGTGGTGCCTCGACTAATAATCAGCAATACACAATTTGTTTTCGTTCAATTAACAGAGAGTGAATTTTATAGAATATAATGCAGAGCATTCACCTAAATACAGATAATAAACCAAAATCTAATGTATTAAAATTTAAATTTTTCATTATGAAATTTACAGCATCAAGACTTTCAGACGGGAATAAATTATTTGCCGCTTCAATTACAACAGAGGACACCGGTTTAAAAGTTCGGTTACCGGGTTTTTGGAAGAATCAGGAAGCTTTTCTACCCTATTCAAATATTTCAGGGGTTACAGTTGATACACCTTTAGTTGGATATTCTACCATCACATTTAATGCAATGGGTGAG
>CAIXBT010000230.1 GCA_903917755.1 uncultured Bacteroidota bacterium
CCTACTGTTGAACTCATGCGGACATCCTGTGTCTGCATCGCTTTCCAGCCCATCTCCCGATGGCAAAACGACCATCAATGTCAATGCTAAAAAGCAAGCTGCACTGGATCCGTTCATCGTGACCCTCGAAGTCAGATCCGGCAATTCGGTCGACGGCTCCCTGCAGTTTGAGATTGCTGCATCGTCCATAGACTCATCTAATGTCAAGTTTGACTGGAAGGATCCACGAAATTGTATGATCTATTTCACTCAGTCAGATGGCGAAAAACGCATTTTTAGTTTCTATTCCACTAATAATAATGTGATCCTGCAGGAATTCAAAAAGGATTAGACTGTTTGGAAATTTGAGGTATATATCATTGCTATCGCAGAGAAAAAACCCTTATTATTTAACATTCCCTCCACATCTGTTCTCAATCACGGTGGTTTTAAATATATTTGAATCTCACAGATGAAGAAAAGGATATAAACGTAATGCCAAAGAATGATTGAGTTGAATGAAAACCTTTTGAGTGCAGGAGATTTTTACAAAATAGTAAACTATGGAGGAAAAATTAAGATAGCACAATCGCTTATCACAGAAGCTGAGCTGAACTTCCATTTCCTCAGAGATTTTTCTGTAGATAAAGTAATATACGGTATCAATACCGGCTTCGGGCCTATGGCTCAGTACAAGATACCCTATGCTGAGCGTCTGACCCTTCAGTACAATCTTATTCGCAGCCACGCTTCGGGCATGGGCTCACCGCTTCCGGCCATTTATTCTAAAGCTATGCTGGTAGACAGGCTCAATACCTTCGCCAAATGCCGCAGTGGAGTGCATCCCGACCTTCTCATACTCATCACTGAGATGATAAACAGAGATATTCTGCCCGTCATTTATACGCATGGTGGTGTGGGTGCCAGCGGAGATCTGGTGCAGCTTGCGCATATGGCATTGGCCATCATCGGCGAGGGGCAGGTCACATACAAGGGTGCTATAGTCAATGCCGGAGATGCTATGCGGGCTGAAGGGCTGACTCCATTCGCCATCAGGATGCGGGAGGGACTGGCCATGATGAACGGCACCTCATGCATGACCGGTATCGGTATGATCAATATCTCTCAGGCTAAACAACTGCTCGATATAGCGGTGCTGTTATCTTCTGCCATCAATGAAATATTTGAAGCATACGGAGATCATATTTCCGCGCCGCTCAATGAGGTCAAAAAACATAAGGGACAGAATTCGGTGGCGGCCGCTATGCGTGGCCTGCTGTCTGAGAGCAAACTGATGCGCAGCAGACAGGAGCATCTGTACAAAGAGACCAATGAAACACATTTCATAGAGAAGGTGCAGGAATATTATTCTATCCGCTGTGTGCCGCAGATATTGGGGCCTATACACGACACGATAGCAAATGCCGAAGATGTACTGCTCAATGAATTGAATTCGGTGAGCGACAACCCTGTGGTGGATCATCACAGACAGAATATCTATCATGGGGGAAATTTTCACGGCGACTATGTGGGCCTGGAGATGGATAAACTCAAGATCGCTATCACTAAACTGTCTATGCTCGCCGACAGGCAGCTGAACTATCTGCTGAATGATAAACTGAATGGCAAACTGCCGCCATTCATCAATACAGGTACTATCGGTTTGAATTTTGGGTTACAAGGTATACAGTATACGGCTACCTCTACGGTGGCGGAAAATCAAACCCTGTCAAACCCTATGTATGTGCACAGCATCCCCAGCAATAATGACAATCAGGACCTGGTGAGCATGGGCAGCAATGCAGCACTGATGTGCGCCAGAGTGGTGGACAATTCCTTTGATGTACTGTCTATACACAGTATGGCGGTGGCGCAGGCCATTGACTGCCTGAAGGTGTCAGATAGTCTTTCGACCCGGATCGAGGAGTTTTATATCGACATCAGGAAAGTATCTAAAGAGATAACATCAGATGAGGCAAGATATAGTGATCTGGCCCGCATCAAAGCCTATCTATTAGAAAAACAATTTGATTTAATGAGTTGAAACAGCAGGTTATGAAATATGCATTAGTGACAGGTGGATCGAGAGGTATAGGAAGGGCTATTTCAGTCAGGCTAGCTCAGATGGGCTATTATGTTATCATCAATTTTCAAAGCAATGAAACCGAAGCGCATAAGACACTGGCGCTGGTCAGGGAAAATGGTTCTGATGGCGAACTGCTGAGATTTAATGTGGCTTCAAAAGAGGAAATAAACGCCATGCTCGGCGGCTGGGTAGCCTTAAATCCCGACAAGGTCATAGAAGTATTGATAAATAATGCAGGCATCCGCAAAGATAACCTCATGATGATGATGCCCGATAATGACTGGGAGGCGGTGATCAGGACCAATCTGGATTCTTTCTTTTATGTGACTAAAACTGTACTGCAAAGTATGGTGGCCAAACGATATGGTCGTATCGTGAATGTGGTTTCTCTCTCCGGTATCAAAGGACTGCCCGGACAGGTGAACTATTCTGCCTCAAAAGCAGGTGTGATCGGAGCTTCCAAAGCATTAGCGCAAGAAGTCGCAAGGAGAGGAGTGACGGTCAACTGTGTGGCACCGGGTTTCATAAAAACGGATATGACAGAGGCTATCGATCCCACCCCATATCGCAATATCATTCCCATGCAGCGTTTCGGCGAAGCGGAAGAAGTGGCGGCTGTAGTTTGTTTCCTTGCATCAAAAGATGCTTCCTATGTGACGGGCGAGGTCATACATATCAATGGTGGCTTACACACCTGAGAAAATTAAATTTCAGGAAAGTATCTGAGACTGATTGCGAAGCTCCTTGGGAAATCGCACATAAAAAGTACAGCCCTGACCCTTTTCAGACGTTACACCTACTTCCGCATCCAGTGCATCCGCAATCTTTTTGACTATCGCCAAACCGAGTCCTGTAGCATGCTCGCCCGGGCGGGGTATGGACGATGCGGTGCTGAACTGCTGAAAGAGTTTGTGCATTTCTGATTTATCAATACCGGGGCCTTCATCTTTGACACGTAGTTCCACACTATCTATGTTTTCCTTAAGCTGTATCCGAACCTTGCTGCCGACAGGACTATATTTGATCGCATTTGATACATAGTTGTCCATGATCTGCTCTATTCTGGCAGGATCAGAATAGATGGAAACTTCTGTCTCCGGCATATTTACCTCGATCACTGTTTGCTTTACTGCTGCTACATGAGCCATCTGAGCCAGATATAAATTTAGCAGATTGGTCATGGATAACAGTTGTGGCTCTATAGCCATTTTGCCGGCATCTATCACTTGTATCTCCAGCAGGTTTTTTATCAACTCCGACATGCGATTAGTCGATGAAACAATGTAGGTCAGACATTCTGCTCTTTCTTCATCAGTGATATCTGCATCAGATGAACGGTCTGCGAGCCCCTGTATCACTATGAGAGGGTTTCGGAGATCATGTGCAGCTATCTGCAGAAACTTGGATTTCTCCTTACTGAGTTTATCCAAAATTATATTTTGCGACTCCAGACTGTCATGGGCTTTTTTTCTTTCTGTTTCAGAAATATAAAATACAAAGGTGATCAGACACACCAGTCCGCTCATGGACAAGAGATTGAATACGGGGTCCTTGGTAGTGTCAAACATGACCTGAAACCCTATACCCTGAAAAGTAAAATAAGAGAATCCCGCTATAGTGATGAGGGCTATCACCATCCAGGTCATGGCCAGTCGGGTACCCTGAAGCATGATGGCAAAAGCCGGCAGCACAATAAGCCATGGTGCTACATTCGCTCTGCGTATACCACCCTCCCAATATATCAGAAGGATAGCAATGACACATATGATGGCAAGAAAAGCATTGGCCAGGATCGATAGCCTGACTCCCATTCTGAGCACTAAAGGAAGGAAAATAAACAGTACAAAAGATACAGCCATAGCCTTGGCGAATAAGGGGCCATGCATATAGATGCTCATCAGAAAATAAGAAGTAGCAAAAACAGAAGTGACATAGCAGGAGGCTACAAAGAAACGGTGCAGACGCAAAGATTCTTCGCTCTTGTATGCATGAGCGGGCAAAAAAAGTTCTCGCCAGTCTTTAGGTATCTTCATCCCAGATTTCTATAAATAAATAGATACGAAATTTACGCTAAAATGATTTCTAAACATATAAACACACCAAAAGTTGTGCAAATAAATCATTATAATCTACCTTATCTAATTCTAAGTGCCTTCTCAACCAACTTGTTACAATATTCAAACTGTTAATTTTCAAATTATTTCTATTTTAGCCCTTATATGAACCGGGTAGTCATAACAGGTTATGGGATATGGTCTTGCATAGGCAAGAATACAGCTGAGGTCAAACAATCACTTTATGATGGCCGATCAGGCATAGTTTTCATGCCCGATCGCAAAGAGTTTGGCTATCGTTCAGGTCTGAGCGGCTATGTGGATCGCCCCGAGTTAAAATCGCTTTTGGACAGGCGCTCTCGCCTCATGATAGGTGAGCAGGGAGAGTATGCATATATGTCTACTCTTGAGGCACTCAAAATGGCCTCTATAGATCAGGAATATCTGGATCATCATGAGACCGGGATCATCTTTGGTAATGACTCTACAGCCAAGGCTACGACAGAATCAAACGATATCATCAGGGCAAAAAAGAACACTTCATTCGCCGGGTCAGGCGCGGTATTTCAAACTCTGAACTCTACCGTCAATATGAATCTGGCTACTATCTTTAAACTGAAGGGGATCAATTTTACCATCAGTGCGGCATGTGCCAGCGGCTCGCATTCGATTGGTATGGGCTATATGCTCATCAAGCATGGCTATCAGGACCGAGTGATATGCGGCGGGGCACAGGAGATCGACATTCTGACCATGGGCACCTTTGATGCATTGGCTGCATTCTCAGTCAGAGAAGGTGAGCCGACCAAGGCATCCAGACCCTTCGACAGAGATCGTGACGGCCTGATCCCTAGCGGTGGCGCGGCTACCGTCATCATAGAATCATTGCATTCTGCACAGAAACGCGGAGCTAAGATTCTGGGTGAGATCGTTGGTTATGGATTTTCATCTAATGGCGGCCATATATCTAATCCTACTGTAGACGGGCCTGTACGCTCACTGATGATGTCGCTCGCCGAGGCCAATATGAAAGCCGGTGATATAGACTACATCAATGCTCACGCCACGTCCACGCCGCTCGGAGATGCCAGCGAGGCGCAGGCTATCAATGCGGTTTTTGGGGCTTATAAGCCACTTGTGTCAAGTACTAAATCCATGACCGGGCATGAATGCTGGATGGCCGGAGCCAGCGAAGTCGTATATTCAATGTTGATGATGCAAAACGGATTTATTGCTCCAAACATCAATTTTGAGAACCCTGATGAGTTTTCTGCCAAGCTAAAAATCGCAGATACTACTAAACAAAAGAATATTGATGTATTTTTGTCAAACTCTTTCGGATTCGGAGGGACCAATTCAACCCTGATAATCCGGAAGTGGAAGCCTTAAACCACCACCTAGTGCTATGACCAACGAAGAAATAATTGTAAAGATCAATGAATTCCTATCAGAGGAATTTGAAGTGCCTTTGGACAAACTGACCAATGATGCCACCCTCAAAGAGACACTGGACCTTGATAGTCTGGATTATGTAGACCTCGTGGTGCTGCTCGAAAGCAACTTTCCCATCAAAGTGAAACAGGAAGACTTTATCACTATCCGAACATTCAATGACCTTTATACCTACGTCATCCACAAAACCGCTCAACACGCTTCTGTATAATGGCTCGCTGGGAGGGCAAATCAAAGGGAACCCCACTCGGGTATAGGATATTTGCTTTCATTTTGGGCAATGTAGGTCTTTACCCTGCATATTTCTTACTCGTATTTGTTGTGTTTTATTATTTCCTGTTCGCGCCTAAGCCCAGCAGGCATAGTTATCTCTTCTTTAGAGATCGCTGCGGTTTTGGCAGGTTGAAGTCTGTCGGAATGGTCTATTGGAGCTATTTTATGCTTGGTCAGTCTTTGATAGACAGGGTGGCTGTCATGGCCGGTTTCTCAAAAAAATTCACAAGTACATCAAACGGTTCAGAGAATATCATGAAAATGGCTGAGATGAAGAGAGGTGCCATTTTGCTGGGTGCACATCTGGGCAACTGGGAGATAGCGGGGCATTTCATATCAAGATATGATACGGTCGTCAATATATTGATGTTCGATGGCGAACATGAACAAATAAAAAATTATCTTGACAGTGTGACAGGTGGCAAAAGGTTTAAAGTGATACCGATCAAAACCGATCTTTCGCATGTCTATCTGATGAGCGAGGCGCTGATGAGAGGTGAAACGATCTGTATGCACGCAGACCGGTTTCTGCCCGGCAACAGGACCATGGCCATTCCTTTCTTTGGTGAGGATGCCTTGTTTCCTATGGGGCCTTTTCAATTGGTTCGTGCACTGAAAGCTCCTTTTACCTATGTGTATGGGGTCAAGAACGGGGCGGCGCACTATGATTTTTATGCCAGACCGGTGCGCGAAGTGACCGATTTTGCTAATATTGAAGCGATGATGACAGATTATGTGAACGATCTGGAAAGTATGGTGAGAAAATGTCCGGGACAATGGTTTAATTATTACGACTTTTGGGCTAAATAAATGTGATTGATAAAATAATACTAATTGAAAATTATAAACTGTTTTAGATTGCTGTCAGCGTTTAGTGGCTTATTGTCTCACGCCTCAATACTCACTCATGTCTCCTAAACATAAAGACTTAATTGCTACCGCACGCATCACTGTCAAGTTCAATGAATGTGACCCGCTGGGTATCATGTGGCACGGTCATTATTTGAAATATTTTGAAGAGGGCAGAGAGGCTTTTGCCACGAAATACAATTTTGACTATCTGGATTTTTTCAACAAAGGCTATTCGACCCCTATCGTTCATGCTGAGACCACCTACAAAAAACCATTGAGGTATCGAGATGTGGCTTTGGTCGAAGTGCATTTCAAAAAAACCGATGCCGCTAAGATCATATTCCATTATTCTATAAAAAATGAAGCTACCGGCGAACTGATCTGTACCGGCTCGACCACGCAGGTTTTTGTCAACAATGGCACTATGGAATTATCGCTCATCGTTCCCGATTTTATAACGGCATGGTTGAAAGAAGTAGGACTGAAATAGGAATGCAAGTATTTATTATATCCGATAATATCACCTCCCCATTGGGTACTACTACCCTCGAGAACTTTAAAAATGTTTCTGAAGGCATATCTGGTATTAAGTTGATAGAGAATGAGTTATTGTCTCCTGTGTCTATCTGTACTTCAGCTATGGTTCAGGCTGAAGACTCTGGTCAGCTTCCTGATTCCTATACCCGATTTGAGAAATTATGTATCCGTTCCATTTCAGAAGCCCTGTCAGATTCAGGACTTCTAGGCTCTGAAAAAGAAACTATTTTTATTCTCTCGACCACTAAAGGAAACATTGAACTGATTCAAAATAACCCTGATGCTGATGTCAGAGATCGGGTCTCGTTGGAACATACCGCTCAGCTCATCGCCTCTCATTTTCATGCCGCCCATAAACCTGTTGTTGTTTCCAATGCCTGCATATCTGGTGTTCTGGCCATCATCATGGCTAAGCGGCTGCTTGGGTCCGGCAAATATCAGAATGCAGTGGTGATCGGCGCAGATGTGCTGTCGAAATTTGTGATATCGGGCTTTCAGAGTCTAATGGCGATGAGCGATGAGCCCAGCAGACCCTTTGACAAAGACAGAAAAGGTATTAATCTGGGTGAGGGGGCAGCTACAGTAGTGATGACCACCGATCTGACGCTGACCGATAGGCATAGCATCGCTGTGATGGGCGATGCCATATCCAATGATGCCAATCACATATCAGGTCCGTCGCGTACAGGTCAGGAACTGGCTGATGCGGTCATCAAAGCCATGAGAAAAAGTGCAGTGGCAGCCGAGGACCTTTCTTTCATTTCAGCACATGGTACCGCGACCTTATTTAATGATGAGATGGAGTCAAAGGCCTTTGACATAGCAGGTCTCAATGACGTGCCGCTGCATAGTTTGAAAGGGTACTTCGGGCATACTCTCGGAGCCGCCGGTGTGATAGAAAGCGTCATGACCATCCACTCACTGAGAGAGAAACGTATTTTGGCAAGCAGAAATTTTGAAGAACTAGGTGTGCCGAAAAGCTTGAATATTAACAAAGGGCTGGTAAAAAGTGACAAACATCATGCGTTAAAAACGGCTTCAGGATTTGGCGGATGTAATGCTGCTATTGTATATTCGAATGTTATTAAATCATGACCAAATTGTAAATTGATAAGATGAATATTGAACAAACAGATGTATTAGTGATCGGCGCAGGTCCCTCCGGGACTGTGGCTGCGTCTATCATAAACAAAGCCGGGTATAAGGTTAAAATAGTTGAAAAAGAAGAGTTTCCGCGATTTGTAATCGGCGAAAGTCTCCTGCCCAGATGTATGGAGGCATTGGACGAAGCTGGTTTTCTGCCGGCATTGAAAACACAGGGATTTCAGGAGAAATTCGGAGCGAAGTTCATCAATGATCAGAAAGAAGTGATGGATTTTAATTTTTCCGATCAATATACCAAAGGCTGGACATGGACATGGCAGGTCAAACGAGCAGATTTCGATAAGGTACTGGCAGATGAGGTTGAAAAAATGGGTGTGCCGATCGAATATAAAACGACTGTTACCAAGATCGAATTTTCGGGCACGGACTCTCTTACTACCGTCTCCACTCCTGATGGTGGCACAAAGCAGATCAAGGCCCGGTTCATAGTGGATGGTAGCGGTTATGGTCGTGTTATTCCACGTATGTTTGGTATGGAGCGGCCATCGGAGTTGCCATCTCGCAAAGCTCTTTTCACACACATTCGCGACACACGCCGCATGAATTATGTAGAGCCCAACAGGATACTCATCGTCGATCATCAGCATCAGGTCTGGATATGGTGTATCCCTTTTTCAGATGGCACCACATCCTGCGGAGTAGTGAGTAACCCTGAGTTTTTTGATGATTTCAAAGGTACACCTGAGGAGCAACTGAGGGCTATTATAGCGTCAGATGTAAATATAAAAGAGCGTTTCGAAGGTTGTGAGTTTCTGTTTGAACCCCGAGTGCTTCAATCCTGGTCTGCCAGTTGCGATAAATTTTATGGCGATGGATTTGTTCTGACCGGCAATGTCACTGAATTTCTTGACCCTGTATTTTCTTCAGGTGTCACACTGGCGGTAGCTTCTTCGCAGCTCGCAGCACATCTCGTCATCAAACAGCTGAATGGTGAGAATGTAGACTGGCAGAAGGAATATATGGAACAGATGATGGTGGGTGTCGATGTTTTCCGCACCTATGTTTTGGCATGGTATGACGGCTCTCTGCAGAAGATATTTTTCAATGAAGAACGTCCGCACGACAATGTGATCAAGATATGTTCGGTACTAGCAGGTTATGTCTGGGATGAAAGCAATACCTTCGTCAAAGACCATCAGAACTGCGTCAACAGGCTGGTCAGAATGATAGATCTGAACAAAAAGATCGTAGAGTTTAATAATAAATAGAGATACTAAGAGCTTAATACAACTGATGCTATAAAATTATTATTCTTTTGATATCTTATGGCTTAGGATTTCGCCATTGCTTTTCATGGCTTGAAGTATATAAATACCTTTTGTGAGACGGCTTATGTCAATAGTTGTGTGAGTACTGTTGCTTGTTTGAGCAAATACTTTGTTCCCCAATACATCGTATAGCGTAAAAGTATAAGGGGGATTAAAATCTGAGATGGTGATATCGAGATTATTTAGAGCCGGGTTAGGTGATACAGACATACTGACTATACTTATTTGATTCATGCCGGTATTTACGCAACCAGTAGTATCCACCGTTACACTGCCTATCATAGAATAAATTGCACAATACGGAATGGGATGGTTAACTTCTGCAGCAATTAAATTATCCCCTGTATGCAACCAGCTTAGCTGGGTAGAATCAAGATGTAATACTACAGCGTTATCTCTCACTGTATTGGAATCCAAAAAATGACCATTTAGATAGGCCCAGAAAAAATCATCTGAGACAATGGTAAATGTGGCTGAGGTGATGTGACCGCAATTACCAAAATTGAAAAATTTCCTAAAGCATGAGGTGTCAGGAGGAGTGCATACTGAACTGCTCCATATCACAGTATCGCCTGTACAAAATACACAACTACCATAACCATAACATGTTCCTCCAGCTTCAAGCCCACCGCCATTATTGGCAGGGATCCATGCTGAATCATTGTAAGAAGGTTGATTCCAATTAGGGCCTGCAAAAGCAGGGCTGTAATTTACAGCTTTGAAAGATGGCCCGGAATTGGTGGAAAAAGTGATTGTTTGAGCCTGAGTTAATAAATTCAAAATCAAAAAGCCAATAGTAATAATGTATTTCATAGTCTTTTTCTGTAAATATAATACTTAATCTTATGAACCCGAATCAGTTCGAATTATTTTTTATCTCTTAAACTTGAGCAGGTAGGTGTCCGGATTGGGCAGCTGCATGACTACATCAAATTTATCCATATTCTTCTGAATGGCCGGTACCAGATATTTGGAAGTGGATGAGAAGCCGAGCTGCTCGATGATCACATAGTCCACATTATTCTTTCTGAAAAAATCCAACACTTCTTTATCATCCAGAGATGGTTTATCTCCTATACAGGTACGGTCAGCGTAGTAGATGAACATATCCGGTTTTCTGGCACTGAATATCGCATCCTTAGGCGTATTGGCTTTGGCCCATTTAGCCAGTTCAAAGTAGTTGGTGTAATTGGTTGGCATGCTTTGATTGGCCTGATCTTCGAGTGCGGAGATAGGCTTGACATAGAGCAGCCCCAGAACTAAAAACAGATATGGCACCATCGTGACATTCTTTTCTCCTATCACTAAAGCGATGAGTTCTTTGATGCCATAGAGCGCCAGAAATATGGCCAGAGGGATCAGTGGTAGTATGAATCTGATGCCGCCCCAGATGTCAGGCCAGATCAGTAGTATGAGAAGTGTACCGCCTATGTATCCGAGTATCATCAGGCGAAAATCTTTCAGCTTGTATATCCCCCAAAGTACCAGTCCGATGATAGCGATACCCAGCATCCAAAAACTTAATGGTGCTTTTTCGAAATTCACTTCGAGCGAGAGCACACCTGATGGAATATCAGTAGAGATATAGCGGACGAAATTGTGCTGTACCCTTTCGATAAAGGTATGTGTGGTCAGATTGCCCAGTTCCGGTTTATAAGGGTTGACCTGCATGAGTTGCCCCATATGTGAATCTGTAATTGGTGTGCCGTCAAAATTTTTCAGATTACTGTTTCTAAAGTGCCATGGCAGGCAGAGTAATACAAAGCCGAATAGGACCACCGCGAGGCGTTTCCAGTCTTTTGAAAAGAGTAGATATACCGCCATGCCTCCGATCAGTGCTATGGCCGTCGTTTTAGTATGATAGCATATCACAATGGAAACGATAGAAACATACAGCCATACACTCTTCAAGCCTCGGGGATCATCCATCGCCTTGATAAAAGAGAATATGGAGATGAGACTTATGAATAAAAAAGGGACCTCACTCATAGTGATGGTAGAACTTCGCAGCAGGTGAGAATTGACAGCTGCAATGAACGCTGCCACAAAGGCCAGAGATGAAGATGATGTAAGCCGTTTCACCATGAAATACAATATCAGCAGCGAACCGTACATCATGAGACCGTTCATGAAATTCAAAGTATCCTGATCATCACCTACCGTTTTCATAAATACCGATAGCAAGGCAGGGTATCCCGGAGGGAAGTGGTTGTGCGGGCCATGATGAATTTCTGTAGCATTAGTAAAGCCCTGACCGCTTGCGATACGTTTGCCCAATAGATAATAAGCGAAATTATCGCCGTTCAGATCAGGCTTTTTGTCAAAGATGTTTGAATACACTATCCAAAACAGCAGTGTGATGATGATGATATGGCTCCAATCTGCAAATTTAGCAAATGAATAGGTGGAAGGCTGTGACTGCTTGGGTTTAGCTTCTGTTTTCCGGACTGTAACGGGTTTGCTTTTCGCCATTTATATCTATTTGAGAATTTATAATTATTGTGTGTTTGCTTATTCGTTCCAGCTCAGGTAATAGGTCGGATCTTCGATCTCCAGCGCATCCTTGCATACTTTCAGGGGGTGAAAAGTATCCACCATCACTGCCAGCTCCTGTGTGGCTTCCTTGCCTATGCTTCTATCTACAGTGCCCGGATGCGGGCCGTGAGGGATGCCGATAGGATGCAGGGTGATCATGCCTCGCTCCACATGCTTGCGGCTCATGAAATCGCCATCCACATAATACAGCACTTCATCGCTGTCTACATTGCTGTGGAAGTATGGCGCGGGGATAGACTGCGGATGATAGTCATATTTGCGGGGCACGAAACTGCATATCACGAAGTTTCTGGCCTCAAATGTCTGGTGTACCGGCGGCGGCTGATGTACCCTGCCTGTGATCGGTTCAAAATCATGTATCGAAAATACAAATGGATAATGACAGCCATCCCAGCCCACAGCATCAAAAGGATGGTAAGCATAATGATATGGATAGAGCATGTCATCTCTCTTGATATACACTAAGAAATCCCCTTTCTCATCATGAGTCTGAAGGTTCTCGGGGCCTCTTATATCGCGCTCACAAAAAGGTGAATGCTCCAGCAGCTGGCCGAATTCATTTCTGTAACGCTGCGGGTAGGTGACCGGCGAAAAAGATTCTACGATGAAAAGCCTGTTCTTGTCGGTATCAAACTCCAGCTGATAGATGGTGCCGCGGGGTATGACCACATAGTCTCCATAGCTGAATTTCATTTCTCCATATACGGTCTTTAGCTTTCCTGATCCTTCGTGTATGAAGATCACCTCATCAGCTCCCGAATTTTTAAAAAAATAGTTCATGCTCTGCTGCGGTGCTGCCAGAGAGATATAAACATCACTATTGACCAGCACATACTTGCGAGAGTGCAGGTAATCCGGCTCCGGCCTTATTTTGAAGCCCTTATAGCACCTGTGTTGCATGTTTTTGTCAGCCGCTATACAGGGAGCCGCATGAATAGGCAGATCGATCTTTGTGACCACGGTAGGCGGATGGTTATGATAGATCAGCGAGTAGATATTGGAGAAACCTTCCGTGCTGACCAGCTGCTCCGAATAGAGCCCGCCATCAGGCTTTCGAAACTGGGTGTGCCTTTTGTGAGGTATGCTACCGCGTGTGATATAATGAGGCATGGCTATTTATGATTTGGTGATTATCTGAAGTGTGAATGCAATGTGAAATTACTGTTTTTTGAGGAAATTGATTGTTCTGCGCCATCATTTTGTCCTGATGGGACTTGCTACTTTTTCACTAAAAAAGATCCTGCCAGCCCGCCGAAACCCGCTACCAGACCACCTATCACACCTGTCATGATGATCAGGGCCATAGGTTTGACGGATTTGAAGAATAGGACTGAGACCTTATCTGAAAGTATATGCTCGTTGGAATGGTCTATAAAGAATGACATGCCTGCCCACAGGATGAATAAGCCAAGAAATCCTGCCAGAAATGCCTGATACCATTTGAGTTTAAATAAATAGCTGACGATAAATGCTACCGGTGCAATAGTCCACCAGGGAAGGAAATTCTCCAGTATGGCACTGATGATAATAACGGTAATGATGGCTGAAACTAATTTCATTGTTTTTAGTTTTGTATTAATTCTTTTAATCAATAATCCTATTATCCTAGTCTTATTTGTCTGCTGTCAGTTTAAATAATTTGTCTTTTCCCATTTGCTCTTTAGGTCCGAATTTGGCTTCATAGTATTCTCCATTGGCCCATTTGTCTATCATATTGTCATAGAATTTGCTGCCTGGGTTTCCAGACTGGCCGCCGGGATAGAGACAATAGGCCTTCATATCGCCAAAGTCCACGATCATTCTCCAGCTTGGTCCGTGCTCATGGCTGGTAGCGTTGATTATGCCTCTGTTGCCCCCGCAGTATACATTCATTCTGCTGAATGCATCCAATGCAGGTGAGAGGTGATGTACCATCGTTGCCTTATGAGTTCCCCAATCTTTGATACCTGCCAGCGTGCCGTATTGCTGTTTGAGCTTATTCATTGCCTTATCGAAACTCTCGAGTACGATCATCTCACGGGTCTCTTTTTCTCCCGTTTGGAGATTGTCATAGAAGGCGCTTGTGCTGTCTTCCTTGAGGAAATAAGCCGTTCTGAATGCATTAGGCCTACGCATAGGCAGTGAGGGGTCACTCATTTCATCCCACAGCATATCTTTTAGTTCATCATTCCATGCTTCATAGTAAACAGTCGCTTTTGAATCTTTATTGTCGTTATAATCCCATTTGTCCAGGGCTTTCAGTGCATCCAGTTCTTCGCCCTTTAGCTTACTCCTGTCTATGACGCGGAGCATTGTCGGCAACATAAGCGAGGCGATCACATTATAATTGTCCGACTGCATTTTCATCATATAGGCGGCATCCATCTTGTCTGATGCTTCCAGCAGGCGGTTGATACGCATCGCTCGTGAATCCTCATAGATACCGACGTGTGTGACGGGATAAGGATAGGTCTCATCCACTGGAAACTGATTCGCACTCGACACAAATCCGCGTTCAGGGTTTTTGACGCTTGGATTGTTGGCTATTGGTATCACTTTGTTCCAGTCATTCTCTGATCTGCTGCCATCTGTCACAAACATTTTGGTGAGCGGCATATTACCCTGTTCCTTGATAGCTATATCTCCATTCCTGCAGGCGAATACAAAATTCTGCGAAGGACATGAATAGTTAGTGAGAGCATCTATATAATTGTCGTAATTCTTGCCCTGATTGAGCAGATAGAATGTTTTAAACTCATTAGAACCCTGATGGGCTGTCCATTTCATGGCCAGATATTGTTTGGATTTTACATCTCCGAAACTCCGATCAAACACAATTGGGCCATAACGTGTATAGAGAACGGTATCGAGAAATTCTGTGCCACCTTTGATCTTGATATGCTCGATGCGGCGTTGGATCTTTTCCCATTTGCCATCCACCAGATATTCATCATGGCTGTCATCCTTGAAGGTGATCTTAAACCAGTCACGCACATCGCGGCCGCCATTGGTCACACCCCATGCAATAGAATCGTTGAATCCGCTTATCACACATGGCGCACCAGGCAGGGTGGCACCATATACATTCATAGATGGCGATACCAGATGCATTTCATACCAGATAGATGGCAGATTGAGTTGCAGATGCGGGTCATTGCATAGAAGAGGCTTGCCTGATCTGGTCTTGCTGCCAGACACGGCCCAGTTGTTAGACCCGTTCAGTTCTTTAGGTTTTTCGATAGTTCTGTCATATGACTCTTCGCCCCAGTCGTGATCGAGATTGGATATCTTTTCTCCTTTGGGAGCGGCTTCGGTTTTGACGTTTAGAGCGCTGTCAGGACCGAATGCCCATTTGGTTCCCTTGGGGATGATATAGTCGCTGAACGAGTCGCGCTCGGGGTAGAAATAATGAAACTGATCTTCTCCGAATTTTGAAACGAAATTTGTATTCTCTATGTCAAACTCATAAACCGAAAGCATATTGGCCATATTTTTGAGCAGCAGGGCCACTTTGAGTGGTGTCCATTCCTCCGGCGCATAGCCGAGCAGTTTGTATTCTAATGGATAATCTTTGGGCTTGAGGGTTTTGATATAAGCATTCACACCAGCGCAATAGGCCCTGATCAGATCATTGCTTTCGGCATCTTTTTCAATAAATGCTTTTGAATTTTCTGCTCCGAAAGCAAGACCTATGCGACGGGACAAACGGTCTGCCTTGAGGGCTTTTTCTCCAGCCACTTCGCATATTCTTCCTGCAGCATTTTGCGTTTGTATCTCCATTTGCCAGAGGCGGTTCCTGGCCGTGATATACCCCTGCATGAAGAGCAGGTCCTCATTGTTTTTGGCGTAGACGTGAGGTACCAGCCTGTCATCGAAATAGACTTCTACCTTATCTCTCAGGCCCTCGATATGTAGGTCCATGTCTTTGAAATGTTTGGTGCTTTCTGCGTTTTGCCAGAAGCCGTTATACGGGTCGAAAAATTTGCCAAGGGCAGGAGCGGGAGCCAGCGGGTGATTGAGTACCCATATCAACGCGATAGTGATGGCTGATGAAAGTATAAATCCTAAAAATCTCATGCGGGATTAATTTTGAGTGAATATAACAGAGAATAATGAATTGAAAAAAATGAATAATGTCTGTGAACTGATAATAAATATTGGATACATTATTTATATTGCAATTGATGAGTATCATTCAAAATATAGAGAACGAAGGACGCCAGCTGAGGAGTGCATTATACATTACCTTCAGCATTACCGCAGTATTGTGGGTGCTATGGGGTTGTGACATGCTGTTTCACCTTGACCTTCCGCAGTATGGACTTGTACCCAGATCGTTACAGGGATTGAGGGGCATCATCTTTATGCCTTATATACATGACAACAGAAACATTGCCCACATTCTCAATAATACGTTGCCGTTCATGGTGCTCTTCTTCGTACTGCTCAATACCTACAGGCAGATAGGAATGATGCTTTTTATCTTGATACAAATAGTGTCGGGCATACTGCTTTGGCTGCTCGGTCCACCAAATTCTATCCATGTGGGTATGAGTGGTGTGATATTCGGTATGGCTGCATTTCTGGTAGGTTCGGGGTTATTTCGCAGAAATCTGGCTTCTATCAGCATCGCTATTTTCGTCATATTCTTTTATGGCGGAATGGTGGTGGGATTCAAACCGCAGGATGGCATTTCGTGGGAAGGTCACATCTGCGGTGCCGTGGCAGGATTATTTCTCTCGTTCAATTTCAGGAACTTCGATCGCAAAACTCAGGTACCGTCTGTGGAAGATCGAGAAGATGACAGACACTTCTTTGACAGGCATCCTTAACTCTATTTTACCATTCTGATACTGATGATCCGCACTTCTTTTTTCGGTCGGTCATTTGCATCGATCTCGACAGCAGCTATTTTGTCCACTACATCGAAGCCCGAAACTATTTCTCCAAAAACGGTATAGCGTGAGTCAAGATGTGGCACTCCGCCATCTGTTCTGTAGACTTTTTTATGCGACTCCGGGGTCTCATAGCCATTGGTACGTATCTTGGACTTGATGAAGGTCGAGTCATTGGCCTGTTTGCCCTGCACGATATAAAACTGGCAGGCAGATGAGGCTTTGGCCGGGTTCTCATCACGCGCAGCACCGATAGCGCCGGCTTTGTGATAATAGCGATCGGGCATGATCTCTGCAGGGATGGTATAAGTCAGGTCCCCATCGCCCAGTTTCACGGTATCATCAGCATATTTAGAGGCCGGGTCGCCCGCCTGTATTACAAAGTTTCTGATGACCCGGTGAAAAAGCAAACTATCGTAAAAGTGATGGTTGACCTCAATGAGTTTATTGAGCAATACTTCTTTTTGCTGCACCTCTTCTTCGGCTTGCTTTATCTGGTCAAAATTGTAGA
>CAIXBT010000231.1 GCA_903917755.1 uncultured Bacteroidota bacterium
GATGCCCGCGTGCTGATCACCGGCGAGAACGGCACCGGCAAGGAACTCGTGGCCCGCTGGGTACATGAGAAGTCTAACCGCGCTGGAGGTCCGCTGATAGAAGTGAACTGTGCTGCCATGCCCGGAGAACTGATCGAGAGTGAACTTTTCGGCCATGAGAAAGGTGCCTTCACCTCTGCCATCAAGCAGAAACTCGGCAAATTCGAACTGGCTAACGGCGGTACGCTCTTCCTCGATGAGATAGGCGATATGAGCCTCTCCGCACAGGCTAAGGTGCTCCGTGCCCTTCAGGAAAGCCGTATCACCCGTGTGGGCGGCGACAAGGACATCCTCGTGGATGTGCGTGTCATAGCGGCGACCAACAAAGACCTGACCAAAGAGATCGAAGCGGGCAACTTCCGTATGGACCTCTATCACCGTCTCAGTGTGATCCTGATACATGTGCCATCGCTGCATGAGCGCGCCGACGATATACCTCAGCTCGCAGACCGCTTCGTGCGCGAGATATGCGAGGACTATGCGATACCTAAGAAGGTCATCACGCCCAAGGCCCTCGAAGAGCTTAAGACCATGCGCTGGGATGGCAATATCCGCGAACTGCGCAACGTGATGGAGCGCCTCGTGATACTGAGCGACCAGAAGATCACCGAAGACGAAGTGAAGAGCTTCGTGACCAATACTCAAGCCAAGGAAACTCCTACAGACCTCTTCGAATCTTTTGACAAGTTCCAGGACTTCAAAGAGCACATCGAGAAACTATTCATCGAGCATAAGCTCCGCAAGTTCAACTGGAATGTATCAAAAACCGCCGAGATCCTCGACATACAGCGCAGCCACTTGTATAACAAGATCGAGAAGTTTGACCTCCGCAGAAACTAAAACAACCCTGCACACATTATATCATCCAGGCCTTCTTTGGCACGAGTTTAAACTCGTGCCCCACTATGTCTCAAAAAATCTAGAAAGATTCCTACGGAATGACAAAAAGGATCGGGTTTAAAACACGATTGTCATTTCGCAGCTGCCGTTCCGGCCTGCGGAGAAATCTTTTCTGATCATTCCGCTGCCTCTTTTATAAAGAGGAAAAAACGGCCACTCACCTGAGCTGAGCGAGACAGATATTATTTTATTATCTTCGTGGTAAATGAATTTGTGACAGATGAAGTGGCTGGTCCTTCTTTTTTCCTTTATAATTCAAACAGAAAGTTTCTGTCAGCAATTTAACCG
Source organism: uncultured Bacteroidota bacterium (assembly GCA_903917755.1). GTDB lineage: Bacteria > Bacteroidota > Bacteroidia > Chitinophagales > LD1 > UBA1941. Next base: position 1,228 of record CAIXBT010000231.1, read on the forward strand.
GCAGCAGTTGCGCGATCTCTTCCTGCAGGCTCTTGAGCATAAAACCGCTTTGGATTCCCTTACCTTGCAATTAGAATCTATAGACAAGAAAACTCCGGTAGAGGAATGCTACTTCGGCATATGCAATGCCATATACTGTCAATACGATGATGGCAACTGGGCCAAGATGAAACACGTGATCAAATCGCGAAATCATCTTAACAGCGCGGTGGAAAGAGATTCAAAGGACCCCGAACTGCGATTTATGCGCCTGATGCTGGAGCACTTTCTCCCGAGCTTTTTAGGCATGAACAAGCATATCCCTGACGACCTCAGGGTAATATTTGCCAATCCGGGTTTTGTAGACAATGATCCCCCATTGAAAAAGAAAGTTCTTGAGTTTCTGATGTGGTGCAAGCGTTGCACCCCCGCACAGGAGAAACTTCTTCAAATCCAATTGGATGAATTGAATAAAACGGCTAAAACTTCTCTGGCAAAATAGAGCTATAGCACTACTCCCAAAAGCTTAGCCCTTGCGCAGATATTTAGTGAGGATCACGATCGTTTGGCCCTCTATTTTGCCTTCTATCTGTTCTACATTGTCTGCTACCAGTTTTATGCCTTTTACTACAGTGCCCAGTTTGGCATTGAGCGACGAGCCCTTTACATCCAGGCTTTTGGTCAGCACCACATTGTCACCGTCCTGCAGGATATTACCATTGCAGTCGCGGTGTAGTTCCACCTCGCTTGAGTTCTCGTGGTCACCTGTAGACTTAGCCCACTCCATAGTAGGCTCATCCAGAAACATCATATCAATGGCATCAGCAGCCCAGCTTTCATTCCTCAGCCTGTTCAGCATACGCCAGCTCACCACCTGCACGGCAGGCACCTCGCTCCACATGCTCTCGTTCAGACATGCCCAATGCTTGCTATCCAGTTCTTCCTTCTTGGTCAGTTGCAGATTACATTTTTCGCATACCAGTATGCTGTCTTCTTCGCGCTGCTCGGGATGTGGAGGCACATCATACACCATAAGCTTGGTTTCAGATTTACACAATTCGCACTGGTTATTGCCACGTGTTCTTAAAGCATTTTCTACACTCATTTTGCCATTTTTATTGGGGGCGAAAGTAAGCTTATTTTGCGCATATGTGTGCCTTATTAAGCATATCCTCACTATGTCTACTCAAATGGCATCTCGTTAAGTCTTTGTAAAAAAGTTTTTTAGGCTTTTAATCCTCGCATTGATGGTTATTTTTGCTGACAGAATTTTTTCAATAAATAATAAAAAATAATCATCATGGCAGTATTAGTAGGAAAAAAAGCGCCTTCATTCAAGGCACAAGCCGTAATAAACGGTGAGGAGATCGTAGACAACTTCTCGCTCGATCAATATCTGGGCAAACAGCATGTTATTCTCTTCTTCTATCCAAAAGATTTCACCTTCGTATGCCCTACGGAGCTGCATGCATTTCAGGAGAAACTGGCTGAGTTCACTAAGCGCGAAACCGCGGTGGTAGCTTGCTCTACAGACACAGAGCAGTCCCACTGGGGCTGGTTGCAGCTACCTAAAGACAAAGGCGGAATAGCAGGTATCACGTACCCTATCGTAGCTGATACTAATAAGACCATCTCTGCTAATTATGATGTCCTCAACGGAGATTATTTCTATGATGACAACAATCAAATGCAGGCTACTGCCGAACTGATCGCATATCGCGGTTTGTTTCTGATAGACAAAGCAGGTGTGGTAAGACATCAACTGGTCAATGACCTCCCGCTGGGACGTAATATAGATGACGCGCTCCGTGTGGTCGATGCACTGCGCTTATTCGAAAAGCAAGGTGA